>CAZENL010000065.1:0-17318 GCA_964513505.1 uncultured Anaerolineaceae bacterium
GTAGAACGCTGTGTCGTCCGTACGGAAGACCCCTCCGGCAAGCACCACCTCCACGTCCAGGCGCGTCATGTGAAGGCGTCGGATGAGGGCGGTGGACCAGGCCGCGAGTTCCGTGGCAAGTCGGTCGACGATCGACCGCGCGACCAGGTCGCCGGCCTTGGCTTCCGCGAAGACGAGCGGTGCCAGCCCGCTGATGCGCCTCTCACCGATCTTTCCGACGTACAGCGCGTGGGTGACGGCCGCCGGCCGGCGCAGGCCGAAGAACGCGGGCACGCTGCGCTCCAACGCCGTGTGCGGTGAGCGGCCGTCCGCTCCACGCACCGCCGCCTGGAGTCCGGCCATGCCGACGCCGCCTCCGCCACCCCAGTCGCCGGCAATCTCTCCCACGGCGGGAAAGCCAGCCATGCGGCCGTTCGGCGCGATGGCCGAGGCGTTGATGCCCTGTCCGCAGACGAGCCCCACACCCCACGATCGCGACGTTCCGGCGCGCAACGCGCCGATCGTGTCGTTGACGACCACCACCTCGGTTGCGATGCCCAGGCCCTGGATGGCATCACGTAACTGCCGGACGTCGCGGGGATAGTCCGCGCCCGCCACCGACGCCACGACGAGGTCGAACGGACCCCACTCGAACACGCCGCCACGGATCGCGGCGGAGCGCACGATCGAATCCAGGCGCCTCATCCCGGTCTCGAGGCCGACCGCCTGGTGGGAGACGGTCTGGCCACGTTCCGCGGCCAGCAACGTCCCGTCTGCCAGAGCCAGCGCCACGTCCACCTTGGAGTTGCCGCCGTCGATGCCCACGACGATCCGTTTGCCCCGTCGCTGGTAGGAGTTCATGGCACCGATGATGGGGGAGCCGAGGTCAGCCGGTGGCGGCATCCGCACCGCCGGCGGCCGCACCAGCTCGCGGCACCGGAAACCCACTCGGCACGGACTCGAGCGCGTCGACGCTCACAAACTGCGCGCCGGCGTCCCTGAGACGCGCGACGATCGCGGACAGGGCTTCCGGCGTCCGCCGGGGCCAACCATGGAGGAGCACCACGGCACCATCGCCGCAGGCCACGCTCTCCAGCACGATCCGCTCCTCGAGTTCCGCCGCGCCCCCGACGTCCCAGTCATAACCGTCAACGTCCCAGCCGACGTTGCGATAGCCGAGCTGGTCAAGCTGGCTGATGATCGCGGAATCGTCCTGGCCGGTCCCGAACGGGCAGCGGAACCACGGAGCAGGATCCACGCCGCAGGCTTCCCGCAGGACCCCTTCCGCGCTGCGCACATCGGTGGCAAAGGCCTCCCGCGTGAAGAGCGGCATGCGCGCGTGATAGAAGGAGTGGTTGCCGACCAGGTGCCCGGCGTGCGCGATGGCGGCCGCCGTGTCCGGGTAGGCCTCCGCCCAGCGGCCCTGGATGAACATGGTGGCGTGGACGTGCAGCCGGTCCAGCACGTCCAGGATGCGCTCCGTGACGCCCGGCACGCTCGGCCGGTCCGGGTGCTCCACGTCGAAGGTCAGGGCCACGCGGAAGCGAGCCGCCGTTCCGGCGCTTGCGGCCTCCGCCGCCCGATCGTTGCCCAGGCTCACTTGTCGACGCCGGTGATCACCAGGCCGCGCGTGAAGAAGCGTTGGAAGAGCAGGAACGCGGCCACCGGGATGACCAGCGTCATCACCGTGCCCGCCTGGATCAGCGAAGGCTGAGTGGAGTGGACACCGGTGAACGCCGCCAGTCCTACCGCCAGCGGTGCCAGGTCCTGGCGGTTGGCCAGGTAGATCGACGGCTCCAGGTAGTTGTTCCACGAATAGACGAAGTGGAAGATCCCGACCGCGATGATCGCCGGCCAGGACTGCGGAATGATCACCGAGATCAGCGTGCGAAACGGGCCCGCGCCGTCCATGGCCGCGGCTTCATCCATCTCGCGCGGGATCGTCAGGAAGTACTGGCGCAGCAGGAAGACGTCGTACGCGTTGGCGAAGAAGGCAGGCACCAGCAATGGTGCCCAGGGCAGGAAGCCACTCTGGCTGCCGACGACGCCCAGCTTGACCCAGACCGTGTAGGTAGGGATGAGCGTCACCAGGGTGGGCAGGAAGATGGTGGCGATCAGGACCACGAACAGCGCGTTGCGGCCCGGGAAGCGGAAGCGCGAGAAGCCGTAGGCGACCAGGATGCAGGAGCTCAGCACGCCAACCATGCCCAGCAGGGCCAGGGCGATGGTGTTGAACAGCAGCCTCGGATAGTCGATCAGGTTCCACACGTTGGAGTAGTTCTCCAGGTGCGGTGCGAACGTCCAGGCATTCGCCAGCGCGCGCCATGATCCCTGCCAGGTGACCAGTCCCGCGGCGGTGTTGGCGGGATCCACGAACTGGCTCGAGGTCCGGCCCTTGTTCACCAGCGCAAGCTCGTGCGTGCTGCCATCGGGAAGCGGCACTTCATACACGTCGTACGAGTGTCCCTGGTAGACGAACGTGACCGGGTCAGCAGGGTATAGCGGCGAGCCCAGCTGAGAGAGCTGCCCCGGGCTCTTGAGCGAGACCGAGGCGCTGCGCAGAAGCGGCGACAGGAAGGCCGCCAGGGCCACGACCGCGATCAAGGTGAAGAGGAACGATTGGCCCTTTGCCTTGATGCGCAGGTGCGCGATGAAGCGGCGCAGGTTGCGCGCTGTGGGTTGGCGGGTGGCCGACGCGACGCTCATCGGATCAGCGCTCCGCCGCGTAGTAGACCCACTTCCGGGCCGACGCAAAGAGCAGCAGCGTCACGACCAGCGTGATCAGGAAGAGCACCCAGGCCAGTGCAGACCCGTAGGCCATGTTCTGGAACGTGAAGAAGCTCTTGTAGATGTACAGGTTGAAGAACAGCGTGCTGCCACCGGGTTCGCCGGTCCCGTTCTTGAGCACCAGCGGCACCAGGAAGTACTGGAGCACTTCCACCACGCCCAACGTGAGCGAGTAGAAGATCACCGGCGACATCAGCGGCAGGGTCACGTGGCGCAGCTGGCCGCGCCACCCGGCGCCATCGATCTTGGCCGCGTCGTATAGCTCGCTGGGGACACCCTTGAGCCCCGCCAGGTTGATGATGACGGCGCCGCCGATGCCCCAGATGCCGAGGATCACCAGGCCCGGGTAGACGAAGGCGGGGTCGTTCAGCCAGTCCGGCGGGTTGGAGATGCCGATCGTCTGGAGGAACTGGTCGAACCAGCCGGACGGCAGCAGCATGCTCTGCCAGATGAACACGCCGGCCACGAACGGCACCACGTAGGGCAGGAAGATCAGCACCCGGAATGCGCTGGCGGCGCGCAGCTTGTTGCTGTTGAGCATCAGCGCCACCGCGAACGGCACGACCAGGGTCACCGGCAACCAGAGGGCGGCGAAGCTGAAGGTGACCCGGAGCGACTTCCAGGCCTGTGAGTCGTTGAAGAAGGCAACGAAATTGTCCAGGCCCACGAAACGCAACGGCTGGAGCTGCTGGAGCGAGATGTTGGTCAGCGAGAAGGCCAGCGTCAGGATCATGGGGAAGAGCGTGAAGAGCAGGAACCCGATGATCCAGGGAGAGATGAAGATGAGCCCCCAGCGCGCCTCGCGGCGCGCCAGGGGCGACATCCCGAATCGCCGCGGGCGTGGGGCGGCCGAGGTGGCCGTTCCGCTCCGCGATCGACTCAGTGTGGTCACGGCTTGTTCCAGATCGCCTGGAGGTCTGCCTGCATCTGGGTGATCTCGGCGTCCATGTTCAGACCACCCGTCGACGTCCATTTGGTGCCGTACGTGGTGATCAGGTCCAGGGACTCGTTGTACTTGGGCATGGGCGATTCGAAGTTGGGGTTGTCGGCCTTGGCGACGCTGTCGATGGCCACCTGCCAGTCGATGGGCGCCTTCATGGTGATGGGATTGCCGTTGGGGTCGGCCAGGTTCTTGGTCAGGTCGTCGAAGAACGCGGACTGCTGCTCTTCACGTGCCGGCATGGCGCCGTACGTCTGGAGCAGGCTCTTGGCGACGTCGCCGCTGAGCAGGTAGGCCAGGACCTGGAAGGCCTCGTCCGGGTGCTTGGTCTGCTTCTCGATGCGGAAGGTGTCGGCGTTGAAGGCGGCCGTTGCCGTGCCATCGTTCTCCGGAATGGCCGCGATGTCCCAATTGTCACCGGCGCCGCCGGTGCAGTAGTTGGACCACAGGAAGTTCTCGGCCATGGCCGCCTTGCCGGAGCAGAACGGGTAGCCGCCGGGGTTGATGTCCGTGCTCACGTACGTGGAGTAGTCCATGGCCGTGTGGTCGGTCCAGATCTGGTTGTAGAAGAACTTCCAGGCGGTCGCCCAGGCTGCCGGGATCTGGACGGTCTTGCCGTCCGCGCCCTCCAGCTGGCCGGCACCCCAGTAGGCGCCAAGTCCGCGCAGGTCATCGCGCTGCGGCTCGAAGCCCCAGGTTGTGATCTGCGTGGGATCGAAGCCCGGGTCCGTGGCGTCCTTGCCGTTCTTGTCGACCGTGAGCAGCTTGGCCAGTGTGTTCACGGTGTCGTAGTTCCAGGGCACCTGGGTGCCGTCGGCCACTCCGAAGGCGGCATCGGCGGCATCGCCCTGGACCGTGTACTGCTCGCCGTACTTGTGCGGTGGCTCGGCGGCGCCGATCTCCGCGAACGCGTCCCGGAGGTAGTACAGCGATGAGGGATAGATGGCGAACGGGATCGCGATCTGCTTGTCCCCGATCTTGTAGAAGTCCACCGCGCCGTTCTGGAACTGGCTCAGGTCGTAGTGGTTCTTGGCGATGAGATCGGTGAGGTCCAGCCACTGGTCACCGAACGCGTTGGCACCGCCGAAGCCGACCGGGCCGACGATGTCCGGCGGGTTGCCGGACTGGATCTCCACGGACAGCTGATCTCGCGCGAGTGCGTACGGGACGATCTCGAGCGACAGCTTGATGTCCGTGTGAGTGCTGTTGAAGGCATCGACGACCTTCTTCTCCGCCGCGGCCTGCACGGGCGCGTCGCCGGCGCCAAGGCAGCAGTACCAGCGGATGAGCGTGGCATTGCCGACGTCAGGCGGCTGAATGACGTCAATGGTGGGTGCCGGCGTCACGGACGGTTCCGGCGCGGCCGACTCGGCGGGCGTCTCCGTCGGGGCCGGGGGCTCGGTCGGGGCGGTCGTGGGCGGCACGGCCGTTGCCGGTGCCACGGTCGCGGGCACGGCGGTTACGGGGGCAACCGTGGCGGGCACGGCGGTTACGGGGACGCTCGTCGCCGGCGCCGCAGTCGCGGGAACGGCCGTTGGCGCCACGGTCGCGGCCGTGCCACCACAGGCAGATGCCACGAGCAGGATGGCGGTGATGGCGGTGGTCAGGCGTGCCAGTGGTGTCTTCATCGTGTGCCTCGTGTAGGGATGTGGCTGCCGTTGCGCGGATGGCTGCTGCTGATCGTCGGTTCCTCCTCCCGGCTCCTAGCGGGTTCCGCGGCCCGTTTGGCTGAATTGGCGATTGATCGCCATCACGTGCCCCGCAGCGGCTCGGGCTCGATTCCGCTCGGGGTTCACGACAACGCTGCGTTCGACGTAGTAGCGCGTGCGGTCGCCGCGCACGTACGTCCGGCCGAACTCCACGGGCACGCCGGCGTCCGTGTATGCAGTGCCCTCCACGAGCAGCGCCGGGGTTCGGGCGCTCACGCCGAGGAGATCGGCTTCCCTGCTCTTCAACAGCACCGGCTCGAAGTTCTCGCGTGCCCGGACGACGTGCGTGTCGTACCGCTCGGTGAGGAGCCGATAGAGCGACTGGCCCTCCAGGTCGGAAGCCAGCAAGCCGGGGAATCGCTCGGCCGGCAGGTGCACCTGCTCCAGCAGCAACGGCGCGCCGTCCGCGAGACGGAGTCGCTCCAGGAACAATGTGGGCGAGCCGGGCTCCAGCTGGAGCGCCGCCGCAACGTACTCCCCGGCCGACTCGGGTCGCGCCGCGATCAGGCGCGTCTCCGGGTCCAGGCCGCGGGTCTGCATTTCCTCCGTGAAGCTCATCGGCTCGTCGAGGTCACGATCGATGCGCTGCGGCAAGACATACGTGCCACGGCCGCGCGTACGTTCCAGGCGCTGCTCACGGGCCAGCTCGTCCAGGGCGCGCCGCACGGTGATCACGCTGACGCCGTACTGGGTGGCGAGGTCGCGCTCCGGAGGCACGCGGTGACCGGCTCCCCATTCCCCTCCGTCGATCATGGACTTGAGGTCCAGGTAGACCTGGTGGTAGAACGGGATCGGCCCGAGTTCCAACCGAAAGCGAGCCACGCACGTCCTCCGAGCGGTGTTCCGTCGGTCCGCCGGGCATCTTGCGGCGGGCATTATTGCTGCTACGCTTATAAGCAATCGAGGTGACGGCTGTCAAGTGGTGATCCGCCGGCGACCCGCCCACACCTTGGCGCGCGGAGGGTTCGATGGGACTGAAGATCGCAGTTGTCGGCGGCGGCAGCACCTATACGCCTGAGCTCGTGGACGGCATCGCCCGGCGATCGACGCGCCTGGCCACGGACGAGCTGGTGCTCTACGACATCGACCCCACGCGCCGCGAGATCGTCGGCGGATTGGCCGGCAGGATGCTGCGACGCGGCGGCTGGACCGGCAAGCTGGTCATCACCGGGAACCGCGACGAGGCGCTGGACGGCGCCGACTTCGTATTGGTGCAACTTCGCGTCGGCGGACAACAGGCACGCCTCGTGGACGAGACGCTTCCCCACGAATTCAGCGCCATCGGCCAGGAGACCACCGGGCCCGGCGGCTTTGCCAAGGGCCTGCGCACCGTTCCGGTGATGCTGGACCTGGCGGAGGAGGTCGGCCGGCGGTCGGCACCCGGCGCCTGGATCGTGGACTTCACCAACCCCGTTGGAATGGTGACGCAGGCGCTGCTGGACAACGGCCATCGGGCGATCGGCCTGTGCAACGTGGCCATCGGCCTCCAGCGGCGGTTCGCCGCGCAGTTCGGCGTCAAGGCTGAGCAGGTGGCCTTGGAACACGTCGGCCTCAACCACCTCAGCTGGGAGCGGGCCGTGATGGTGGACGGCGTGGATCGGCTGCCCGAGATGCTCGAGAGTGACGCCGACATGCTTGGCGAGATGGTCGGCGTGCCGGGCGACCTGGTGCGCACCGTGCGCGCGCTCCCGTCGTATTACCTGCGCTACTACTACCTGACGGACGTGGTGCTGCGCGAGCAGATGGAGGGCCACACCCGGGCGCAGGAGGTCATGGACATCGAGCACGATCTCCTGGAGCTCTACAAGGATCCGAACCTGGACACCAAGCCGGAGCTGCTGGAGCACCGCGGCGGCGCGTTCTACAGCGAGGCTGCGGCCCAGCTGATCGCTTCCCTGAACGACGGTGCCGGCGACATCCAGGTGGTGGACACGTACAACCGCGGCGCGCTGCCGGACCTGCCGGACGACGCGGTGGTGGAGGTGCCGGCGCGAATCACCAAGGACGGCGCGGAGCCGTTGCGCCAAAAGCCCCTCGCGCCGGAGATGCACGGCCTGGTCGAAAGCGTGCGCGCGTATGACGCGCTGGCCATCCAGGCGGCCATGACCGGGGACCGGCGCACGGCGTTGCGGGCCCTGCTGGCCAACCCGCTGGTCGCGCAATGGCCCGTGGCGGAGGCATTGCTCGACGCACTGCTGTACGCCAACCGCCAGCACCTGCCGCGCTTCTTCCCGAAGGCCGCCGTTCGCGGGTAAGCTTCGGAGCGCATCACGCGCTCGTAGCTCAGCGGATAGAGCGTCTGCCTCCGGAGCAGAAGGTCGTGGGTTCGAGTCCCGCCGAGCGCGCCACTTCGCCGGACCGAGCATGGCCTCGCGTCGGCGGGCGAGCGTAGGCATTCCAGAGATCTCCCGCGATCTGACGCAACGGGCGAGCCGCTGCCTGCCTCAGATATGTGTGAGACGCGCTCTCCGGCGTGATGGTCGGAGAGAGAGGCGTCCAAACACGAAAGGAGGGAGCTGGTGATGTCAACCGCCCGCACCCTGAAGCTGGGCCTGGGATCCGTCATCGCGGCGGTGGCGCTCCTCGTGCCCGGCAGCGTATCGGCCGCTGCGCCGTCGTCGGCCGCAACACCGCCGTTCCCACCGGGCGTCGTGATCGGTACGCCCAACGCCGACATCCTCGTCGGAAGTCCGCGCTCCGACATCATGTTCGGGCTTGCCGGAGATGACCGGATGTACGGCGGTCCAGGCGCCGACCGGATCTTTGGCGGGCTCGGCGATGACTGGATCCGCGGTGGCGCGGGGCCGGATACTCTGCGCGGAGGCCCAGGAGTCGACCACATCTTCGGCGGCCCTGGCAATGACCTCATCCTGGCGGCGGGGGATGGCTCCGCCGACGTGATCAGCTGTGGCGATGGCCGCTGGGACATGGCGATCGTCGATCCGAATGACCAGGTGGCAAACGACTGTGAGTTCGTCTGGGCGCGCGACCCCGAGAACTGAAGCATGGCCCAAGGAGGCCGGCTGGGCGGCCCGTCGATTGGGATTGCCCAGCCCAGCCGACGCTGGGGGGAGTGCGCAGATCGCCATCGTGGCTGAGTCCGCGCAGGCTCGAGACTCGGCCTCGCTCAGCGAGGCCGAGTTCCGCGCGTTCGTCGACCGGCACGCCACACCGGTATTGCGCATCTGCTATCGCATCCTGGGAAGGCTGGACGAGGCGGAGGACGCAGCCCAGGAGACCTTCCTGCTGGCGTACCGGGCTCGCGGGACGTACCGCGGGGACGGGACCGCCGACGCCTGGATTGCGCGCATTGCCACGCGCGAGTGCTGGCGGCGAGCCGGGCAGCTCGCTCAGCGGCACCGAAGGATCGGACCGCTGGACGACGGCGTGTCGGGGCCCGCGAGCGATGCAGCCGACCCCGCAAGCGAGGCGATCGCGGCGGAACGTGGCGCCGCCGTTCGCGAGGCCGTCGCGAGCCTGCCCGACCCCTATCGTGAAGTCGTCTCTCTTCGCTACTTCGCCGATCTCTCGCCCTCAGCCATCGCTGAACTCGTGCGGCGACCAGAAGGGACGGTCCGCAGCCAGCTGCACCGCGGTCTGGGGCGGCTCCGAATGCGCCTCGAGAGGGTCTGGCGATGACGAGCCGCGCAGACATCGCCCAGGGCGGCTTCGACATGCCTGACGTCGAAGGACTGCTGGAGTCGTATGCCCTCGACACCCGGATCGTCGCGTCCGACGCGTTCGTTCGCCGGATCCACGATCGCCTGGCGCAGGAGCCGCCGCTCACGCCATGGCGGCGCGTGTGGCGTTCGGTTCGCAGCCTGGCGAGCACGGCCTTCGGTCGCGAGCAGGTCGCCGCGGCCGTGCGACTTCAGGCGCTGGCCCTCCTGATCCTTGGCGCGCTGGCCTTCGGGATTGCCCTTGGTGGAGCAGGTGCTGTCGTGGTCTCTCTCGTGCGAGAGGTGACCCAGTCCGATCTTGGTCCGCAGAGGCCACACGAGGTGTTCCCAGTGGCCACGGGAGCGGTCACCCCATCCGTGCCGCCCGCGTCAGCCACGTCAGCGAACGGCACGCCGGCCCCCAAGTCCAAGACCGGCGGCAGCCACCGCTCGGGCGATTCCGTGGGGCGAGCGCGACCGAGCCGGCGTCCCACGGACGTCACGTCCGCGGCAGGCGGAGGTCAAACGACGCCCACGCCAGGTCCAACTCCTTCTCCGCGACCGACGCAGCCACCGCCTACAGCCACCCCTCCGGACGGAGGCCAGACCCCGTCGCCGACCATGTCGGCCACCCAGGATCCGACGCTGGCGCCAACGCCCACAGGCACAGCCGACGCCTCCCCCACTCCCTCGTCGAGTCCGGAGCAGAGTCCCGAGCAGAGTCCGGAGCCTTCCGCCACGGCCGGCGTTACGGCGCCGCCGACGGCAACGCCATCCGCGGAGCCCGTGCCAACGCCTGTGCCGTCGATTGCGCCGACGGTGGAACCAACGGCCGGACCGAGCCCTTCACCCAACTGAACCGCGTCTGCGAATCGGCGTTCGCGTCAGTCCTGCTCAGCCGAGCACCCTGGTCATCGCTCCATCCGCGGGTGCCAGCAGGATCGTCGACTCCGCCTTGGCCCCGGTGATGGACGGGTTCCATGCGAACGCCATGCCCGCCACGATCGGCGTCGCATCGGTGGGTGTGGCAACCACCTCGCGCGTTCGGTAGCCGATGCTGCCGCCCTGATGGTGGAGCCGCCACTCGTCCGGGTGGCCCGCTTCGGCATAGGCCCGTTGCGCGACGGCGAACACGTCGCCCAGCGTGGCGCCGGGTCGGGAGGCGTCCTCCATCGCGCGGAGCACCGCCGCGCTCTGCTCCATGCGTCGCTGCAACTCGGTGTCCAGCGGCACGAGCTCGCGGAAACGCGTGCCGGCCACGTTCAGGCCCCAGCGCTCGGCCACCACGATCAGCATCAGGCGCTGCCGGATCGGATGGAGCGTGGGCAGCGGGTGGCGGTAGGCAGCGATCCGTTCGTCTGCGGCCGCAAGGAACACCGGCACGCGAATCGCGTCGCGGCCGAGCTGCGCCTCCATGGCCGCACCAACCGCGAACTCCGTGCTGCTGCCGTCCATGCCAGCCAGGGCATCCGCCATGGCGAGCCCCGCACGCTCCCCCAGCCAGGCGAGGCGCGCGTGCTCCAACGCCCCAAGCACAGAGCGGATCGGGAGCAGCGCCGCCTCCACGTCCGCGTCCCCAAGGAGAGCGCCCTGGCAGCGCCGCCGGGCTTCCCGATCCATGGCCGTCGGGTCCTCCCACGGCAGCTTCACGATCTCGAACGGCAGGCCCGTGAGCTCTTCGTCAGACACCCTTGCGGCTTCGTTGACGGGGGCCAGGACCACCACCTCGGACGGCGTGACCAGCACGGCCGACACACTGGCCTCGGTGGCCAGCAGGATGTGCAGCTGTGCGCCGAGCGTCAGCCAGGCGATGTTGTGGCGCGCCCGGAGGAGGACGCCTTCCGCGCCCTGGAGGCGTGCCAGCTGACGGACTTGTCCAACTCGGTGGAGCGCGGTCGCGGCACGTTCAGCGGCTGCCGGTTCGAGCGAAGCCATCACACCACCCCTATCCGGCGCATGACGCTGCCGGGGCGCCAACGGCCGGCATTGGCGCCGGGCTCCTCGAGGAATCGTTTTCCAGCCGGGCTGCTGGGACTCGCACGTAGATCGTAGCGGCGCGACTGGGCAGGCGCCCCGCCCTGGTTGGCTAGACTGACCGAATGGACCTCGAAAGCCTGCGTCTGGCCATCTACCAAGGCCTCGCGACCACGGGCGCGGCACCCGACCAGGCTGAGCTGGCCGCGTCTCTGGGCGTGCCGGTCGAGCAGATCCCGGACGGGATGCGTGCGCTGGCGCGCGATCGGCACTTGGTCCTGGACGCCGGCGACCACGTGCTGATGGCCCATCCGTTCGCCACGATTCCGCTTGGCTTCTCGGTCATGGGCCGCGACACGCTCTGGTGGGGCGGCTGCGCGTGGGACGCGTTCGCACTGCCGAGCGTGGTGCCGCACGATCCAGAGGTCCTGGTAGCCACGACGTGCCCGGCGTGCGGGACGGCTCACGCCTGGACGGTTGGCCTCGGGGAGCCGCCGGCCGGCGAGCAGGTGGCGCACTTCCTGGTTCCCGCCAAGCACATGTGGGACGACGTGGTCCACACCTGCGGCAACCAGCGCATCTTCTGCTCGGACGAATGTGTCGACCAGTGGCTCGTGTCCACGGGACACGTGCGGGGCTACGTGATGGACCTGGCCACGCTGTGGCGGCTCGCGCGGCACTGGTACGACGGGCGCATGCAGCACGGTTACACCCGGCGCGATCCCCAGACGGCCGCCGCGTACTTCCAGTCGGTCGGCCTGGACGGACCCTTTTGGGGGCATTGATCGCCGGGTCGGATCGCAATCCGCGAAACCTGAGACGGGTAATACGCGTCTCCGCGCCCATGCAGCACTTCAGACTCCCCTCCCTGCTTGCCGTGCTCCTGATGGTCTCTGCCTGCAACGGGGCGGCGAGTCCGCCCCCAGTGGCCGGTCCAACGGCCGGACCGGCGAGTCCGCCCGCGGTGGCCAGTCCAACGGCGGGGGCGAGCTCGGCGGATCCAGCCGGCATCGTTCTCGCGCGTGCCGACATTCCGCGCGCTGCTGCTGCCGCCGCCCTTGCACCCGACGCGGCGAATGCGGTCAACGCATTCGGAATCGACTTGTATCGGCGTCTGGCTTCCCTCAAAGGGAACCTGGTGTTCTCGCCGGCCAGTATCGAACTGGCGCTCGCGATGGCCAGACCCGGTGCCCGAGGTACGACGGCCATGCAGATGGACAGCGTCATGCACGGCGTCGGAGCGGACGCGCTCGGACCGGCCATCAACGCCCTCCAAGCGGCGCTCGATTCGCGGAACGGAACCTTCACGTCGTTCGACGGCACGGACCAGCCTGTCGCCCTGCATGTCGCGAACACGGCGTTTGGGCAACGCGACCTGACGTTCCAGCCGGACTACCTGGATGTGCTCGCATCGCGGTTCGGCGCCGGCATCCGGCTGGTGGACTACAAGACCGATGCGGAGGGGGCCCGCGGCCTCATCAACCGTTGGGTGAGTGACCAGACGGAGCAGCGCATTCCCCAACTGCTGCAAAAGGGCACGCTCGATGAGATGACGCGCCTGGTGCTGGTGAACGCCATCTACCTGAAGGCGCCGTGGCTCACACCCTTCATGCTCGATGCAACGAAATCAGGGCCCTTCACCACGGCGGACGGAACGGTGGTCCAGGCCCAGCTCATGAAGCTCGAGACCACGCCGCTCCTGTATGCCAAAGGAGCTGGCTGGCAGGCGGTCGAGGTGCCGTACCTCGGCGGTTCGCTGGCCATGACGTTGATCGTGCCGGATGATCTGGTCACGTTCGAGGCGACGTTCGACGCAGCAGCCTTCACCAAGGTCGTCGGCGCTCTGGCGTCGAAGGAGGTCGATCTGAGCATGCCCAAGTTCGACATCCAGACAGCCACCGGCCTCGGCGATCAGCTCGCGGCGATGGGCATGCCGCTCGCCTTCGACCCCAACGCAGCCGATTTCTCCGGCATGACCACGACGGAGCAGCTGTACATCTCGGCCGTCGTGCACCAGGCCAACATCACCGTTGACGAGATGGGCACGGAGGCCGCGGCGGCGACTGCCGTCGTTGCGGGTGCCACCGCCCTGCCGGCCGACGTGACCGAGCTGACCATCAACCGACCGTTCCTCTTCGCGCTGAGGGACGTTCCCACAGGCGCCGTGCTCTTCCTTGGGCGCGTGGTCGATCCGACTGCCGCGCGCTGATCAATCGGCGGAGATCGCCGCCAATCCCCGGGCGTGGCTGAGGACGGTGTCCAGCATCCCCGGGGTGAGGCGGCCGGTGAACGTGTTCTGCTGGCTCACGTGGAAGCTGCCGAGCAGCACGTACTGTCCAACCCGTGCTTCGGCACCGTGCCCGAAACGCGGCCGCGGCCCTGGCGCCGCACGATGGCCGAGCACGGAGAGGGCACGCAGGACTCCGTCCCACGCAAAGGCCCCCAGGCACACGATGGTGCGGACGCGTCCGAGGGCAACCATCTCGCTCACCAGGTAGGGCAGGCAGGCGTCCCGCTCCTCGGGCGTCGGCCGGTTGGCAGGGGGCGCGCAGCGGTTGACCGCGGTCACGTAGAGATCGCGCAGCCGGAGGCCGTCCGTGACGCCGACGGATGTCGGCTGGTTCGCGAAACCCGTCCGGAACAGCGCGGGAAACAGGAAGTTCCCCGAGTTGTCCCCGGTGAAGACGCGCCCGGTCCGGTTGCCGCCATGCGCAGCGGGCGCAAGCCCGACGAGCAGCACGCGCGCCTGAGGGTCACCGAAGCCGGGCACCGGCCGGCCCCAATACGGCTCCGTGGCAAAGCGAGCGACCTTCTGCCCTGCAACCAGCTCCCGCCACGCGACCAGGCGTGGGCATTTCCGGCAAACGACCAAGTCGGCGACAATCTCTCCGAGTCGTTCCGCGGGTTGGGCGCCCGCTGGTGCTGTCACACGGGAAGGTCCCGTCACGCGGGCTCTGGGGGCTCCGTTGGGGTCTTCGCCGCTGCGAGCTCCAGGATTCCGCGCAGGGGAATGCTGGTCCAGGTGGGACGGTTGTTCAGCTCGTAGACCACCTCGTACAGAGCCTTCTGGAGGAGCAGCAGCTCGAGCAGCGCGATCAGCTGGGTCTCATCGGTCGGCAGCAGCGACGAACCCTGGACGCCTGCCAGGTACGCGCGCAGGAACGTGCCGGACACAGACTCATACCAGCGGCGCGCCCACGGCTGGAGGCGCGGCACGTCCTCGGGACGCGTTGCGCTGGCGAGGCCGTCGGTCAGCAGCGTTCCGTGGGCCGCGTAATGGAACGAGCGCAGCATCCCGGCCACGTCGCGCAGCGGGGAGCGCTTGAGGCGGCGTTCGCTCAAGGGGCGGCCCGGCTCGCCCTCGAAATCGATGATCACGAAGTCACTGCCGGTCCAGAGGACCTGTCCGGCGTGATAGTCCCCGTGGATCCGGATGCGCAAGCCGTCGATGGGGCCGTTGATGATGTCGCGCGCCCGTGCCAGCAGCGTGCTCTCGAGGCCGAGCACCGCGTCCACGGACGCGGCATCTTCCACGGGCACCAGGTCGCGCCGCCGCGACAGCAGGGCCATGGTCTCGCGCAACTGCGTGCGAGTGCCCTGGTACATCGAGCGCTGGAAGAAGCTGGTGATCGGCTCCGGCCGGAACGCGGGATCGTCCGAGGCGCCGGCCAGGGCGAGGTGCATCTCCGCGGTGCGCACGCCAAGCAGACGCGCGGATTCCAGGTACGGCCCAACCCAGCTGATCACGTCGTCGGTCACGCCGGCCCGGGCCACCTCCAGCAGGCGCGCCACTGACGGCGCCACCGGCATCCGGATATCCGCCGACTCCAACGCGCGATCGTAGGCCTGGTCGACCGAGTCCAGGGTGTAGTTCCACGCGTCGCTCTCGTTGGGCACGAACGCCTGCAGGATGCCCATGGTGATCGGCTCACCCGCTGTCGGCCGGTATTCCAGGGCCCCGGCGACGGCCGGCGAGTGGGCGAAGGCGTGCTCGGTGAGCAGCCGTCCGATCTCGAAGTCGGGATTGATCCCGGGTTCCACGCGCCGGTAGAGCTTCAGGATGAGCCGGTCGCCGAAGATCACGGAGGTATTGCTCTGCTCGGACTTGATCGGCGCGACGGGCAGCTCCTCGCGGCCACGGCCACGGATGGCCTTGTAGGCCGACGTGCGCACGCCACGGAGGCTCCCGGACTTGCCATGGACGGGACGTCCTCGATCGAGGAGCGAGAGCAGCGCCCGGCCCGTCTGCTGATCCACGAAGGCGTCGTAGAGCACGCGACCGTCCGGCAGCACGGCGATCTCCGTGCCGGGTGCCTCCAGCCGCAGTCGCTCGGCTCGGACGGGATCGGCGAGCGCCAACGGCAACGCGTAGAGGTCCGCCTCACCCTCCACGTATTCGATCTGCAGGAGCGCCAGCCGCGCCTCCAGGCCATCAACTTCCGGGAGCGCGATGACGTCGCGGAGGGAGATCGAGCGGGTGCGCCGCGCCTTGGCACCGTACCAGCGCCGGGTGCGGAGCCAGGTCGGCAGGGCGGCCAGCAGTGCCGCGAGCGACCGGCCCGTCAGGACCCGATCGATGGAGCGGGCGGCGGGCAGTTCCGGCAGCTTGGCCGGGGAGAGGGAGACGGGTGACAGCGCTGCCGGTGCGGTCAGTTGGAACCAGTAGAAGTCGTGCGGCCCGAGCGTCATCGGGTAGCCGGACGGCCCAATCGGCGGGAACTCGTTGCGACTGAACATCTCGACCGGAACCAGTCCGGGATAGGCGGACAGGTCCAGGTCCGTGTGCTGCACAAAACGCGACAGATTCGCGACAATCAGGACACCGTCGCCTTCGAACTCCCGGACGTACGCCAGGATCCGCCGGTTGTCCGGGTGGAGGAACTCCATGCTGCCGCGGCCGAAGACCACGGACTGCTTGCGCAGGGCGATGAGGCGCTTCTGGAACCACAGGATGGAATGCGAATCCGCCTGCTGGGCCTCTACGTTGACCGTCTGGTAACTGTAGGCGGGGTCCGTGATGACGGGAAGGCGCAGCGCGGACGGGTCCGCGCTCGAGAAGCCGGCGTTGCGGCCGCCGGTCCATTGCATGGGCGTGCGCACCCCGTCGCGATCGCCGAGGGCCAGGTTGTCGCCCATGCCGATCTCATCGCCGTAGTAGAGGACCGGGGTGCCCGGCATGGACAGCAGCAGGCCGTAGAGCAGTTCCATCCGCCGCCGGTCGTTGCCGATGAGCGGCGCCAGGCGGCGCCGAATGCCCAGGTTCAGCCGCATGGCGGGATCGGTCGCGTAGACCCGCCACATGTAGTCGCGCTCCTCGTCGGTGACCATCTCCAGGGTCAGCTCGTCGTGGTTGCGCAGGAAGACCGCCCATTGGGCCGTCTCGGGGATCACCGGCGTCTGGGCCAGGATGTCGATGATCGGGAAGCGGTCCTCCGTGCGCAGCGCCATGAACATCCGCGGCATGAGCGGGAAGTGGAAGCACATGTGGCACTCGTCGCCGTTCCCGAAGTAGGCCACCGAGTCCTCGGGCCACTGGTTCGCCTCGGCGAGCAACAGGCGGTCCTGCCACTTTGCGTCGATGTGGGCCCGAAGCTGGCGCAGAAAGGCGTGCGTCTCCGGGAGGTTCTCGCAGTTGGTGCCGTCGCGTTCGAAGAGATACGGCACCGCGTCCAGGCGCAGGCCGTCCACGCCCAGCGCGAACCAGAAGTCCATGGCCTTGGTGATTTCGCGCCGCACCTGCGGGCTGTCGAAGTTGAGGTCCGGCTGCTGGGCGTAGAAGCGATGCCAGAAGAACTGGCCGGCGACCTCGTCCCAGGTCCAGTTGGACGGCTCGACGTCGCGGAAGATGATCCTTGCCTCCGCGTACAGGTCGGTGGTGTCGCTCCAGACATAGAAGTTCCGCTCGGCGCTGCCTTTGGGGGCGCGGCGCGCCCGCTGGAACCACGGATGCTGGTCCGAGGTGTGGTTGCAGATCAGCTCGGTGATCACCTTCAGGCCGCGGCGATGCGCTTCGCGGAGCAGGTGACGCACGTCCTGGAGCGTTCCGAAGTCCGGGTTCACGCCGGTGTAGTCGGCGATGTCGTAGCCGTCGTCCACCAACGGAGAGGGGTAGAAGGGAAGAAGCCAGAGGCACGTGACGCCGAGATCCTGGAGATAGTCCAGCTTGGAGGTCAGGCCCTTGAAGTCTCCGGAGCCGTCGCCATTGGCGTCGAAGAACGAGCGCACGTGCAGCTCGTAGATGATCGCGTCCTTGTACCAGGGCGCGTTCAC
>CAZENL010000066.1:0-17186 GCA_964513505.1 uncultured Anaerolineaceae bacterium
CCCTTCCAGCGCTGCAGCGGGTAGTGGTGCCACGAGCGGCCGGCGAAGTCCTCGTCCAGGTGGTAGTCGCCGTTGGTGAGGATGTCCAGGCCCGCGCGCTCCTGGTCGGCGATCACGGTGGCGTGCGCGTCCAGGAACTGCTCGCGAAACCGTACGTCCAGCAGCGCCGTGTCCAGCGGCCGGCCCCACAGCCCGCCGTCGTACCATCGCGGCCGCGGCCACGAGCCGGTCACGGTCGCCGGGAGCATCAGGTCCTTGGTGGCGGTGAGCATCGCGGGAGTGCCTCCTGGTCGAGATCGGGTAGTGCAGCGACCCTTGGCGTCTGTGGCGTTTGACCGGCAGCATATGAGGTCCGAGGCGGGGCCGCGCGATACGCCGGACAGCGACGGACCGGCGCAGACGCATGAGGTCGGAGGCACCGCGGCGGGTGTCCTGTCCCCTGTTGTGCGGCCCGGCGGCCGGAGACGTGGCCCATCGCTCAAGCGATGAGCGAACGACGACCGAGCCCGCGAAGAGAGTCATCGGTTGAGCGATCGCCGCTCGAGCCTGGGCCTACTTCAACGGCGGTACCGATACGTGGCCGCCACTGCGTCTCTGGCTACGCGATGGGCACCCGGGCGCGCGCCACGGCCGGGTTGCGCATGGCCATCAGCGACACGCCGATGCCGTAGGTCAGGAACCGCCCTTCCGGCGCCAGTTCGATGATGCAGCTGCCGGACTTCCGATCGTCTGGGACCAGCTTGGTGAGCTCCTTGGACACGGAGCTGACGTCCAGGGAACCTGCCGGATGAACCGTGGCCCTGGCCTCGAAGGTGACGGTCGCCGGGGGGATCGGCATGAGCATTGCCAGGATGCCGCCGCGTCGCACCGGGACGGTCACGGTGACCAGCTGACCGGTGGCGATGTGCCGGGCCTTCCAGCCCTTCGCCTCAACTGCGATGTACAGCCGCCGATCGACGATGGCGTACACGACGCCACTCGACCGCGGCTCGCCGGCCGGGTTGGCATAGCCGATGACGGCGAAAGAGGCCCTGGTGATCGCCTTCCACACGGCCGCGCTGGTCAGGTGGCCCGCGCCGGTCGCAGCCTGGTCGTTCGCCCGACCTGCGGACTTCGTGGGCAGTGCGGCCGTCCCGTTCGTCGTCATCGATCCCTCCTGAGTCAGCCAGCGCGTGGGCCAGACGCCCGCGCCCGCCATTCGAGATCGGAGGTTGGTGCGTGTCTTCGCCGCTCACCAGAGGCTTTGGTCACCACGAGAGGGGCGCCGATCGGCCCAACAGGCTCACCGCGGGGAGCGGACGTCGGACCCGAGTCCGGGTCAGTGCAGCTTGTCTGCCGCCACCAGGTGAATGGCTCGCGGCGGTACGAGCGCGGGGGGTCGTGACGGATTGCGCCGGGCGGCGCCGGTGCTCCGATGTTTCGACAGCGCCGCCGCTGCCAGGATTTTCGCGTCGTCAACGGGGGCGGGCCGGCCCAGCCAGTAACCCTGACCGTATCCAACACCGAGCAGCGAGAGCGTGGCGCACTCCGCCGCAGTCTCGACGCCCTCGCTGATGAGCGTCGCGCCGGTCTCGGCGGCGAAGCCCACCAGCGCTCGCACGACCGCGCGCCGGGCCGGGTCAGCGTCAATACCCCGGGTCAACGAGAGGTCCGCCTTGATGATGTCCGGAGCGAGCTGGACGATGTGGCGGAAGCTGGCGAATCCGGCCCCGGCGTCGTCGACCGCGAGTCGCATTCCCGCCATGCGGATCGATGTGGCGGCGACTGCGAGTGAGGCGTAGTCATCCACTTCGGCGTGTTCCGTGACTTCGACCACGACCCGCCTTGCATGCGGTGCGGCGAGCTTCAGGAACCGCGGATCCGAAAGGGTCGGAGGTTCGACATTGATCGACAGGTACGTGTCGGGCGCGATCACATGGACCATGCGTAGGGCCCTACGGGCGACCGCCAGGTCCAGCTCGCCGTCCAGGCCGACCGAGCGCGCTTCCGCGAACCACACGTCCGGTGTCCGGGCCAGCGGACCTCCGAATCGTGCCAATGCCTCGTAGCCAACGACCTTGCGGTCCACCAGTCTCACGATCGGCTGCAGGTGGATGGCGAAGTCTGCGGCGGCGATCGTTGCCCGGATCCGCAACTCGATCGCGTCGCGCCGCTGCCGTTCGGCCCGATCGCCGTCCAATCGCTCGGCAATGATCTGGGCGATCATCTCCAGGAAGCGAACGTCCCGCGGCCCCAGCGCGTCGGTGGCCGCGTGGCTCGCGCAGCACAACATGCCGAAGAATTCGCCGTCCGCGAAGCGCACCGGGACGCCAACGTACGAGCCGATGCCCGCGGCCGCCGTCACCTCCAGATCGCGAACCTCCGGCTCCAGCGAGGTGTCGGGGACGTAGCGCTTGATCCGTCCGTCCATGACGCGGATGCAGAACGAGCCGCTCAGTGGCAGGGCATCTCCGGCGCGCACCCCGAATGACGACATGGGGCCGCTGAAGTGCTCGTATTCCTGGAGGTCGTCGTGCCACCGCGAGAGGAAGGCAACGTCCATGCCCACGAATTCGCGAGCGACGTCCAGGATGCGATCGATCGACGCGATCGAGTCATCGCCGGAGCGTGCGGCGCGCAGGAGTCGATGTAAGGGCATCGGTCAACTCCTGGGGCCAATGGCATGGAAAGTCCGCAGCGGCGCGGTCGGATCGCGTTGATGGTGACCGTCACGGACCAACGCGTCTCTGGATCATTCGTACCTTGCTACTGGGGCCGGGCTGGCCCGGGTTCTCCGTCACTGAAGTCGTCGAAGACCAGCAGCCCTTCGACGCATTCACGGCGGCACCGACGTTGGTGACGTGCCGTCGCGAGCGGTAGGATTTGCAGCGGCAACCAGTTTGGAACCACGAAAGATTCGATGACTGCGTCCATTCCCGAAGCCATGCGCGATCTGTTCGACGAGCCGGCGCTGGCACACGTCTCCTATCTCAATGACGCGGGTCAGATCGTGACCTTCCCCATGTGGGTGGATTTCGACGGCACGAATCTCACGGTCGGTTCGCCCGTTGGCTCGCGGAAGGGGCAGGCCGTTCGCCGGCGTCCGCAGGTATCGGTGTCGATCGTCAGCACCAAGACTCCGTGGCACTGGCTCTCCGTCAGCGGCCGGGTCGTCGACATCCGGCCCGACGTGGATCTCGCCTGGATCGACCGCATGTCGCTCAAATACCTCGGGCAGCCGTATCAGCGGCGCAGCCCACGGGAGCTCTTCACGATCGAGATCGACCGCGTCGGGCACTCCGGCTCCTGGGGCGGCTGACCCGGATGTCGTCCACGATCGACCCCCAGCCGGCCCGGCCGCTCCTGCGAGCGATGCGGCGGGTGCGCTCCGTGCGCTCCTTCCGCCCCGATCCCGTTCCGGACGAGTTCCTGACGGAGATCCTGGAAGTCGCGCGGTGGACCGGGAGCGGCGCCAACCGCCAGCCCTGGACGTTCGTCGTCGTGCGTGAACCGGCAACGCTCGGCGCGATCGCGGCGGCGTCGCCGAACGTGCGTCACGTCGTCGGGGCGGCCGCCGTGATCGTCATCGTCATGGATGGCGGCATGCCCGAGATCGAGACCTTCGACGAAGGGCGGGTCGCGGAACGGATCCTGGTCGCGGCCACCGCCCTGGGCCTGGCCTCGGCCATCGGCTGGATTCTGCCGGCCGGGGCGGCCGCGGTCGCCGCGCTCCTCGGCGTCCCAGAGGGCCGGCGCGTCCGGACCCTCGTTTCGCTCGGCTACCCCACCGATGAGGGTGCCCGGCCAAAATCCGCCCCGGGCACGGCCCGGCGACCTCTCGGGGACATAGTCCGCTTCGAGCGGTTCTCCTGAGGGTTTGCCGGGTCATCCCTCGATCGCGGCCGCATCCGAGGGTTCACGCACGCTCGGCAGTGGGGAGAGCACCAGGAACAGGAGCGAGGCAGCCATACCCGCCCAGCCGATGGCGATCCCGCCGCGGACGCCGATCCAGGCGGCCACACCGGCGGCAAGCAGGGCACCCAGGGGGTAGGCGATTCCGTGGGAGAAGACCTCCAGCGTGGCATTGACCCGACCGAGCATGCGGCCGGGCATCACGCCCTGGATGAGCGACAGCTCGGCGACACTCTCGATCGTCTGGAGGCCGTCGCCGATCAACTGCGGCAACAGCACCATGGCCACGGCGAGTACCAATGGTCCCCCGGCGAGCGGGGTCAGCACGCCGATCACCGAGGCTCCGATCGCCGCCCAGATGAGTGCTCGGCCGATGCCGAGTCGCGCGATGGCCCGTGACGCGAAAAATGAACCGACCAGCGAGCCAACGCCGCCGGCGGAGACGACCACGCCGAGCAGGAACGGGCTCAGCTGCAGGTCCTGGACCAGGTAGATCGTGTACAGGACGCCGTAGAACGAGCCTGCGACATGGGCGACGATGGACCGCAGCGCGAGCGGAAGGAGCAGCCGATGGTGACGGACGGCGGCCAGACCCTCCGCGATTTCCGCGCGGATGGCGGTGGAAGCGATGCGGGGCGGGGGTGGCGGTTCCGGGCTGCGGATCAACGCCAGGGACACGGCCGACACCACGAAGGAGATCGCGTCGACGAGCATGGCAAACGGCGCCCCGATCAGCTGCACCAGTCCGCCGCCGAGACCCGGGCCCCCGATCTCGGCGAGCGATGAGCTGGTGGCGAGCTTGCTGTTGCCATCGACCACGCGGTCGACCCCGATGAGCGACGGAACGTAGGCCGGATAGGCGGCATCAAAGAACGCTCCGAGGCAGCCCTCGGCAAAGACGACCGCATAGAGCTGTTCCATCCGCAGTACGCCCGCCACGTAGGCCACCGGAATCGAGAAGAGCACCGCGGCGCGGATTGCGTCGGCCCAGATCAGGATTGGCCGGCGGCGAACCCGATCGACCCACGCGCCGGCGAAGAGGCCGACCACCAGGACGGCGAGGCTGGCGGAGACCACCAGGAGCGCCATTTCGAGGGGACCTGCCCCCAGCACCAGCAAGGCAACCAGCGGCACGGCCGTACGCGTCACAACGGAGCCAAGCTCCGAAACGGTCTGTCCGGCCCACAGCTTCATGAAGTCCGCGTGTCGCCAAAGCGACGGGGTGACCATCACGGCAGCCTACTTCGGGGGCGCGTGCAGGCGCGGGCGCGCGATCACACGATTACGACGGCCACCTGATGAGGCTCATCAAGCGCTCCTGAGGTGCTCGCGACAGGAGTCACGTGCCCCGTGAGACGAGCTCGCCCCCGTTGTCCGTTGAGAGCCAGGCGATCACGACCGTGTGGCTGCCGTCGATCGCTACGTCAGGCGAGCTGGTGAAGACCGTAGTGGGGTCGTATACCGTCTGCTGCGCGGCCCATGTCTTGCCACCGTCGGCGCTGGTCCGGATGTAGGCACCGCCGTAGTCCTCCCAAACCGCGCGTGCCTGCAGCCCGTCGATAGCGACACCGCCGGCTGTGCGATAGCTGGTCGACGTGTGGCCCGTGGCGAGGCTGCTTGACGTGAGGGTGGCGCCGCCATTCGCGGAGCGCGTCAGCCTGACCACCTTGGTGAGCACGTCGTACGTGGCAAGGAAGATGTTCCCGGACGCAGCCGTCGAGATCTTGCTGATGGGGAGGGAACCGTGCTCCATGGTCTGGATGGGCTTGAACGAGGCGCCCGAGTCGGTGGAGCGGCGGAGTTTGAGACCCGTCCACAGCACCTCGCCGTTCCCGGAATTGGCGACCCAGGTGACGTACACATGCTTGCCGGAAGCCGCCGCCTTCGGCAGGGCGTCCCAACCCGAGTACGAGCCGATCTTGATGACCGGCTTGAGGGTGGCTCCGCTATCCGTGCTGCGTCGCTCGCGGACGAACCCGGAGGTACTCGAGTGCCGGTCCGTCCACGTGACGACGACCAGGGAGCCGCTGACCGCCACGGATGCCAGACCCATCGATTGATTGACGCTTGGGTACGTGGCGACGGTCTGTTCAGCGAGCCACGTGACGCCCGCGTCCACGCTGCGGCGGTAGTAGAGCCGCTGGGTGGTGCCGTTCTCGACTCGCGAGAAGAGCGCGACCACCAGCTGGCCCGATGACACCATGCCGTCCGACCAGGTGACGTCGGCCGTGGCATCGGGGACAAGTTGCTGCTGCGGATCCCAGGTGGCGCCGCCATCCACGGAGCGACGATAGAAGAAGCCGCTCGGGGTGTCGGTGCCGTAGCCCGCGTGGACGACCCCGCCACTGGCCGTGACGATGTTCCAGGGCCCCTCACCGACGTTATCGCTGGACGAGACCTGGACGATAGGACCCCAGGTTTGCGCTTGCACCGGCGTCGCCATCAAGGCGGCGAGCGCGAGGGCCGCAAGCCCGATGATGAAGCCGGACCGCCGTCGCCGGTGGAGGACAGGTTCCACGTGGACCACGGGGACCAAACCGATGTTCTGCACGGGGCCTCCGATGTGACCGATTGGACGGTGACGTGGCCGCTTTGGCCGGTGAGAACAGGGCGAGCCGCGGATGTCCGGCGGCGCATCCTATTCGGTCAAGAACCTCCAAGCAATATCGATCCCCGACGAATATCGCTCGATGACTTGCTGGTGCCTCGGCGCACGAGCAGCCTCACCGCTCGCCGCCGCACTTCGGCCCCCCCATACGAGGGCCATTCGGCCCTAGGTTCGCGTGACAGCTGATGCTGGCATTCGTCCGTTCGTACGGGCGACCGGGGCATTCGGCGTGCCCGTTGATAACAGACGTTGTCAGGCACGGCCCATGACGATCGCCGCGGAGGAGGTCGGACGTGAGTCGCCTGCGCGGATTCCGGGGCGCTCGGTCTGGGACAGTGCGCGTCGCCCGTGTTCTGCTGGTGATCGTTGCGCTCGCGGCGACCAGCCTCGGGGCCGGTTTGGCCGCTTCGAGCCCCGCCGCGGCGGACGGCGGCGTTTCCGGCACGATCAACGATGGCGCATACACGTTCCAGTACACGATGACCGGCGTCACCGCCGGTAGCGGAGACACATCCAGGAGTCGACTGGGCACGGTGACTGGCACGACCGTCACCCTGTCGGGAACAGTCACGTTCACCGGAGACGCGTCCACCTTCGGCGCGACCGTGATGCTGATGGTCGGAGGCTCGCCGGTGACTGCGGGGCCGCCGCGTAGCGACTCGCACGAGACCAAGACGATCAATTGGCCCTTTGGTCTCAACATGGCGATCCCCACGGAAGGGTACCGGGACGTCACCTTCCAGTTCAGATCGCTCATCTGCGAAACGAGCGCGTCGCAGTGTGATCACGTCGTGGCTGATGGGCTCTTCACGGTCGAGACGACCCCGACCCCCGCTCCCACCCTGAAGCCGACCCCGACGCCGGGCCCCACCGAAGAGCCATGCGTCGAGGGGTACGCCCAGTTCAGTTCGCTGTCCGGCCAGGTGGAGGTCGCGCACGAGGGCCCAGTCGAGAAGAACTGGGATCTTGCGAAGATGAACACCGTCCTGTGCGTCGACGATTACGTGAAAACGGCAGAGGACAGTACCGCAATCATTGGGTTCGCCGACCTGACGACGTTCCTGCTGAAGCCGGAATCGGAGATCGTCATCAGTGTGCCACCGAGCCACGACTCGAAGATCGGGCTGATCCTCGGCAACATCTGGGTCAACGTCAAGAAGATGGCTCACAACGGCACGATGGAGGTCGACATGAGCCAGGCCGTCGCGGGGATCAAAGGCACGACGTTCGTGGTGGGCGAGACCGGATCGACCTCCACCTTGAAGGTCATGGAAGGGACCGTCGCGTTCACCGCCAAAGCCACCGGCCAGACCGTCGCGGTGAGTGCGGGCCAGACGGCCCAGGCCGACGCGACGGGCCTCTCGCCCGTGACCTCCTTTGACGTCAGCGCGGAATCGGCCGCCTGGGCGAAGCTCGGCGCGGGAACAGCCACGGCGGCCACGGGGGCACCCGCGGCAATCGCGGGCGCACCGACCGCAGGCCCTGCAGCCACGGGGGCCGAGGGGGCCGGCACCGCCGCGGTCAACGGAGGAGTCCCGGTGGCGCTGGTCGCCGGTCTCGCCGTGCTCCTACTGGCATCCGTGCTTATCGTGATCGTGGCACGCCGTCGAAGGCGAATCTGAGCGTGAGCAGCGGGAGCGAAGGGCCGCCGTCGAGACTGCCTGCCGGAGCTACCTTGGTGGAGAGCCGCGGTTTTGACAGCCCTCCCCAGAACCACGTCGTGCGTCTGGCTTCCCGACCAACTCGAGGCGCGAGATGAAGAACGCAACAACGCGACTTGCGTACGGAGGCGGTGGGACCCTGCTGGTCGTGGCTCTGGCAGTCATTGGATTCCAACTGCTCAGCCACGCACCGGCGACCACTGACGCTGCTGCATCGGCGCCACTCTCTTCGCCGACCGCGGCCCCGACGGGTACGGCCATCAGCCAGGATGCGGCGATCGTCCTCGCACGAAAGGTGGTCACCACCGACTCGACGTTCGTCTCCGCGTCATTCGGCCGGTTCGCAGACGTCTACCACAACGCCAGTCTGGGTCCCGACCCGGGCCAGGAAGACATGACCGTCTGGGCCGTCGAGTTCGAGTCCGAGTACACGATCTGTCCCCCGGATGGCAGCGCCTGCTGGACGCCGCGGCCCGGGTTCACCACGGTCATTCTTGATGGGTACACAGGCGATTGGGTGACGACGTTTTCCTACTCGCCGAACTCGTAGCTCGCGGGACGTTTCCATTTGGTTCGCAGCGGCGCGTTGCGCCGGGTCCGCCAGAGAATGCCGGGGTACGTCACCTGCGCCGAAGACTCACCGGCCAAACGCCCACGCGACCATCAACGGAAACTCTTCTCGCCACATCGCGTGGTCGTGACCCGCGTCTCTCTTGTTCATCACCACGTCCGCACCGGCATCGCGGAGCGCGGCCGCCCACCGGGCCGCGTTGTCGAGAAAGAACGGTTCCCGCGTGCCGGCCACCAGGTACGTGCGCGGCACGGGAGCCGGCATCACGTCAGGCGGCCGGAACCCCGCGCCGGGCGAGGCTGAGAAGATCGCGCCGTAGCGGTCCGGATGGCGAAGCCCAAGGGCAAGCGCGAGTTCTCCCCCCGCAGAGACACCAAACACCGCGGTGCGCTCGGCGGACAGGGTCACCCCGAAACGCGACCGCGCCCACGGACCGACGTCCTCGACAAAGAACCTCTCGTGTGCGGCGAACCGAGCCGGATCGAAGCCCGGCGAATACTCGTGGAGCCGCAGCATCTCGTCGGGCACGCGGTGCACGCCGACGATCATGGTCGAGGGCACGTCCGCTGCTTCAAGAGACCCGCCCCACCGGGAGATCATCTGACCGTCGCCCGCGAATACGATCGCCTCGGGCGGGTTCGGCGGGACGTACACCGTGACCTGCCGGCCACCGTCGTAGTCGAACGTCTGGGTGACAAGTTCGCCGGCGATCAGGTCGATCCGGGGCGATCCCTGCGGATGGCTACCTTCTCGGCTCATATCGCATCGCCGCCCAAGGCGACGTTGATGGAATACCGGAGGGGTCGCATGCCGTAAGAGTACCGATCGCCCTCGCGGCGGAAGCGACCGTGCACCTCCACGCTACGGGCGTCCCGACACTCGTCGCCCATGGCTGACCCCGTCGGCCTGGGTCTGCCGCGGAACCAGTCGTCAGGTTCGCTCGTCCGGCTAGTGTTGCGACGGCATCGGCATCGGCACATCGCAAGGGATGGCATGACTCGCATCGGCATCCTGGCTTTGCTCATCACCTCTCTGGTCGGCGCGTGCTCTTCGCCCTCCGCCGTCGCCACTGTGTCGCCGTCCGCAGGCGTCAGCGCCCGGGCTTCCGCAGGCGTCAGCGCCTCGGCTTCCGCGATCGTCTCGCCCCCGCCGTCGGCCTCGGGGCCGGCATCGGAGGTCGCCGGCCTGCCGGTGATCAGCGTTGCCAGCGCCGCCGAGCTCCTGCTGTCAGGCAAACTCGACGGCCAGGCCGTCGCCGTGGCTGGCTACTACAGCGAGACCGCCCTTCCCTGCCCGTATCCGGGTCGGTACATCGGCCCGCTCGAGGGCTGGTGTCGGCTCGTGGCCTTCACCGACGCCGCCGACGGTGCCCAGCTGTGCCGGCCGGAGGGCTCCAATGGCATGGGCTGCAGCGAGCCGTCTGGAACGAACCTGGCGCCGTTCTTCGTGAGCGAGACCAGCGGGGACGCGTGGTCGTACCTGACGGGCGGCGCAAATGGCGAGCCGGCCGCGCTGGTGCTCATCGGCCACGCCGGCGACGCCCGGCAATGGCAGTGCACCGCCGCGACCCAGGCCAAGTGCGCGGGCGCCTTCGTCGTCGACCGGATCGCCCGGGCGAATGGCCACGACATCCCGGTGGCGGCTCCGCAGACCGGCGACCAGCAGTCGGGCACGCCGATCACGCCAAGGATGAGCCTCGCGCAGGTCACGGCCGCGATCGGTCTCGGCGACGACCTGCTGACCGGGGCGGCGTTTCGGGCCGGCGACATCGCCACCGTCGATCCGCGCTGGAACCTGGCCGGCGACAACATCGTGTGGCTGGTGCGGTCGCTCGGGCCGGCTGCCCAAACTGGATCTGCGGAGACTCGACCAGAGTCCGTGTGGCTCATCGACGACGCCACCGGGAACGTCATCGACAGCCATCCACTGAAGCTGGCCTCCGACTACCAGCCGGCGCGCCTGTGGCAGATGGCCACCGCCCACGGGGTCGACTGCTGCGCGGGCGACGTGCTCGCCTTCTACCGGGTGACGTCCGGCGACGGCTCGGTCGTGTACGAGGGCATGGTGCCGGGCGGCTCGTCCGGAGGCCAGGGCTCCACGACCTACGGCGGCGGATACGGCTCGGGACCGCTCGTCCTGCCCGCCGGCGGATACTCGATCGCCGCGTGGCTGGCAACGGACACCGGTGGCGTCATCGGGTCGCCCCGCCACGAGTGCTCCACGGAGGTGACGCTCCGGCCGCTCGACGACGTCGCGCTCAACGCCGACTACCCACCCAACAAGGCTTGCACCTTCCAGCCCGCTCCGTCGGCATCGCCCGGCCTGTAGGGCCCCAACGCCGGGCTACGGGCAGCCGCCGGGAGGGAATGCGGTGTAGTCGGGCGTGCGACTGTTGCTGCAGCGCGACCAGAAGCCGTACGAGTACCCCGTGAACGGGTCCAGGAAAACTTGTCCGCTCACCGTCCCGTCTGTGGGCCCATCCGCGAACAGGCCGACCTGGAGCACGTCCTGCGGCATGGGCACCTGCCAGCCGAAACGCGTCCAGTCGATGGAGCCCGAGTTCACATCGGCGAACGTGTTGTCCCACAGGCGCGGCGCATCGCGTGAGTCGAGCCAATCGAGGAATCCCGGTGTCGCCAGCGCATCGTCGGCGAGCTGCGCGAGCGACGGGTACGGGAAGACGTCGAAGCCGCCGAGATCGATGGGAACTCGCAGCGCGATGTGCTTGGACGGGCCGGAGTTCGGGCCCATCACCAGGGTCATGTCCAGGCTGACGGTGCCCGCCGGCAGTGGCTGCGACCCCGGGAGGTAGGAGGGCATGGCTGCGTAGTCGAAGTCCCAGGTCGTCGCCGCGGGAAGCCAGATCGGATACGCCATATCCCCGCCGCAGCCGAGCTCACCCTTGCTCATGTAACGCAGCCCGGTGGATACCAACCAGCTTGCCTCGCCGATGAGGCGCGACTTGAAGGCGGCCGCCTGGCCTGTCCATGAGCGCCCGCGATCGAACACGGACGACGCGTCGATCCAGGGGACCAGGAAATCGCAGGGCAGCTCGATCCGCTGTGCCGTCGTGTTGGTGATCCGGGCGTGGATGGGGATCCATTCGCCCGGGGCGAAGCGGCGCTGCGGGACCCAGACGGCGTAGGCGACGCCGGCTTTCGAGGCGGTCGCGCGAGGCGCGCCCGGTGCGACGAGACGTGGTGGGTCAGTGGTGGGTGTGATGGCCTGTGCGAGCGATGGCCGAGCCGGGGCCGGCGGCAGCGAGGCGGTCGGCGCGGGCGATGACGAAGGTGTCGGCGGTACAGGCGATAACGGCGATGGTGTCGAAGTCGGCGAGGCGCCGGGATCCAACGGCTTCACGGCGAGCGGCGTCGACGGTGGTGCGGGCGTCGGGAACGCGAGGCCCGTGGCCGTCGCGGTTGCGTTCCCGGTGGCGAGCTGCGATGACGGTAGCTTCTCCGACGGTACCTGCCCGCTCGGCGGAGCAGGAGCTTCGCAAGCGGCCAGCAGAAAGACCGCGAGGAGGCTCGACCAACGCATCCGAACGTCCCGCTTGGGCCGCGCCATTCGCGCATGCCTGGACCGGCTCGAAACAGCCTTTGACGGCCCGCATGCCTGGACCCTACCGTTGCCCAGAGCGATGCGATATTTCCCGGCGGGGAACGGCGGTGCGATGAGGGAATCGCTGGTGAAAGCCACGCTGTTGCTCACGTTCCACCCGATGGCCACCACGACGCTCGTCGCGCCCGGGGCCGCGTCTGTCGGGATTCTGATGCATCAGCCGCGCGATTCCAGAGGTGTTGGGCTACGAGAGGATGTCTGTTCGTCCGAGCCGGTCCAACTTGAGCGTGGACACCGAGTCCTGCGGCGAGGTCGATTTGAAGAAGGCGATGGTCGCCCAGGGACCGACCGCACCTGCCCTCGTGGTTGGCCAGGCCCGATACGTGACCTCCGGCTCCCCGCCGCCGGGCCGATCGACTCTTGCCGGGACGCGGCGCCCTCGGTAACCTGCCGGGCTGCTTTTCATCGCGTGCTGTCATGGGAGGTTGGTCATGGCCACCACGGTCCACCGAATGACGCGTGCGGCGGTCCTCGTTCTGTTGAGCCTTCTGCTCATCAGCAGTCAAGCTGGCGCCGCCAGCTCCTTCAATGAAGAGTTCAAGGCCGGTCGGCCGCTCGCGGCGCGCTGGCAGTGGTACCAGGAGAACCCGGCGCACTGGAGCCTCACCGCGCACCCTGGCTGGCTCCGCATCTGGGGCGTCAACGAGATGGCCGGCTCGTGCGCGCCGGTAGAGAACCTGCTGCTGACGACGCCGCCGTCCGGTGACTTCAAGATCGTCGCCAGGATCAAGGTCAAGGCGAATGTCGACTACCAGCATGGCGGCATCCTCGTCTTCCGGGACGTCGACAACTACATCAAGCTCGACAAGCTCTACAACTCGGCCTTCGGCGGTGGCTCCGTCGAGTTCGTCAAGGAAGAGAATGGTGTGTTCCCGACGAGCTGGCCGCACCACTCGGCCAACCTCGCGAAAGCGCAGGACCTGCAGCTGAAGCGACGAGGCAACACTCTCACTGCGCTGGACCGTCCGGTGCCCGGCACCACATGGCGGAAGCTCGGCAAGTACTCGCTCAGTGGGCTGAATGGCTTCCGGATCGGCCTCTTCGCCTTCGCGGGCTGCAACACGGGGGCTCCCCCTGCGGTCGCAGATTTCGACTGGTTCCGAGTGACCACTTCCTGACGCCAGGGAGACGATCGGCGCCGTGGCTTGACTGCCTGCCGAACCCTGGGGTTCCGGGAAAGCCGCACTCAGCGTGCCAGGGTTTGATTTGACGTCGCACGCATCGCGCAGGGGCCGCGGAACAGGACAAGGGCGGTCGCACAAGGGTTGCGTCGAGCAGCGGGGATGGTAGCGGCACCAGTGGGTGTGCCCGAGCTGCCGGCACCGTGAAAGTGTGAACGGCGATGCACAGGCGAACGGTCGCGATTCTCGTCGCATCCACGCTGGTTGCTGGATGCAGCGTCGTGGGGGCACTGCCCAGCACCGAGGAGTCCGGCGCCGGGGGCGCATCGGCCACACCCTCCGCCTCATCTGACGCCCGTCAGTCGCCAAGTCCGTCCAGGTCCGCCGAAGCGATCCCCTCCATCCCCTGGTCGCCGCCACCCGTGCCGACCGTTCCGGGCGACCAGGTCTACTCGGTCAGCGAGGCCATCTCGGCGCGTGACGCCGGCACGCTCGGCAGCCGCACGATCGACGTCGGCGGCTACTGGTCGGCCAGCGGCCTGGTGCATTCGTGCCCGCCCCCTGATCACACCCTGAACAAACTCGAGATCTGGTGCGACAACAGCGCCTACGGCATCACGGAGCGGTTCGAGATGGCGATGACAACCATCTCCAACGGCATGGAGACGAGCTTCGTTCCCGCCGCGGGCCCACTGCTCCAACCGTACGCGCCGGACGACGTCGCGTCGCGTCTGTTCGCCGAAACACCGAACGGACCGACGCCGATCGTGGTCGCGGGCCACTTCAGCGATCCTGGCGCAGCTGGCTGCCTCGCCGCGGTCCGCGACGCCTGCCGAGAGCGGTTCGTGCTGGAGAGCATTCTTGCCTACGATCCTGCCTCCGCGCCGACGCTCCCTCCCAGCCCGATCCCGACGCCGTTCCCTTCGCCCGCTCCGCCTGGTTTGTTCGAGGCCACGCAATGCTCCGGCGACGTGGCCTACTCGTTCATCGGCTGGACGACGGCCGAGGAGCTCAACGTGCCCATGGCGTTCGATGGTCACGCGTGGGCAGCCGTGACAGCCGGGATCGTCCCGCTCGGCGACTGGGGCGAGGACCCCAACGTGCCCGGCCATTTCAACCTCCCGATGGGCCGCCGTGTATGCCTCTCGTTCGACATGATGGGCGGAGGTATCGCGTTCTCCGTGGTCAAGGGCACCGCCTACCGCGTGTGGGACGACGGCAGGCGCACGACCTCGGACGACTTTGGCCCCGGAGCAGGTGACCCGAGCCTTCCGCCGGCTGGCACCGCGCCACCCCTGCCCAATGGCATCGCGGTGGCCATGCGCGGGTCCGGTCTGGCCGATCTCGCAGCCACCATTCGGGACTGGAGCGGCGACCTCAGGGCGGCGCGGCCCGCGACAAACGACGAGCTGGCGCTACCGGGAGCGGCGACGGGCAACGAGCACAACGCCGCCGCGCTCGTGCTGCCGAACGATCCCCGCTCCGTGCTGATCGTGATGGCCGAATGCGGCTCCGACCGCAGCGTCACCGTGACCGTGACGAAAGACCGAACGTCCGTCCTGCTGCTGGCTGCGTCGCGCACCGACTGTCGCCAACCGGGCGCTCGGCGCGGCGCTGTGCTCACGTTCCGATCAGACGTGCCGTCGGACATCACGGCGTTCGCTGGCCTGTAGTCGGGTCAGCAACCTCGGATCGTGGTGCCGACGTGGGTAGCTCAAGCGTTGTGCACGGTCGCCTAGCCGCGCCGTCGCCAGCCTGCCCAACGCGTGATCATCCGCGAGACGGGGACTCGCTCAGCGGCGGGAGTCGATCGATCAACGCGGATCCCCCCCGAAAGTGAGCTTCGGCCTTGCCTATCCGCGCATCCTGCCACGCCCGAAATAGCCCAGTACAAAGAGCACGACCAGGACGATCACGACGACGATAACGATGGTCTGTAGATCCATGGGATGTGTCGCCTCTGAAGACATCCGCGGAGACCCTGTGCCGACTCGTCACCCTTCGCGCGGGCGAAGGGCAAGCCGGAGAGACGCTTTAAGCGCCTGATCGCATCAGGGTAGGTCCAGCCAACCGCGCCGGGCATGCCCCACCTGGTCGATCGCCTTGCAGTCGCAGTGCGGTTATCCACTTGCGAAACTTGTCCGCTGTGCCGCGTGCGATCGGTTACTGACCGCGCACTCTGGGCGCCTTCGGCACATCGAGGCTTGTGCTGCCTTCAAAGCAGCCCTGCCGGCAACGCTGAAGGAGCGGCTTCGGGCGATGAGACTGCACGAGGAACGCCGGGTGGGCGCGAGGCGAGGTCCGTGTCCTCCCGCCGGCTCGTCTTCCCTGTGGTCAGTGCTGGACACGGGCAGTTGACGACGAAGTAGCCCACGCGGAGCGCGGTTGGCTGGCGGCTACGACACCCGGATCACGATCAGGGCGGACCTAGTGAGTGGAGGGCTCGTCGTCGTACGGCGTTGAGTCTTCGCGCCAGCTGGCTGTTGCCGATCTCGCCGGACGCGAGACACGTGGGTTCCGTGACACGCCGACGCAGGTAACCATGGGCGCCGATGAGGTGGTCCGAATCGTCCAACTAGATGACTAGCTCACTTGGGCGCAATCGTCTCCAGCTGATTCGGGTCAACGATCGGAATGGTCGCATCCGTTCCCATTGCGAACGGATGGACGACCTCGTCCTGGTCGAGCCACGCGACCAACCGCGTCGGTCCGGAATCCCCAACGCCAGGTGATCCCATGGGGGCGAACGTGCCCTCGAAATAGCAGATCAACACGGGCTGCGCGGCAAAGGCGGGTGACATCGGTGTCGCCTGCGGACTATCGGCGCCGGTACCCTCCTCCATCCTCTTTCGAAGCTGAACGAGCCCAGCTTCGGTAGTCTCATACGCCGCGACAACGGTCGCGGTGCCAGCGCCAGGGACGCCCACAACTGATCGCAGCGAAGCGCAGCGACTTACCAGCTCCTGCGAGGTCTGCGATGGTGTCTTTGGTGAGAGCTGCGATGGCGTCGCCGGCAATGTCGGCGTAGCTTCAGCACCGACTGACGCCGTTGCCGTGGCGTTGGACGCCGAACTCTGCATAGGCGCTCCCGCTGTCCGCGAGGAACACGCAATGACGACCAAGGCGATCACCAGCAGCGGGCTTCTCACTAGCATGTCGCGCTCTGTCCCGCCTCCATGGACAGTCGGCAAGGTCCAGGGACAGGCGCAGCTCCGGTGATAGAACCAGCGACCCGAATCAGTGTGGCCGTCGCGACCCCCGCGCAGGTGGCGCATCAAGGCGTGCCTCCTTCGGTCGTTCGCTGTCTCCGGCGGCTTGGCGCCGCCGTCAGGATGCTGCTGAATCCGTTCACGATCACGCTATCGCCCAAGCGAATCGACCGTCGGTCCCGGGACGCCGCGGTTTCGTGCCTGCCGTTCGAATTCAGAGGCGGTCAAGGGCGCTGGCGCCGAGCGAAGCGAGCGGCGAGCTACCTTCGGAACCTGCCGGAGACGTGGCGGAAGGCCGAGGGTGGCCGCGGGCGCCGTCTGTTGGCGGCTGCGCTGTTTGATCGGATCGACGTGCTTGGACTGGCAGAGGCGACGGTCAACCTCTCGGCAGAGGCGACGCGCCATGGGCTCGGAAGGGTGCTTCCGGAGCGACTGGCCTTATCCGTAAATGGTCGGGGCGAGAGGATTTGAACCTCCGACCTCAGCGTCCCGAACGCTGCGCTC
>CAZENL010000067.1:0-16823 GCA_964513505.1 uncultured Anaerolineaceae bacterium
AGCTGCAGGCATGGCCATCCGTCTGGGCATGGAACCCGGGGCGCTCGAGCGGCCCGTCCACGCGGCCACGGCTCGCCACTGACCCGGATTCGCGGCGTCCTCCCCAGGCTGCCCGGCGGCTTGGCATCCGGATGGTGCCTTCACGCCGTAGACCCATTCGTGGAGTTCGCAGACAATCGGCCGATGAGAACACACGCACGCGTGCGTCCCCACGCCGCTCGCTCCCTCCGTCTCTCGGTCATGCTCGCGCTCGGCGCAGCCGCGGTTGTCCTGCTGGCCGCCTGTTCGGGGACCAGTGGCCCAAGCTGGACTGTCGCTCCCGTCACGCCACCGCCCACCGTGGTCGCGGGTGCGCCCGTCGCCTCTGGCAGTCCGGCCGCCGGCTCACCGGCAGCGCCCGGCAGCACGGCTCCATCCGGGACAGGTGCACCCGCCACCGCCACCGCACCGTCTGCACCCGGTGCCTCCGGCGCTCCGGCCGGTGGCTCGCCGCCCGCAGGGTCGCCGGCGCCCAGTGCCGCCGCCGGCAACACGATCGAGCTCGAGGAGACCGAGACGCTCACGCTCCTCCAGAACGGCCAGCCAGTGAATCAGCTGAACGTCAAGGTCGGCGACACGGTCACGTTCGTCATCCACAACAGCGCCGACTTCGATCACACCTTCTACATCGGCACCGCCGACGCGCTGAAGAACGATCAGATCGCCGGCCTGCCCGGGCTGGCCGATTTCCAGGGCACGCAGCAGTTCACCTACACGGTCACGGCGGCTACGGCCGGCCTCCAATTCGGCTGCTCGCTCGAGGGCCATTACGACACGATGCACGGGGATTTCGTGGTCGCGCCGTGACCCGGCGCCGCAGCGATCCGCGGTAGGCTCAGGACATGACCGAAGACCTGAGTTCTCGCGACGCCTACCTCCGGTCGACGGAGGCGCGCGTGATCGCCGTGGAGGCGGTCGAGGCCCCGGAAGGCGAGCCGACCGCTCCGGCCGGGGCATGGAACGTGACCCTCGACCGAACCGTGTTCTATCCGGGCGGCGGCGGACAGCCGGCCGACGCCGGGTGGCTCGCTGCCAGAGACGGTGTGCGCTTCGACGTTGAGGGTGCGCGCCGCGCCGGTTCGGAGATCGTGCATCGCCTGAGCCATGCGAGTCGGCCGCCGATCGTGGGTGAAGCGGTCACGGCGCAGATCGACTGGGAACGCCGGCACCTGCTGATGCGCACGCACACCGCCCTGCACACGCTCTGCGGCGTCGTCTGGCGGGATCACGGGGCACTGGTCACCGGCGGCAACATGGAACCGGGCAAGGGCCGCCTGGACTTCGAGTTCGAGGCGCTCAGTGGCGATCTGGTGGCGAGCATCGAGGCCGCCGTCAACGCGGAGATCGCCGCGGCCAGGCCCATCCACGTGCGTTTCTTCCCCCGCGACGAAGCGTTCGCCATCCCTGACCTGATCCGCACCAAGGTGAACCTCCTTCCGCCGGGGCTGGAGGTGGTGCGGGCGATCGAGATCGAGGGCCTGGACCTCCAGGCGGACGGCGGGACGCACGTGGCCAACACGCGCGAAGTCGGCCCGATTCGCGTCACCGGCTACGAGTCCAAGGGTCGTATCAACAAGCGCATCCGCGTGGAGCTGGCGTCCTGAGCGCAGCGGACCTGTCGGGGTGATACGAACGTACTAGAGACGCTCACGTGCCGGTCCCACGACGATGTTTTCCCTCCCGAGTGGGTCCTGCCAACCTGAGGCTCAAACACCATCAAACTGCCTTCGCGGCGTGCCCCGCACGTCCTGGCCCTCGTCTATCTGATCAGCCTCGGCCTGGTGGCCGTGACTGCGGCTGCCCTGACGACGGTGGTCGGTGGCGGCATCTCGACGACGGCGGTCGATGCGTCCATCGCCGCCGACCGTGCTCTGGTGACCGCCTTCGTGGACACCGACATGAAGCCCAACGAGATCCAGGGCTCGTTGACGGCCGACCGCAAGGGTCAGCTTCAGGATGTCATCGGATCGCTCGCCAACAGCGGGATCGTGCGTCTGAAGATGTACCTCCCGGACGGCACGATCCAGCTTGCCAACGAGCCGGACATCGTCGGCACCAAGGTGCCCATCGATGCCGACCTGGCGAATGCCTTCAAGGGCAACGCGAATGGCGACCTGAAGAACGATCCGGCCCTGGAACCGGACCTGGTGGAGCTCGGCCTGCCGGTGCTCCTCGAGGAGTACCTGCCGGTGCAGGTGGGCGGCCAGGTGAGCGCCGTCTTCGAGGTCTACCGCGACGCCTCGCCTATCGTGGCTCAGGCGAACGCGACGCGGATCCAGGTGCTCGCGGTGACGCTGGCCGCGACGGGAGTGCTGGCGCTCTTCCTCTACTTCGTCTTCCGGTCCGCGGACAGCCGCCTCCGGCGCCAGACCCGCCAGCTGATGGAAACCACGCGCCGCGATGCGCTGACGGGCATGCTGAACCACGGTGCCGTGGTGGAGGAGCTGACACGCCAGTTGGACGAGGCGGCCCCGGAGGAACGACGCCTTGCGCTCGCCCTGGTGGACGTCGACAACCTGCGGCTCCTCAACGAGACGCACGGCCACCCCGCCGGTGACGCCGTGCTCCGCCAGGTGGCCTCGATCCTGCGTGAGGAGCTCTCCACGGCCACGATCGTCGGCCGCTACGGCCCCGACGAATTCCTGTGCATCGCCCCGCCTGCCTCCGTGCACGACCTGGCCCCGGCAATCGAACGCCTGCGCTTCCGCCTCCGAGAGCTTGCCCCGCGTTTCGGCGAATCGGAGCGGCTGCCGGTGAGCGTCAGCGTGGGCTTGTGCAGCTTCCCGGACCATGGCCGCGGCACGACCGAATTGCTCTCCGTGGTCGCGGTGGCGCTCTCGCAGGCCAAGATGAGCGGCGGCGACCAGGTTCGCTGGGCAGAGATCGTGGTCACGCCGGAAGCGCAGACGGAACGGGCGAGCTTCGATGTCCTCCAAGGGCTGGTGATCGCGGTCGACACCAAGGATCGCTACACCAAGCGGCACTCGGAGGACGTGGCGCGCTACGCCCTCTTCCTGGCCGACCAGATGGGCCTGCCGCCGGAGTGGCGCCGGACCCTGCACATCGCGGGGCTGCTGCACGACATCGGCAAGATCGGCATCCCCGATTCGATCCTGCGGAAGCCCGCTCCGCTGACGGCCGACGAGTACCACATCGTCAAGCAGCACGTGGCCCTGGGGCACATGATCGTGCGCGACCTGCCGCACCTGGACCTCGTGCGTGCCGGCATCCGCTTCCACCACGAGCAGTGGGACGGCGGCGGCTACCTGGAGGGCATCCACGGAGAGGAGATCCCGGTCGTCGCACGCATCCTGGCCGTCGCGGACGCGTTCTCCGCCATGACCACCTCCCGCGCCTACCGCAAGGCGATGCCGATTCGCGAGGCACTGAGGCGCCTGGAGGACAGCGCAGGCACCCAGCTGGACCCCGACATGGTGATCCCCTTCGTGCGAGGAATGGAGACGGCCAGCGATGCGCCGATCCCGGGCGAGGATCACCGCTCCATCCCGGCCGCGTGGATGCCGGATATCGCGCCGACCGCACCACCACCGGTGATTGCCTCGGGCAGTTTCCTGGTCGAGGATCGCCCCGACGGCAGAACCCCGAAGAACGGCCCCAAGGGCCAGTCGGGCGATGGCCCGAATACGCCGGCTGCGCGCATCCCCACCTGGTTGACGAGTGACGCCTCCTGGATGACCAAGCCGCGGCACTGACCTGTGTGGCGGGTCCTAGCGGGGCGGCAGGAGGCCTCGGGCGCTGAGCTCGTCGTGGAGCTCGGCCAGGTGGCGATAGGCCAGTTGCGCGCCGGCTGAGGCCAGCACTTCAACCGAAACGGCCCCCGTGGCCACCCCGATTCCGGTCATGGCCGCGGATCGCGCGGAGCGCATGTCCCACGTGGCGTCACCGACGTACCAGCATCGATGTGTCGCCATCTCCAGCTGCTCCGCGGCCAGCAACAGCAGGTCTGGAGCGGGCTTGGCGTGCTTCACGTGGCTGCCGTCGGTGAAACGTGGCTCATGCCCCAGGCCAAGGGCGCGCAGCGACGGCCGGGCCTGCTCCGGGCGGCTGGAGGTTGCGATGGACCACGCGATCCCACGCTCATCCAGGGCTTCCAGCAGCTCCCGCGCGCCCGGCTGGGGCCGCGGCTCGGGGGCCAGCTCACCGAACACCTCACCCGCCCGGCGGTCGATGGCCTCGGCCCGATCCTCGCTCAGCCTGCGATCGGCGATCGCGGCGACCTCCAGGGCCAGCCGCTTTCCGTCCGCACCGATGAGGCCGGCCACGTGCGAGCGGTCCGCCTTGATGCCGATCTCCGCGAACGTGCGCATCCAGGCTTCGATCCGCTCGGTGACGGTGTCGACCAGCGTGCCGTCCAGGTCGAAGATGACCGCGCCCGGATTGTCGGGAACCTTCGGGCGTGCCGGCTCTGCCGGTGCCTCAGTGTCTGCCGGCGCCTCGGCGGGAGAGCTGTCCTGCTCCGTCATGGTCTCGGAAGCGTATCCGACGCATCGTCCGCTCGCGCGGCCTGCGCGCCATCGTCCGGCTCCGCGCGGAAGCTGAGCTGGGCTTCCAGGGCACCCGGCTCCGTGACGGGCTGGCGGCAGGCGAACGCGCGGCAGACGTATGCCGTCGGTAGGCCGTGGATCTCCGTACGGTCCAGCAGCAACGGGACGCTGCTGCCCTCGGCGTCGCGCGAGACGGCGAGCACCTGCCACGGACGGAACCTGCGCCGCGCAGCCTCGACGAGTGCCTGGGTCCCCGAAGCTGCAGGGTCGCCGACGACGGCCACCTCGTCGATTCCCTGCACCATGGCCTGGAACGCCAGGAGCCACTGCGCGAACGAGGTCGGGTAGCGCGCCGCCACGTCCGCGAGCGGGAGTGCCGCGGCGCGCGCCGCCGCTCCATACCGCGCCTCGCCGGTGAGGGCGCCAAGCTCCAACAGCACGGTCACTGCCATGGCATTGCCGGACGGCAGGGCGTTGTCCTGGAGTCCGCGCGGCCGCGCGATGAGTGCCTCGGCATCGTCGGCCGTGTCGTAGAACCCGTTGCCGGACGCGTCGGGGAAGTGCGCCAGGACCAGCTCCATCAACTCCCTGGCGGCCAGGAACCAGCGCTCGTCGAACGTGGCCTGGTAGAGCGCCAGCAGGCCCTCCGCCAGGTGGGTGTGATCCTCCAGCGTGGCGTCGTCGCGCGCCACGCCACGGCTCCACGAGCGCCGCAGGCGGCCACGCCCGTCTGTGAGCGTGCGAAGCAGGAACGCGGCCGCCTCGGACGCGATCGCCGCGAATTCGGGGAGCGGCTCGTCGAGTCCCCATGCGGCATCGGCGAATGCGGCCAGTGCCAGTCCGTTCCAGGATGCGATGACCTTGCCGTCCCTGGCCGGTTGGGGGCGCGCCGCGCGCGCCACGTGGAGCGTTGCGCGTGCGCTTGCCAGGACCAGGCGTACCTCGTCGACGCCGAGGCTGAACCGTTCGGCCAGGGCGTCGTCGTCCATGACGCGGGACAGGATCGTGTGGTGCTCCCAGTTGCCGTGCGGCGTGACGCCGTATGCGGCGGAGAACAGCGCCGCCGACTCGCCGAGCCCTGTCTGGATCTCGGCCGCGTCCCAGACATAGGTCGCGCCTTCCACGCCGTCCGTGTCGGCGTCCAGGCTGGCCGCGAAGGCGCCCTCCGGCGTGCGCAGCTCGCGGGCCATGAACGCGAGCGTGTCACGTGCCGCGTCCGCGTAGCGTGGCTCGGCCGTGAGCCGATACGCGCTGGTGTAGACGCGCGCCAGCTGGGCGTTGTCATAGAGCATCTTCTCGAAGTGCGGCACCAGCCAGGCCGCGTCGGTGGCATAGCGCGCGAAACCACCACCGAGCTGATCGTGGATGCCACCCTCGGCCATCGCGTCGAGCGCCCGCCGGGCGATATTGAGCGGCCGGGCGTCGCCGGTCCGAACGTGCTCACGCAGCAGCATCTCGATGGCGGCGGCTTGCGGGAACTTCGGCGCGCTGCCCCAGCCACCGCCGACCGGGTCGAAGGTGTGCGCCAGCGCCCCCGCAGCGGCGCTGAGCGTCGCCGCGAGCTGTGGCGCGGCCTCCCGGCCTTCGCCGCCGACGCCCTCATCAAGAGCGGCGAACACGGCCTTCGGTGCGCGCTGTCCCTGGGCGATCGCCTGCGCCAGCTGCCCGGCGGACGCCTCCACGTCCTCGCGACGGTCGCGCCAGGCTTCGGACACGCCGTGGAGCACGTCCCGGAAGGCCGGCATGCCCAGGCCTCGCCGGTTCGGGAAATACGTGCCGCCGTAGAACGGCCGTCCGTCGGGGGTCAGGAACACGCTCATCGGCCAGCCGCCCTGCCCGGTCATGTGCTGCACCGCGTCCATGTAGATCGCGTCCAGGTCCGGTCGCTCCTCGCGGTCCACCTTGATGGCCACGAACGCGGCGTTCATCTCGGCTGCCGTCTGCTCGTCCTCGAACGACTCACGCTCCATGACGTGGCACCAGTGGCAGGCGGCGTACCCGATGGACAGGAAGATCGGCCGATCCAGCTCCCGGGCACGCTCCAGCGCCGCCGGACCCCAGGGATGCCAGTCGACCGGGTTGTGGGCGTGCTGGAGCAGGTACGGGCTCGTCTCCGACGCGAGCTGGTTCGTGTGCCGCAGGGCGCCCGGCGGCTGGCTGGAAGGCTCCATTGCGGGCATCGTAGACGGCTAAGACACCGCGTAGCGACACGATCATCTGTGGTTGACTAGGCGCCGGTACTGGAGCACCACCAACACGGGAGCGACTGCCAAGCGGCATGACGGATCATCCGGAGCTGATCGGACAACTGACCCGCCTCGGCCTCACCACGTACGAGGCCAAGGCCTACCTGGCGTTGACGCGCCGCGATTCCTACACGGCAGCGCAGGTCTCCCGGCAGGCGGGCCTGCCGCGCCAGCGCATCTACGACGTGCTGGGCAGCCTCGTGGAGAAGGGCCTGGCCTCGGCGCGGCCCGGTGAGGTCGTCAAGTACGCCGCCATTCCCCCGCAGCTGGCCGTGGCCAGGCTGATCGAGACGCACCGCCAGGAGCTCCAGGACCTCGAACGCGACGCGGTGGAGATGGTCGCCAACATGACGCCGGCCTACGAGGCGGGGCGCGGCCAGACAGACCCGCTCGAATACATCGAGGTGCTTCGCGACGAGCGCGCCATCAACGAACGCTTTGCCCAGCTCCAGTCACAGGTCCGTCGCGAGATCCTGGTCTTTACCAAGCCCCCGTACGCCAGGCGACCCCAGGAGAACTTCGAAGGGCTGACGGTTTCCCGCGAGCACATCGCGCGCTCCATGTACGAGCTCTCGGCGTTCGAGGACCCCGACTTCATCCGTGGCGTCGAGCAGTTCCTCGACGCCGGTGAGGAGGCCAGGTTCGTGCCGGTGCTGCCGCTGAAACTGGTGATCATCGACGAGACGATCGTCATGTTCGGCATGCAGGATCCCGTCGAAGGCAGCTCGGACCTGACCATCGTGGTGGTCGAGCATCCGTCACTGGCCAAGACGCTGAAACTCGCCTTCGAAGCGACGTGGGCGACCGGCCTGACCTTCCGTCAGGCCAGCGACGCAGTCGCCGCTCGAGCCCTGCGATCCACGTAACGGCGGTCGCGGCGCAGCGTGGCCCGGTCTCTAGGCCGCTGGCGTCCCGCAGTTCGCGCAGAACCTGGTGCCGTCGGCGAGCTCCGCCCCGCAGTTGGTGCACTTCCTGGCCTGCGCAACGGGCGTGCCGCAGTTCGCGCAGAACTTGGTCCCTGCCGCCAGCTGCGTGCCGCAGTTGGCGCACGGCGTCATGTTCGCGGCCGCGTTCATGGCCGCAGCGGCCATGGCTGCAGCCACGGCCGGGGGTGGCCCGCCTGCCGCCGGTGCCGCAGCCGGCGCACCAGCCTGGGCGGCTTGCTGGGCCTGGGCGTTGGCGATCCCGCGCTGCATGGCGCCACTGATGCCGAACGCGTCCGCGAAGCCCCTTGCCATGGCCCCAGCCTGCTGCGCCTTGGCGGCCGCCACGTCGGCGGCGCGCGGTGAATCGTCGTTGCAGAAACCGCTGACCTCGTCGAAGTCGGGGACGCAGACGATCTGGTGACAGGTGGGACACTCGCGGAAGTACTGGACCACCGTCCCGAAGGCGGAGTTCAGCTCGTCCTGGGACATGCTGCTGCGGTATTGCTGGTTCTCGACCTGGTTGGCGGCCGCCCAACCGACCACCGGCACGTTACGCAGGAGTCCGCCGAGCACGCCGCGCTTGACGCCGTCCTGGACCGTCTGCGCGACAGCCGGCGTCGAGCGGTACTCGCGGTTATCACGATCGCAATAGAAGATGGCGTAGGGCCCCATGCCGTCGTTGGAGATGGTGTAGCGCGGCATGCGGGTGGGTGCGGTCATCGAAACGTCCCCTCCATGTGATCCCGAAGTAGCCTTCGCGGCATCATACGCGCGCCATGTGCCGGGCCATCCGGCACCGACCGATGGGCGGCCTCCCCTCGACATGACGGCAGCGCGCAGACCAGAGCCGGTCTTCACTCGCCCGCTGGTGGACAAGCTCGGCATCCAGCCAGGAGCACGGGTCGCGATCGTTGGCGTCCCGGATGCCGAGCTTCGGCGGATGCTCCGCGACCGCGATGCGGAGGTCGACGAACCGGATCCACGCCCTGGGACCGACCTGATCTTCCTCCGGGCCGACGAGCTCCACGATCTCGATTCCCTGGCCCAACTCCGCACGGCGCTCACGCCGGCCGGTGCGATCTGGGTGGTCTCTCCAAAGGGAAAGGCGGCCACCCTCCGGGATGTCGAGATCATCGCGGCGGCGATCGCCAGCGGACTGGTGGACAACAAGATCGTCAACTTCTCCCCCACGCACACGGCCCGGCGGCTGGTGATCCCGCGGTCGCTGCGCGCTGCGCATGCCGGTGCCACGGGTCAGCAGGAGGCCGGCCGATGAGGTTCGCCGCGCTGGTCCTGGCGGCCGGAGAGGGGCGCCGTTTCGGTGGCCATAAGCTCCTCGCACGACTCGAGGGCCGCCCGGTCCTCCAGCACGTCCTGGACGCGGTCGCGGCGGCCGCGCCAACTGAGACGGTCATCGTGCTGGGGGCCGATGCCACGGATGCCGAACGCGAGATGACGTGGCGCGGCGAACGACGCGTCGTCAACCCGGATCCGAGCCGCGGCCTGTCGAGCTCGCTGAAGCTCGGCATGGCCGTGATCCAGGCACTCCCGGAAGCCGGGACGCTGGATGCGATCCTGGTCGGGCTCGGGGATCAACCGCGCACCTCGACCGAGGTCATCGCGATACTCCTGGACGCGGAGACGGACCGTTCGATCGTCGTGCCGCGATACGCCGACGACGGGGCCCGCAACCCGGTTCTGCTCCATCGGGACGCGTGGCCGTTGGTCGCCGCGGTCAGCGGCGATCGGGGCCTCGGCGCGTTCATCGGTGCGCACCCGGACCTGGTCCTGGAGGTGCCCGTAGGCGGGGCCAACCCGGATGTCGACACCCCCGCTGACCTGGCCGCACTGGAGGGTTCGGCTCGCAGAGCGATCGGTAGCTGACGGGTTCGGGCTGCGGGGCTACTCCCGCCGGAGCGTCAGGCCGATGCGGCCGTAGGGCGGTCTCGGGTCCGTGTATACGCGAACCTGCTCGTTAGCCTCGCTCACCTCTGCTGTATCCCAGAGCCGGTTCTGCGCCTCGAACGAAACCTCGGAGAGTTGCTGCCAGCGGGTCAGCATGCGCTCACCGATCTCGTGTACCAGGTGTTGTATCGAGAGGCTAACGAACTGGTGGAAGACGCTGACGGCCAGGTCGCGGACCTGTTCTGCGGCCACGTACTGTGGTCCCGCCTGCAGCGCGATCCCAACGCTCGGATCGGTATACCGCCAGGCGATGTCCAGGTGGATGAACAGCGGCCGGTCCTTGCGTTCCGGCAGCGTGGTGAACTCGTCTCGAGGGAACGACAGGAAGGCGCTGCCGGTGACCTTGATCAGCTGGAGTCCGGCCCGCCCGCAGTGAAGGTCCGTCAAGGCGACCCGATCACCATCCCGGGCGATCTCGACACTGGCGATGGCGCGGTCGTCGCTGCGCCGGTGGAAGAGGATCGAGCTGTCGGCGAAGCCATCCGCGTCCGCCTCATCCGTCCGGTCGTCGGCCGGGACGCGCGCCGACTCGAAGGTCAGCTCCACGCCAGAGACGCGCAAGCGTTCCATCTGGGGGTAGGTTTCCAGGAAGCGCATGCCGACGAAGAACAACCAGGCTTCGAGGGTGGAACCCTCGAACTCGAGCGACTGGCGGTGGATGAAGTTCTTCATCGTGTCGGTCGCCACGACGTTGGAGTTGTCGCCTTCCGTGTAGGCGGCCAGGAACGACTCGCCCATGACCTGGACGTCGATTTCCGCGGCCAGCAGCACGTTCGGGCGGCCGGTGAAGGCTGATTCCGGGATGGGCGTGACGTCGGTGAGCGGCTGTGCGTAGGTCCGATAGGTGGAGACCTCTGCCTTGCCGTAGTGGAACTCCGCTTTCGATGACGTCACCATTGGCTCGACCCGGCCTTTCTCCATCGATTCCGCGCGATGGCGATCACGTCCGCCAATGCGGTGGCCAGCTCCGTGCCGCGGTCGCCGCCCAGGCGAGCTTCCATCAGCGGCACGATCTCGGAACGTGGCCTGCCTGCGACGAAGACCACGAACCGGAACCCGAAACGCTCCTCGTACGCGGCGTTGAGGCGGTCGAGATCGGCTTGGACTGACCGGATCGCCGCGTTGCGGCCCTGTTCCGCCACGGACGCCGCGGACATCGTGTGGGCGGCGGCCCCGATCCGGGGATGCGCGTCCACCAGCTCGATCTGCTCATCCTCCGGCATGGCGCCTGCGATGGCGGTGGCACGTTCGAAGAGATCTGTGTCGTCCCGGAACGGCCGTGACGCGGCGAGGCGTGCCAGGAACCGTGGCGCACCCTCGAAGAACGGAGCCATGGACTGCGCGAAGCCTGCGCTGGTGCTGGCGTTCAGATCGTCCAGCTGCCGGGCCGCGCCGGCTTCGGCCCGCATTCAGCTGCCTCGGTAGCTCGTGATCGAGAACGGCGAAACGAGCAGCGGGACATGATGGTTCCGGGTTGGGTCCGCGACATGCAGTTCCAGCGTGACCGTACGGAAGAACGCGGTCGAGTAGTCGTGCAGGTCAAAGGTCAGGCGGTATGAGCCTGCCTCCAGCGGGCCGTCCGAGAGCCGTGCGATGCGTCCGTCGGCGTCGGTGACGCCGGACCCGGCCCGGATCGGCGCACCGTCGGCCACCAGGCGTTCCAGGCGCACGCGAATGCCTGCGGCCGCCACGCCGAGTTGCGTGTCCAGAACGTGCGTGGAAATGTGCGGCCCTGCGTCGATCAACGCTGCCACCTCTGTATGCTGCGGCCTCATGAGCCGGCTCGAGATCACCGTCGGAGACCTGCACTTTAGCGGTCACTGGGTCCAGGATGTGCCCAGAACCACGGAGGCGATCAGGCACTTGCTGCCACTGCACGGCAGCCTGATCCACTGCCGCTGGAGTGGGGAGGGCTGCTGGATCCCGTTCGGCAACAGCCACCTGGACCTGCTCCCGGAGAACGCGACCAGCCATCCGGCACCGGGCGACCTGATCATCTACCCCGGCGGCGTGTCCGAGTGCGAGATCCTGATTGCCTACGGAAGCGTGGACTTCAGCAGCAAGGTCGGCCAGCTCTGGGGCAACCACTTCGCCACCATCGACGGCGGCGCAGAGCAACTCCGGGAGATGGGGCGGCGCGTGCTCTGGCAGGGTGCCCAGGACATCAGCATCCAGGAACGCTGAGGCTCGGTGGAGCGCACCGTCGTCCGCGGCGGCACCGTCGTCACGTCGGGCGGGTCCAGGGCGGCCGACGTCCTGATCGAGGGCGGCTGGATCGAGCGAGTCGAAGAGCCGGCGGTGCTCCCCATGGGCGGGGCCGACCGGGTCGTCGATGCGACTGGGCTATTGGTACTGCCCGGCGTCATCGACGTGCACACCCACACGCGCGTGGCGTCGGACGAGGAGCCGGACCGGTTCTTCCAGGACTCGGTTGCCGCCGCGTATGGGGGCACCACCACGTTCCTCAGCTTCAACAATCCGGGCACCGGGATCTCCGATGCCGCGCAACGCACGCTCCGCGCGGGAATCGACGAGTGGATCCTGCGAACAGCAGGAGATTCGGCGATCGACTACGGGCTGAGCGCGGTGATCACGGCGCAGCAGGACGACCCGATGGGCGACCTGGAGCATGCCATTCGCCGCGGCGTCCCGACCTTGAAGGCGTTCATGGTCTACGACTTCGGCATCGGCCCCAAGCGGTTGCGTCCGATGCTCGGCAAGGTTGCGGAGCGGGGAGGGTTGCTGGAACTCCACTGCGAGGATCGGCGCCACCTGGAGACGGAGATAGGCCGTTTGGTGCGAGCCGGTCGGACGAGGCCGGCGGACCACGCGGCATCGCGCCCCGAGTTCGTGGAGGGTACCGGCACGGCCGAGGCAGCCGGCTGGGCGCGTGACGATCACGCGCCGCTCTACGTAGTGCACCTTTCGTGCGACGAAGCGCTGCGACCGGCGACTGCGGCCCGCCGATCTGGCGCGCGGGTGTACGTGGAGACCTGCCCGCACTTCCTGACGCTCGACAACTCGCGGTACCAGGGCTCGGACGAGGAAGCCATCCGATCCGTGGTGTCACCGCCGCTGCGATCCACGCGGCAGCAGGCTGTGCTGTGGGCCGGCCTGGCGGATGGGTCGATCGATGTCGTGGCCACGGACCATGTGCCTGATCGGATCGCCGTCGAGAAGCGCTACGCCGGCCAGCCGTTCACGGACATCAGCAACGGCGCGCCCGGGATCGAGACGCTTCTGTCGCTGGTCTACTCGGAAGGCGTCGCTGAGGGCCGCATCACTCTCGAAAGGATGGTGGAGGTTCTGAGCACGGCGCCCGCTCGCCTGTTCGGCATGCACCACAAGGGTGCGATCGAGGTGGGCCGCGACGCCGACCTGGTGCTCCTCGATCCATTAGCCACGCGAACGATCCATGCGCTGGACCTGCATCACACCAGTGACTACACGCCGTATGAGGGCATGCGCGTGCGCGGCGCCGTCCGGCGGGTGATGGTCCGCGGCGAGGACGTCATCCGGGACGGCCGCTTCGTCGGCCGGCGCGGCCATGGCAGGTACCAGGATCGGGTGCTGTTCCCGCGCTAACCGGATCGCTCGAGCAACAGCGCGACAGTCATCGGCGGCAGGACCACCCGGCCTTCGGTGGGCGACGGTCCCACGATGTTCTCGTGCGACGCAAGTTCCAGGCGCCAGCGCTGGTCGCCGCCCGGCAGGTTCACGGACGCTGCGTCATCGCCGAGATTGGCCACCAGCAACGTGCCCGATCGTTCCACGGTCAGCCAACCCGCCGCAGGGTCGCAGCTGACCTCCGGCAACGGTCCGGCGGCCAGTCCAGGGACCTCGCGCCGCAGGCCGATCAGTCGGCGGTGCCAATCCAGCAACTCGGCGTGCGGGGCGTGCCCGCGCTCGTCCCAATCCAACCTGGAGCGCTCGAAGGACTTGCGGTCCTGCGGGTCGGGCACCTCGCCTTCGGCACCCAGGAAGGCTGCGAAGTCCCTGCGACGTCCCTCGCGAACGCCGGCTGCCAGGGCCGGATCCTGGTGATCGGTGAAGTAGAGAAACGGCGTCTGCGCCCCCCACTCCTCACCCTGGAAGAGCAACGGCACCAGCGGCCCGAGGAGCACGATCGCCGCGGCCACTTTCAGGGCATCCCGGCCGAGCAGGTTGGCGCTGCGTTCGCCATACGCGCGATTGCCGATCTGATCGTGGTTCTGGAGGAAGCCCACGAAGCGTGAACGCGGCAGGTCGCCGACCGGACGGCCATGTTCCCGCTTACGGAAGGTCGATGGCTTGCCTCCGAATACGAAAACGTCGCGCAGTGCGACGCAGAGGTCGTCGATACCCGTGAAGTCACCGTGGATCCCGTCCTGTTCGCCGGTCAACGTCACGTGCAGCGCGTGCCGGAAATCGTCGCTCCACTGCGCGTCGAGTCCCAGTCCGTGCTGGTCCAGCGGGCGGACGATACGAGGGTCGTTCTGATCGCTCTCGGCCACGATCACGACCGGGCGGCCAAGTTCTGCCTCGAGCCCGTCCACCTCCGTAGCGAGCTGCTCGAGAAAGGGCACGGCCGAGGTGTCGATCAGCGTGTGCACCGCGTCCAACCGCAGCCCGTCCATGTGGTAGTCGCGGAGCCATTGGAATGCGTTGTCGATGAAGAAGCGCCGGACGTGGTCGCTGCCGGGTCCATCGAGGTTCACCGCGTCGCCCCACGGCGTGTGATACCGGTCGGTCAGGTACGGACCGAATTCCATGAGGTAGTTGCCGTCCGGCCCGAAGTGGTTGTAGACCACGTCCAGCAGCACGGCCAGGCCTCGTTCGTGGGCCGCGTCCACGAAACGCTTCAGTCCCTCTGGGCCCCCGTACGCGTGCTCGGGCGCATAGATGTCCACGCCGTCGTAGCCCCATCCCACGCGTCCGGGGAACTCGCCGACTGGCATCAGCTCCAGGTGCGTGACTCCGAGCCGAGCCAGATCGTCCAGCCGCTCGATGGCGCCATCGAACGTTCCGGTTGGGGTAAACGTCCCGATGTGCAGCTCGTAGAGCACAGCCGATTCCCAGCTCGGTGGGCGCCAGCCACCGTCTCGCCATGTGTGCTTCGCGTGTTCCAGCCAGCGCGATCGACCGTGCGGGCCTGCCGGTTGCCATGGAGAGCGGGGATCCGGCCGTGGCTCCCCACCATCGATCGAAAAGGCGTAGTCGGTGCCGTGCTGGAGAGTTCCGGCGGGTCCTTTCCACCAACCGCCGTCCGTCCTTTCCATGGGAACTCGCCGGTCATCCAGCACCACGTCCACCCGGGTCTTTGCGTTCGGTGCCCAGACCCTGGGCGCCGCGCCGCTCACCGCTGCCGGCCCTCTCGTTCCAGGAGCGCGACCGGGAAGCGGGCAAGCAACCCAGAGAGCTGCACGCCGGCTCCTCCGTCCCACGACAGCCCGGACAGGGCATCGCGCCAGCGTCCGGCGGGAAGCCTCACGGTGGTGGTTCCCCAGTCGCCCGCAAGACCGAGGCAGAGTCGCGGCACCACCGTCACCACGTCTCCGCCGCGGACGAACGCGACCAGGTGGGCGGCCTTCGGCCCGCGCGCGCCGAGCGGCCGGTACGTTCCATCACGCCCGAACGCCGCCGGGTGTCTGCGCCGGGCCGCCAGGCCGCGTTGGATCAACCAGAGCTTCGGCAGGCCGTCTGCCGGGCGCGCACTGGCGTCCTGGGGCCTCAACGCATCGAGCCCAGCCGCGAGTCTGCGCCGGTGCTCGAAGTCGACCGGTCGCCGATTGTCGGGGTCCACCAGCCGCTCATCCCACAACTCCGACCCCTGGTAGATGTCCGGGATGCCCGGCGACGTCAGGCGCAACAGGGTCCCTGCCAGCGAGCTCGTCCGTGCGTGGGGCAGCAACGGCTCCAGGAAGGCTTCCAGGTCCTGACGGAACTCCACGTTCCCGTGGACGCCCGCCACGAAGCTCGCGACGGCCGCCTCGTAGGTCTCGTCGGGCCGGATCCAGGACGTTTGCTCCTTCTGCTCGCGGATGGACTTGAGCACCACTGCCTGAAGCCGCTTCAACGCGATCGGCCACGCGCCGACGAGCGTCTGGTAGAGCAGGTGCTCCAGGTTGCGATCCGGCGCGGTGCCGCTCCGGAAGCGATCGTTCAGGAACGCCCAGCGATGGAGCGCCGACTCCCATTCCGCGGGGATCTCCGAGAGCACGGAAATGCGCGCGCGGGTGTCCTCGGCCCTCTTGGTGTCGTGTGTCGTACCGGCCAGCAAGGTCTCCGGCCAATCGTCGGCGGTGGCGGCATTGGCCGCGTGGAATGCCACCACGGACATGCCGAAGACGCCGGGATCCCCACCGACTTCGTTGAGCGAGATGAGGCGGCCGTAGCGATAGAACGCCGTGTCCTCCACGCCCTTGGCCATCACGTCGCCGGTCAGTTGCTCGAAGCGCATGACCAGCTCCGTTTCCAGCTCGCCGGTCTCCACGAGGGTGAAGACGTCCGCCAGGAAGGCGAAGAGGTCCGCCGGAAGATCCGGTCGGCGTGAACGGGCATCGTCGACGGCCGCGGCAATCACGGCTGCGTCGGCGGGGTTGAGCCCCGCGGTGGCGCTGACGTACGTGCGGTACACCGGGAACGAGGCGCAGATCTCGCGCAGCGCCTCGTGGAGGTCGTGCCGCGTGTGGTCGCGATGGCGGCGGTGCGCCTCGCAGACTCGGAGCGCCAACGCGGTGACGCGGTTGAGCTCGCTGCCCAGGACATCCTGCATGACCAGGACCTTCCCTTCACGGGCAACTTCTGCGAAGGACGCCTGGCGGCCGGTGAACGTGGCGTAGCTGCGGGTCAGCGCATCTTCCGCGGCGGGATCCACCTGGATCGCATCACAGCGGCGGATGAAGTCGTAGCCCGTGGTGCCGGCGACCGGCCAGCGAGGCAGGCGCTCGCCGGGCTCCAGGACCTTCTCCACGATCACCCAGGCGTTCGGCGCGGCCTCTCGAAGGCGTTGGAGGTACTCGGCCGGATCTCGCAGCCCGTCAGGGTGGTCGACGCGCAGACCGGACACGGCGCCATCCCGGACCAGCCCCAGGACCAGCCGATGACCTTCCCAGAAGACCTGCTCGTCCTCCGTGCGGAGACCGATCAGGGTGGTCACGTCG
>CAZENL010000068.1:0-16635 GCA_964513505.1 uncultured Anaerolineaceae bacterium
CACCCCGATGGTCCACTTCGCGACGGGGAGCGGCCATCTCCTGGCCGAGCTGGCGGCGGCCGGCGGCGACGTGATCGGCGTCGACTGGCGCATTCCCCTCGGCGCCGCGTGGGCCACCGTCCAGCGCGCCTCCGGCGCGCGTGCCATCCAAGGCAACCTGGACCCGGCGGTCCTGCTGGCGGGCTGGCGCGAGACGCAGAGCGCGGCACATGCCGTGCTGGACCAGGTCGCCGGGCGCCCCGGCCACGTCTTCAACCTGGGCCACGCCGCGCCACGGGAGACGGACCCGGCGATCCTGCGTGACCTGGCGGCGTTCGTCCATGAATCCACGGCCCGCGCGGTAACCGCCGATGCCGCCAGGTCGCCCCTTCCCGCGGAGGCCGCCACTCGTGCCTGATTTCGGCGTTCTGCTGATGACCTACGGCTCGCCCGATTCGCTCGACGACGTGCCGCGCTACATGACCGCCGTCCGCGGCGGCCGCGTACCGGAGCCGGAGTTGCTCGCCGAGTTCCGGCGCCGCTACGAGGTGATCGGCGGCTCCCCGCTGGTCGCGATCACCTCGGCCCAGGCCGCAGCACTGGAGGCGGCCATGCACGGGGAGTTCGCGGTGCGAGCCGGGATGCGCTTCTCAGCGCCGACCATCACCGACGGGCTGCGTTCGCTGGCCGCGGCGGGCGTGAAGGACGTGGCCGCGATCGTGCTCTCACCGCAGTACTCGCCGCTGCTCATGGGCGGCTACGAGCGCGCGATCGACGCGGCGCGCGCCGAGATCGGCCCGGGTGCGCCCGCCGTGACGCTGGCCAGGGCGTGGCACTTGGAACCGGAGTTCATCGCTGCCCTGGCCGGGCGGATTCGCCAGGCGCTGGATTCGTTTCCCGCGGCCGAACGCGAGCGCGTGCCGGTACTGCTCACGGCGCACAGCCTGCCGCGTCGCGTCGCCGACCAGGAACCCGGCTACCTCCATCAGCTGGAGGAGACCGCCATCGCGGTGGCCGCGGCGGCCGGTCTGGACTCCGACCGCTGGACGTTCTGCTGGCAGAGCGCGGGCCATGAACCGGGCGAATGGATGAAGCCTGATTTCGCCGATCTCATGCCGCAGCTGGCGCGCCGCGGTCACCGCACGGTGCTGGTGGCGCCGGTCCAGTTCCTGGCCGACCACCTGGAGGTGCTCTACGACGTGGACATCGGTGCCCGCGAACAGGCGGAAGAGCACGGCCTGGCCTTCGCGCGCATCGAGTCACTCAACGTCGATCCGCGCTTCATCGCGGCACTCGGTGAGGTCGCGCGCCGGACGCTGGCAACTGACATCAAGGTCGCGTCCGCCGCAGACTGAGCGCGTGCCAACCGTCAAGCGGACGCCCAAACCCAAGCCGCCGCCGGATCCGAACAAGCTGGCGCGCGAAGCGGCCGGATCCTACCGCAGCGGCGACGGCCGCTTCCTGGTCCGCCAGGATCGCGGTGGCAAGTGGTATGTCACCGACTCGGAGCAGACCAACGAGCTGGGCCTGGAACTGGTGCTCGGCCCGTTCGACACGATCGCGGAGGCCAAGTCGGCGGTTTCCGGGCAGCGCGAGCAGCCGGCCGGCGTCGCGCCGGGCACCAAGAACCGCACCCTGGTACAGCGCGACGGGAAGGCTCCGAAGTCGACATCGACGCGGAAGCCGGAGAAGGCGGCCAAGCCGATCGCCGAGCCAAAACCGCTGCTAGAGCCAGAGCCGGAGCCAGAGCCAGAGCCGGAGCCCGAACCCGAGCCCGAGCCAGAAGCGCCCAAGGTCGACTATCGCCCGGCTGCCTGGCGCCCGACTGGCGACGAGCGCGATGCTGTGGCCGGCGCGCTCCGCCGGGTCAACGACGCCTGGATCACCGGCCTGCCGAGGGAGATGCACGACTTCCTCGACCCGGACGTGGTCTTCATGCAGCCCGGGTTCTCGGGACGCAGCGAGGGTCGTGATGCCGCCATCGCGAGCTACGCGGACTTCGTGACCGCCGCCGTCCTCCACGCCTACTCCGAGTCGGACCTCACCATCGAGCTCACCGGGCACACTGCCGTCGCCACCTACCGTTTCCAGATCGACTACGAGATGGAGGGCAAGCGGCTGCAGGAAACTGGCCGTGACCTGTTCGTGTTCGGCCGCACCGGCACCCGCTGGCGTGCCGTCTGGCGCCTGCTCCTGCCGGACGCGCCGGCTGGTCCGGCCTAGTTCGGGCGGCCGCCGCCACCACTGTCATTGCCGCCGCGATCGCGCAGGAAGCGCTCGATCTCGCCGATCAGCTCGTCGCCGGACGGCAGCCGCGCCTCGTCAACCATGGTCTCCAGCCGCGAGACGTACTGGCGCGTGTCGTTGTCCGACGTCGCGGCCAGATCGAGCCGGCGCCGCAACTGGTCGGCTTCCTCCGGCAGGTCGCCAAGGTCCGGTTCCACGCCCATGTGCCGCCCTACCGCGTGGATGAGCTCAATGGCCGCGGCCGGATAGGCACCGCTGATGTAGTGCGGCACCTGCGCGAAGTAGCCAACGGTCGGGATGCCGGATTCCGCGATCGCGATATCGATGACGGAGATGGCCGCCGCCGGAACCCGCAACAGGCCGGCGGGACCCGCGCGAACCTCGCCGCGCAGCAGCCCTGGGCGCGATTCGGTGCCCAGGATCGGCACGCCGCGCGTGTGCGGCACGGCGGCCGGGATGGAACCCAGGCTGATCCACTCCATTACACCGAAGGTCCTGGCCAGGTCCACCAGGTCCTTGGAGAGCGTCTGCCAGCGATAGTCGGGCTCCGGCCCGGCGAGCACGAGCAGTTCGTGGCCGCCGAGCACCGCGCGCCGCAGCGTCAGCTCGGGCCAGGTGAGCTTGCTCGGGCGTCCGTCCGCGATCTCCAGGGTCGGGCGCCGGGCTCGGTAATCGAAGATGGCGTCCGGGTCGAACGTCGCCACGACATCGCCGCCCTCGACCAGGTGCGCGGCTGCGGTGGTGGCCGCCGCGCCTGCGTCAACCCAGCTGTCGAGCGCCGCGACCACCGTCGGGGACGTGAAGGTGACGGGTTTCTCCAGGCGGAACAGCGACATGGCGCCAGCATAGGACCAGTGGCGGAACGGCTGCCGGGGGGCTCGTTGCAACACTTTTGAGAGGGATCGGTCACACCGGAGTGCACCCAACCGCACCAGAAGGTGGACGATGGTCCCGATCCGCACAGTCCCATGGAGCGGGGCGACAGTCCGTACGTCCGGTATGAGCATGGGCGGCGCTTCCCCAGAAGCAGACGCTGCCTGAGGTCCTCTCCGATGACTGTCCCTGCCGCATATGCCCGACGCCTCCTTTTCGCGGTTCTCTTGGTGGCAGGCCTGCTGGCAGCGACCGGTTCGCTGTCCGCGAACGCTGCCTCGACGGTCATTCCCACCGGTGCCCGGACCCAGGGCGTGCGCTACGGCATCGACGTGTCCCACTGGCAGGGCCGGATCGCCTGGCACAAAGTCCGCAACAGCGGCATCCGGTTCGCGATCGCCAAGGCCACGGACGGTCTCCGGGGCGTCGACGGCAGCTATCACCGCAACTCCCGCATGGCGCGGCGCGCCGGGATCGCTTTCACGGCCTATCACTTCGCCCGACCTGCAGCCGGTGTCGCCAACGCGCGTGCGCAGGCGGACTTCTTCGTGGACCACGCCAAGCTCCAGCCCGGCGACCTGGTGCCGGCCCTGGACCTGGAGAAGTCCGGAGGCCTGGGCCCGGTCGCACTCCAGCGGTGGGTGATGGCCTTCCTGGTGCGCGTCGAACAGCGGCTCGGCGTCAAGCCCATGGTCTACACCAGCCCGGGCTTCTGGACCGGACCCATGGCCAACACCCGCACCATCGCGCGCGCCGGGTTCCGGGTGCTCTGGGTTGCCCACTGGGGGACGCAGCGTCCGTCCGTGCCGGCAAAGCAATGGAACGGCATCGGCTGGACCATCTGGCAGTGGACCAAATGCGGTCGCGTGGACGGCATCCAGGGCTGCGTGGATCGCGATGCCCTCAGTGGCTTCCGCCTCCAGAATCTGACGATCGCCTCACAGCGACCCCACCTGATGCACAGCGGGCTCCCCAATGGGGTCGTCCCAGAGCCGGACGGCTCCAGCGTCGCGGATGGCGTCTCATGGTAGGGTCGCTGCCGGACTGAGGGCGGCACTGGGGGACCGGGAAGCATGGCGAGTCGGGGAGCGAGGACGCGAAGGCCGGTGGCCGCGTGGCTGATCGCAATCGCGTGCCTCGCGGGGTGCTCGGCATCCGTGCCCACCACCATTCCCGGCGCCGAGGCCAGTCCGCTGACCTCGATCGCCGCTCCAGCGGCTCCGTCGGCACCCGCGGTGAGCGCAACGGCCGCAGCCCCGGCGATCGGATCCCCCGAACCTTCCCCGGCCGCCATTCCCGCCGTCCCCGTGGTGGCCACGAAGGCGCCCGCTCCGTCGCAGGCGCCCGCTCCGACGCAGCCGTCCACGCCCGTTCCGACGGCCGCTCCTCCCGGGGATCCGCAGGCTCCTGCCGGCCAGGGCAAAGAGGTGCTGGGGTTCTTCCTGCCGGGACAGATGGACTACGTGCTCCACACCTCGGATCTCAGCGTGCTCTCGACGATCGCCTTCTTCGGCATCTCCGCGAACAAGACCGGCAGCCTGCATCGCACGTCGCACGGCACGGTCACGGACTGGCGCTGGAAGGCCTGGACCGGTTCCAAGATGAGCCAGATCATCGCCAAGGCGCATGCCGCGGGCACCAAGGTGGTGCTGACCGTGACGCGCTTCAGCTGGACCAGCAATACCTACGACACCACCGTCCAGATGCTCTCCAGCTCGGCCAACCGGGCACGCCTGGCCAGGGAAACCGCCCAGGCGGTGGTCGACCGGGGCGTGGATGGCGTGAACGTGGACTTCGAGCCCATCCCGATCAGCCAGAAGGAGAACTTCGTCGACTTCGTGCGCCGCCTGCGCACCGAGCTCGATTCACGCAAGCGCGGGCTGGAGCTGACCGTGGATTCGACAGGCTTCATCGCCAACTACGACGTGGCCGGGCTGACCGCCAAGGGCGCCGCGGACGCCATCTTCATCATGGCGTACCACTACACGGGCTCCTGGTCCACGCACGCCGGCTCCGTCTCGCCGCTGCACCGCAGCAGCTACGACGTGACCGACACGGTGAACACCTTCCTGCGTTACACGACGCCGGACAAGATCATGCTCGGCCTGCCCTATTACGGGAACACCTGGGCGACCTATACCGACAAGCTGGGGTCCAGGACTCGGCCCGCCGGTAGCCAGTACGGGTTTCCGGGCAGCGTCGTCTACTCGACGGCGGTCGGGATCGCGGCCGCCCACGGCGTGCTCTGGGACGACGTGGAGAAGGTGCCCTGGACGCGCTGGCAGGCGCGGGCCTGCAGCACCTGCCCGTTGAGCTGGCACCAGCTGTACTACGAAGACGCCCAGAGCCTCAAGCTCAAGCACGAACTGGTGATCGCCGATGGGCTGCGCGGCACGGGCATCTGGACGCTGGGCTTCGGCGGCGCCGGCCCCGAGTTGAACAACGAACTCCGGAGCTCGTTCGGCTCCCACTGATGCGATAGGGATCTCCGGGTTCGCCCTGCTCTTCACGGGATGGAGCCGGCTGGCTCCGCCGCGTCCCGCCGGTTACGAGTGGCCGGCTCGGCGTCCCCCAGGAACGCGCCGGCAGCGCATCCCCCTCAAACGGAAGTGGCGGTCCGCATTGCTGCGAACCGCCACGCCGAGGGAGAGAGGAGAGTCGGATCAGGAGGGAGGGTCCTGATCGCTATTCGGTTGTGAGCGGAGATTGCCTCTCCGTACCTTTCTGAAGGATTACGACTCCGAGACGGCGCGGCGGACGCCAGACAAGGAAGTGGCGGTCCGCATCGCTGCGAACCGCCACGCCTTGGAGGAGGAGGGTCGGATCAGGGGGAGGATCCTGATCGCTATTCGGTTGTGGCATTACTGTGCCGCTTCCTACCTGTCCAAACGATTACGGAATCCGGCGATCTCGGCGCTGTCGATTCCCCGCGCACGCGTTCGTGGTGTCACTGAACCGGGTACCGATCCCGGGCAACCACACGAGGTGAGGACATCATGGGCAGCAAGGTCATCCATTTCGAGATCACCGGCACGGACGGGCCGAAGCTCCAGGGCTTCTACAGCGACCTGTTCGGCTGGAAGCTGGACACCAGCTACCCGGGCGGGTACGGCATGACGTCCGCCGACGAGACGGGCATCGTGGTCGGCATTGGAGCCGCGCCACAGGGACCCGGCTTCGTGACGGGCTACGTCCGCGTCGCGGACATCAACGCCACGCTGGCCAAGGCGGCCGAGCTGGGCGGCAGCACGATCATGCCCAGGTTCAGCCCCGACGGCAGCGCATGGCTGGCCCTGGTGGCCGACCCCGAAGGGCACGTCGTCGGTCTGTCCGAGTAGTCGAACGAACGGGTGGCCGTCCGCGCGCTGGATCAGCGCGCGGGCCGGTCGCCTGCCTGGCCCGAGTTGGTCCGCCAATCCTGTGGACGCGGCCGCCGGGAGGTATTCCTGAAGCCCGTCGGCGCCGGACCGCGGTTGCCGATTCCACCGCCGGCCCCGAACTGGGGCCGCTGACCCGCACGCTGCTCGGGACGCGGTCCCGACGGCCTGGGCTGGAAACGCTGTTCCGCGCGCGGCTCGGAGCGCTGCTCCGGCCGTGCATCCCAACGCTGATCGGGGCGCGGCCCCGGCCGCTGGTCCTGCCGCGGCTCGTAACGCGGCCCAGCCTGCCGAGGCGCGAAGCGCTCCTCGTTGCGGGGCTCCGGCCGCGGTCCTGAGGGCCGTGGCTGGAAATGCTCCTGGTACTGCGGGTCGTAGCGCGGCTCGGGCCGCACATCCCGACGGTCTCCGGATGCCTGATCGTGCCGGAACGCCGGTCGTTCCTGGGCGCGGAGCGGCTGCGCCTGGTGCGCGGGTCGCCACGAGGGCGGGCCCGCGTGCTGCGGCCGGCCCATCTGCGGTCGTGCCACGGGTCGGCCCATCTGGGGGCGGCCCATCCCCGAGCGCAGGCGGATCGGTTCCGCTCGGACGGTCGGGTCCGGCTCGAAGCCGGGGATCACTTCCTTGTCGAGCGGCCGCTTGAGCAGCGATTCGATGTCGCGCAGCAGGCGTGCCTCGTCCACGCAGACCAAAGAAATGGCAATGCCGTCGACGCCGGCACGGCCCGTGCGGCCGATGCGGTGGACGTAGTCCTCAGGGACCGTGGGCAGCTCGAAGTTGACCACGTGCGGCAGCGCGTCGATGTCGATGCCGCGCGCCGCGATGTCCGTCGCGACCAGCACCAGGACGCGGCCCTTCTTGAAGTCGTCCAGGGCCCGCACGCGCTGGGGCTGGCTCTTGTTGCCGTGGATCGCGGCGGCGGCGATGCCGTCGAGCTCCAGCTGCTCTGCCAGGCGGTTGGCGCCGTGCTTGGTTCGCGTGAACACCAGCGCCTGGTCGATGCGCCGCGAGCGAACCAGGTGGCTCAGGAGTTCGCGCTTGCGCTCTCGATCGACCGGGATCACCAACTGGCTGACCAATGTCGGGGTGGTGTTTCGCGGAGTCACCTGGACCGTCGCCGGGTCGTGCAGCATCCCCGATGCCAGCCCGCGGATTTCCGGCGAGAGCGTGGCCGAGAACAGCAGGTTCTGCCGCCCAGGCGGCAGCACGGCCAGGATCTTGCGAACGTCGTGGATGAAGCCCATGTCCAGCATCCGGTCGGCTTCGTCCAGGACCAGGATCTCCACCGATCGAAGGTCGATGGTGCGCTGGTTCATGTGGTCCAGCAGCCGGCCGGGCGTGGCGACCACGATCTCCGGTCCGGCGCGCAGGTCGCGCATCTGCCGATCGAAGCCGACGCCGCCGTAGATGGGCACGCTTCGGATGGGGTTGTGCTTGCCGTACGTGCGAACGCTCTCGTTGACCTGGAGGGCCAGTTCGCGGGTCGGCACCAGGATCAGCGTGCGGATGCGGCGCTGGCCGGCTTCCCGCGTGGCGTGGAGGAGCTGGAGGATCGGCAGCACGAACGCCGCCGTCTTGCCGGTGCCGGTTTGTGCGCCGGCGAGCAGGTCGCGGCCGGCCAGCACGAGCGGAATGGCTTCCTGCTGAACGGGGCTGGGCTCGGTGTAGCCCTCGTCGGCGACGGCCTGGAGGTATTCGGGACGCAGCCCGAGTTGATCGAATGACATGGATGTCTCCTGACGGGCCCTCCCGCAATCTCAATGCGGGGCCCGGTCAGGGCGGGTAGGGGTTTCGAGGTGCGAACGACACGATGTGACGCGCGGGGCGCAGACCGGAGGCGCCCGTCGAAGATCCTGTGGAGAACCAAGGCTAACCGACTTGGACCAATACCGTGAGAACGGCGAGTGACCGCTGCGAATGGCGTGCATGGACGAGCCGCGTGCAAGCGTCGAGAAGCAGGTCCGAATTGCGTTCGCAGGTGTGACGCTGGGGGCCGGGATCAGCCCGCGGCAGGCTGAATTGGTCAGTTCCTGTCCACGGCTGCCGGCAGCTGATCGTGGCCGCGTGAACGGAACGTTGGCGGCGAGCGTGCCCGCCTCCGTTCCCAGCGGGTCTGAAAAACGCGCGCGCCCTGACACGCGAGTACCGTCAGCGCATGAGTACCAGCATTTCCCTCGATCGATCGCCTGCCGACGTGTTGCACCCGCTGCGGCGAGTGCGCCAGTACCGCGAGTTCACCGCCGAGTCGCCCACCGACGACGAGCTGAGAGCCATCGTGGACGTCGCCCGCTGGTCCGGCAGCAGCCACAACTCCCAGCCGTGGCGGTTCCTGGTGGTCCGCGACGCCGAGCTGCTGCAGCGCATCGCTGAGCTCGGCGTACCGCAGACGCGCGCCTTGCGGACGGCGCCGGCGGCCATCGCCATCCTGCTGCCGGACGTCCCCGAACAAGCCATATCCCACGCCTACGACGACGGTCGCGTGGCCGAACGGATCCTGATCGGGGCGTCGATGATCGGCCTCGGGGCCGGGATTGCCTGGGTCCGGTCGGATGTCCGGCCGCAGATCCAGGCTCTGCTGGCCGTCCCGGCCGGCTATTTCGTGCGCACGATCATGGCCTTCGGCCATCCGACCGAGGCAGCCCGCCAGCCGAAGTCGGAACCGGGCAAGGCCCGTTTGCCGCGCAGCGAGGTCGTGTTGCGCGAGGACTGAACGCGCTACTCCACCAGCGCCGTGAAGAGGTGCTCCAGCTCACCGGCCGGGTCTTCGCACATGCCGGTGTGCACGGCCGACGGCTGGATGATGGTGCTGGACGGTGCGACCAGCCAGTGAAAGCGCTCGTGCCGGGGGAGAGCGGCGACAGGGCCGGCCGTCGCGTCGCCGGACGCGATGCGCGCGATCGCGTCGAGGTGGGAACGCACGGTCTCGGGGTCCATGGCAGGCGCCAGGGCCGCCAGGCGGCCGGCGTCGAGCCGGACCTTGGCGGCCAGGAAGCGGCGCGGCCGGCAAAACAGGATCACACCCGCGTTGAGGCACTCGCCGCGCTCCACGCGCGGGACCACGCGGACGATGGCGTACTGGAACGGGCTCGGCTCAGGCATGCGCGGGCGTCCTTGCGCCGAGGGCCGCACCACCGCCGGCCGGGCCTCCCTGGGCGGCCAGCCGCGCCTGCTCCGCCTGCTCCACCCAGGCCCGAGGCCGTTCCAGCCGGTTGGTAAGGTAGTCCACGTAGGCGCGGCGCTGCGCGTCCGGGCCGCCGATCTCGCGGTTGGAGAGCTTCTCCGCCAGCCAGTCCTCGGGCACCAGGTCCACCACCGAGCGCAGGAATTCCGGGCTCAGTTGCGGTGCCAATCGCTCGTCGGCTTCGCGAATCGAGCCCGCATGGGGCAGCAGGATGTGCTCGGCGATCCTCTCGAAGGGTTGTCGGGCGTGCGTCGCCGGGTCTCGCCAGGTGTAGTGGATGTAGAGCGCGGCGCCGTGATCGATCAGCCAGTTGCGCTTGTGCCAGACCAGGATGTTGGGGTTGCGGAACGTCCGATCCGGGTTGGTCACCAGCGCATCGAACCACACCGTGTCCGCGGCCGAGCGATCGTCCGGAACCGGGCCAACGGTGGGGCGGTAGGGGAGGGCGCCCGGCAGGAAGTCGACGCCCAGGTTCAGGCCGTTCGAGCGCTCGATCAGCTCACGCACCTCGGTGTCCGGCTCGGCGGCTCCGAGCTTCGAATCCAGCTCGATCAGCACCAGTTCCGGGATGACCAGGCCAAGGGCACGACCGATCTCGCCGGCGATGATCTCCGCCACCAGCACCCGCGGCCCCTGCGCGGCGCCGTGGAACTTGAGCACGTAGAGGCCGTCGTCGTCCGCCTCCACCAGGCCGGGCATGGAGCCGCCCTCGCGGAGTGGCGTCACGTAACGCGTGGCCCGCACGATTCTCATCAGCGGGAGTGTACGGAGCGGCGCCCTGCCCGCGTACGTTCGGCAGGACGGGGAGGGACGTTCGGCAGGTGGGCTGGCCGGTGCGGCGCGCGTACCGTCGACCCGTCGTACGCACCGTTCCCTGATTCCTCAGGCCATGACAACGCTTCCGACCCTGGCATCGATTCCGGATCTCCAGTGGGGCTCGCTGGACGGCATCAACGCCGTCTGGACCGACTCCACCGGTCCGTTTGCCGCAGGGATCGTGTTTCGCGTCGGCCGCGTCGACGAGCCGCTGCGACACACCGGCATCACGCACCTGGCCCAGCACCTTGCTCTTGCCCGGTTCGGGCAAGAGGCATACCACCGGAACGGGTCGGTGGACGGCGCATTCGCCACCTTCCGTGCCGACGGAGACGAGGACGAGGCCAGCGACTTCGTCCAGCACGCGATACGCAACGCCGCCCGCTTTGACGCCGCGCGGTTGGGCAGCGAGGTCAAGGCGGTGGACGCGGAAGCCAGGGCCTCAGGCCCCAGCCTCGAGTCGCAGCTCCTGTGGACCCGATTCGGATGCTCCGGCTTCGGGTTGATGCACTCCCCCGAGTTCGCGCCACGTCTCTGTGACCCAATGCAGGTCGCCGATTGGGCCGCGCACCACTTTGTCCGCAACAACGCCGCGTTCTGGTTCGCCGGGACGCCGCCGCGGTGGCTTGAGGTGCCGCTGCCCGACGGCGAATGGCAGTTACCGCCGTCCCTGGAGCCGGTGCCGGCCGCCGAGCACCCGTCTGTCAGCCTGTCCGGCAGCGGGGTGGTGGCCATCTCGTTCCTGATGCCGCGCACGGCCGCGGCAGACCTTGCGGTGCGCCTGCTGGAACGCCGCCTCGTGACGCTGCTCCAGAACGAGCGCCGGGTGACCCGGGAGATCTGTTGCCAGGCGCTGGCCATCGGGGCGGACGTCTCGCACGTCTCGATCGCGGTCTCCTGCGCCGACCAGCACGCCGCGCTCGTCGGGCGGCTGCTGCTCGACGTCATTGAGGCCGTGTTACGCCAAGGGGTCACGCGTCGCGAAGTCGAGATCGAAGCGGCCGTCACGGCCGAGGAACTGGCCGATCCGGCGTCGCGCCTGCGGATGGTCCAGACCCAGGCCGAGCGCCTGCTCCTCGGCGGGCAGCCACGCACTCCGGAGGAGGTGCTCCGCGAGTGGCGCGACATGGATCCCGCCAGCATGGCGGCCGAGCTGGCTGCGGCCACGAACTCGCTCTTGATGATCCTGCCCGAAACGGTCCGCTGGACGGACCCCCGGCTTCCGATCATGAGTGCCCCGGCCGGGCCGGTCGTGGAAGGCCGGCAGTTCCACCGCCGGGCGGAGTCGCAGCAGCACAACGGGATGACGGAGTTGACGATCGGAGGAGACGGGATCTCTATCGGGGCGGGCCGCGGCACTGCTCGAACGGTGCTCTTCGACGCGTGTGCCGGCATGCTCGATGGGCCAGAGGATGTCCGGGTGGTGGTCGGGTGTGACGGCACGACCATCCGGGTCGTCGCCGCCGACTGGAAGGACGGCAAGGTCATCACGGACTACCTGGACCGCGTGATCCCCACGTCGCTCCGAATTCCGCTATCCGCGTCAGCCTGATCTGCGCGCGCCACGCGGCCGCCGCGGCCGAGCGGCGCCGCGGTCGCCGCGGTCGATTCGCCGCTACGACCCCGGTTTCCACAAAGTGTCCGTCGCCGGCGGCCCAGATCGGTCGTACGCCATCACTGCGCCCCGCCGGACGTCGATTCCAGGGCGATAACCGCACAAAGTGTCCGAGTTCGACGGCGCTTCGGGCCTAACGCTCCGCGTTGAGTCTGCCGTGGGGTCTCGGGCATGGACACTTTGTGCAATCCGGCCCGGTTGCAGCGGCGAGCCGGCGTGGCGGACGACGTGAGCTCCTAGCGGCTGACGGAGCGGTACTTCCTCGCCGAGAGCGGGATGAAGACGGCCAGGATCACGATCACCCAGCCGATGGTCACCAGCGCCGGCTGCTGACCCGGCAGGCCGTTGCCGACGAAGGGATTCGGGTTGCCCCAGAGCTGGCGGATAGCCGCGGTCAGGGTGCTGACCGGGTTCCACTCCGCGATCGGCTGCAGGAAGTTCGGCAGAGAGCCCGGCGGCACGAACACGTTGGACACGAAGGTGATCGGGAAGATGACGGTGAAGACCACCTGCTGGCCGACCTCTACGTTGGGCACGGACAGGCCCAGCCAGATGCCGATCCACGACATGGCGTACGTGAAGAGCAGGAGCAGGACGAAGCCCGCGACGAGGTTGCCCAGGCCCGTGTGGAACGTCCAGCCAACGAGGTAGCCCGTGATCATCAGCACGACCAGGATGCCGGCGTTGTAGATGACGTCCGAGAACGAGCGCCCGAGCAGCACGGCGGAGCGCGACATGGGCAGAGAGCGGAAGCGGTCGATGATGCCCTTGGCCATGTCATCCGCGATGCCGATGGCCGTGGTCGCGCAGCCGAAGGCAATGGTCTGGGCAAAGATCCCGGGCATCAGGAATTCGCGGTAGTTGCCGCCGCCCGGGATGGGGATCGCGCCGCCGAACACGAAGGCGAACAGCAGCACGAACATGACCGACTGGATGATCGCGAAGATCGCCAGCTCGGGGATGCGCGGCACCCGCTTGAGGTTGCGCCAGCCGATGATGCGGCCGTCGCGGATGGCCTGGCGCACACCGCCGCTGGAGGGCGCCGGCCGCCGCGCGGCTCGTGGGGTGGTGGCGGTCATGCGGCCTCCTTCTGGCCGGCGGAATCGTCCGTGCCGTGACCCGTGAGTGAGAGGAACACGTCGTCCAGCGTTGGCCGGTGAAGGCCCACGTCGTCGATGTCGATGTTCGCCTCCGCCAGGCTGCGCATGATCTGCATCAGCAGGTTGGCGCCGCCGTTGGTGGCCATGGAGAGCTGCCGCGTGTGCTCGTCGATGTTGACCTGCGGGTTCTCCGGGTCCACCGAGCCCAGCAGCTCCCGGGCATGTGCCAGGTCCTCCTTGCGCCGCACCACCACCTCGATGCGTTCGCCACCGACCTGCGTCTTGAGCTCGTCGCTGGTGCCCCTGGCGATGATCTTGCCGTGGTCCACCACCGCGATGGTGTCCGCCAGCTCGTCCGCCTCCTCCAGGTACTGGGTGGTCAGCAGCAGGGTGGTGCCCTGGCGGACCAGCGTGCGGATGACGTCCCACATGCCCAGGCGGCCGCGCGGGTCCAGCCCGGTGGTCGGCTCGTCCAGGAAGAGCAGCTTGGGCCGCCCGATCAGCGCGCTGGCCAGGTCCAGGCGGCGCCGCATGCCGCCCGAGTAGGTCTTGACCACTCGGTCGCCGGCCTCCGCCAGGTCGAACTGCTCCAGCAACTCCCCGGCGCGCTGCCGGGAATCGTCCGAGGCCAGCTGGTACAGGCGCCCGAACATCCACAGGTTCTCGCGGCCGGTCAGGTTCTCGTCCACCGCGGCGTACTGCCCGGACAGGCCGATCACCGAGCGCAACTCGTTGGCCTGCTTGACCACGTCGAAACCGGCCACGGTGGCATGGCCGGCGTCCGGCTTGAGCAGCGTGGCAAGAATTCGGACCGTCGTGGTCTTGCCGGCCCCGTTGGGACCGAGCAGGCCCAGGACTGTGCCCTCTTCCACGCTCAGGTCCAGGCCGTCCAGCGCCCGGACCGTGTTCTTGCGCGTCTTGTAGATCTTCACCAGCCCTTGGGCCGTGATCGCGTCATTGGCCATGCGGTAGCGCATCCTCGGAACGGGTTGGGCGCGAACAGGCGGCGAGATCGGCGCAACGCCCTGTCCGCGGAAGCCTACCAGCCGGGGCCGACACGTTCCTGTCAGGAATTCGGCCCGTCCGCCGCCTGTCACCATCTCCGGCGTGGAGCCGAAGCCCGTCTTCTTCGAGACGCCCGAGCAGCTGCGCGCCTGGTTCGACCAGCACGCGGACAGTGAGACGGAGCTGTGGGTCGGCTTCCGCCGCAAGGCCAGCGGCCTGCCCTCGGTCAGCTGGTCGGAGGCGGTGGACGAGGCCCTCTGCGTGGGCTGGATCGACGGCGTGCGCTACGGCGTGGACCAGACCGGCTACACCATGCGTTTCACGCCGCGCAAAGTCGGCTCCATCTGGAGTGCCGTGAACGTCGGCAAGGTGGCCGCACTGACGGCCGCCGGCCGCATGAAACCGGCCGGTGTAAAGGCCTTCGAGGCACGCCGGGACGCGCGCACGGCCGTCTACAGCTACGAGAATCCACCGGTTTCGCGTGAGCTGGAACCGGAGCAGGTCGACCGACTCCGCGCGAATGCGCCGGCCTGGGCCTGGTGGAGCGCACAGCCTCCCTACTATCGAAAGCAGGCGTCGGCGTGGGTGGTCAGCGCCAAGCAGGAGGCCACGCGCGACCGGCGCCTGGAGACCCTGATCGCCGATTGCGAGGCGGGCCGGCCGATCAAGCCGATGGCTTACGGGAAGAGCAGCCGCCCGACCAGGTAGCCCGCAACGCCACCGACGAGGCAGATCGCGAGCGACCGTCGCGGAGCCGCGACCAGCGCGCCGAGGGCCGCCGTGAGCACGGGCGCCGTCACCAGCGCGCCCTTGTCCGTGAACAATGCGAGCGTGGCCAGGCTGGCGAAGATGGGCGCCGGCATGCGGCCGAGCACCTGCTCGATTCGGCCGGTGGGACGTGGCAGGAATACCAGCGACGCGGCGCGGCTGCCGTACGTGATGGCGGCAATCGCGACCAGGACGAGCGGCGTCACGCGATGCCGTCCACGACCATCGCAGCGTCCGCGGCGGAGTCGCCTGTGGCAGGCGCGCCCTCGCCGGGGGTTGCGTACCGGTCGCCGGGGAGTGACACCAGCGCGCCGGCCACCACCGGCGCCAGGGCACGCACGTCTGGCAGCGTGACCGCGATGACAGCCGTGATGGCCGCCGCCACCAGCGCGCGGAACGCGACAGACCGGGTGCGCGCCGCGAGCGCCGCCAGGCCGATGAACAGCACCGGGAAGACGGCCCCGGCGAATCCTTCGATGCCGGGCAGGCCCGCTCCCACCACGCCGAGCAGCGTGCCCGCGATCCACGCCGAGTAGCAGAGGATGCCCGTGGCCAGCAGCGTCCGTTGCGCGACGCCGTTGCGCGCCGCTCCCGGCTCCGCGCGTGTTGCCGCGGCGATGGTGAAGCCGAATGTCTCGTCGAGCAGGAAGAAGGCCAGCACCACGCGTTTCAGGCGCGATGCGCTCAGCCACGGCCGGATCACGGCCCCCATGACCACGTGGCGCAGGTTCAGCACGACCGCGGTGAGCAGCAGGGCCGGGGCCGCGGCGCCGGCCGACAGCAGGGCCACGGTCGCGAACTGGAGCGCGCCGGAGAACACGATGAGCGACGCCGCGACCGTCATCTCCGGCCCGAGCAGCGGTCGCGCCGCGGCCCCGTAGAGCGCGCCGAACACGCCGATTGCCAGTGCGGCGGGCAGGGCCGTGACCAGCGTTGCGCGGACAGTGGTCGTCGTGGGCTCGATGGACGGTGGCATCGGCTGGCGATGGTAACGGCGCGGGTCATCCGGACGGATGCAGCGGCCGAAAGCCCTCCCAGAGGCCAGTTATCGTTTATCGGCCGCGCCTGAAACCAGCGGCGGCTGCCTCACCGAGGAAGGAAACGCTGGATGGACATCGCACTCGTCCACGGCAACTTTCACGGGGCCTGGTGCTGGGACCTGTTGCGACCCGAGCTCGAGCGCCGCGGCCACCGGGTTTTGACCATGGACCTGCCCATCTCCGACCCGGCCTGCGGCGCGGCGGAGTACGCCAAGGTGGTGGAGGACGCGCTGCCCGCCGACTCCGAGCCCGTGCTCGTCGGTCACTCGAGCGGCGGCCTGGTAGTCCCGATCGTGGCTGCCCGGCGTCCGGTCAAACGCTTGGTCTTCCTGGCTGCGCTCCTGCCCGTTCCGGGCAAGAGCGCATACGAGCAGCGTGCCGAGGAATCGATGGATGCCTACGCGCCAACGACCGCCGAATGGACGGATCTCGGCGATAACGTCTGGAAGGTCGGGCCGAACACCGCCACGGAGATCTTCTACAACGACGCGCCGCCGGAGCTAACGCAGTGGGCCATCGAGCGCCTGCGGCCGCAGTCGTATGGATTCATGAGCGAGAAGTCGCCGCTGGCCGCCTGGCCGGACGTGGAGTGCCGCTCCATCGTCTGCCGCGACGACCACGCCATCAGCCCGGC
>CAZENL010000069.1:0-16613 GCA_964513505.1 uncultured Anaerolineaceae bacterium
ATCGGCCAGGACCTGCACGACGGCGTGATCCAGAGCCTCTACGCGGTCGGGCTGTCCCTCGAGGATCTCGGTCCCGTGATGCGCGACCAGCCGGACGCCGCAGAACAGCGGGTGGAAGGCGCCATTGACGCCATCCACGGCACGATCCGGGACCTGCGCAACTTCATCTTCGGCCTTCGGCCGGAATACCTGGAGGCCGGCGACGTGCGTGCGGCGCTGGCAACGCTCGCCGACGAGTTCCGCCGCAGCACCCTGATGGAGGTGCAACTCGAGCTGTCAGGCCGGAGCGACGTGCCGCCGGTCGTGGCCCTGCAAGTGATGCAGGTGGCACGCGAAGCGCTCAGCAACGTGGGGCGGCACTCGGGTGCAACCAGGGTCGTCGTGCGCCTCGGATCGGACGACAACAATCTCCACTTGTCGATCAGCGACAATGGCCATGGATTCGACATCGGCCATGGGGCCGCCCCAGGGCATCGAGGACTGGGCAACATGCAAGATCGAGCACGTACGCTCGGCGGCGAACTGACGGTGACCAGTCACGCCGGCCACACGAGGATTGCGATGGACGTTCCTCTATCAACGCACGGTTCTGGGAAGATGCGCGCGTGACAGACGACGACATGGACGCCCCCCACGCGGCGTCCAGGCCGGCTGACGGCAAGCCGGCACTGCGGCTCCTGCTCGTGGATGACCACGAGGTGGTCCGCCAGGGCCTGGCAGCGGTGCTCAGCCGCCGCGAGCATTTCCAGGTGGTCGCCGAGGCGAGCAGCGTGGCTGAAGCCATCGACCAGGCCGAGCGATTCCGCCCGGACGTGATCGTCATGGATGTCCGCCTGCCGGACGGCAGCGGCATAGAAGCCTGCCGCGAGATCCGCTCGGAGCATCCGGAGATCCGCGTGGTGATGCTCACCAGCTACCCGGACGAGGAGGCGGTGCTGTCAGCGATCGTGGCCGGGGCGAGCGGGTACCTGCTCAAGCAGATCCGCGCGCGGGACCTGGTGGCCGCGCTGGAATCGGTCGGCCGCGGCGAATCGCTGCTCGACCCGGCCGTCACCGAGAAGGTCCTGGAGCGCGTTCGCCGGATCGCCACCAGCCCGTTCTCCGACGAGCTGGCGCAACTCACCTCACAGGAGCAGAAGATCCTGCTGCTGGTGGCCGAGGGCAAGACGAACAAGGAGATCGCCGCCGAGGTCTTCCTGTCGGACAAGACCGTCAAGAACTACGTCAGCTCGATCCTCTCCAAGCTGAATCTCCAGCGCCGCGCGCAGGCGGCCGCATTCGTGGCCAAGCGCAAGGCGGAAACCGGCCTCTGATCGGACGCCCGCCCGACCAAGCGGCGCGTGCCGTCCCGCGGCGTCAGACCAGCTGCTTGCGGTAGCGGTATTCGAGGATGGGGATGCCGGCGATCCGGTCCCGTCGCCAGACCTCGTCCTCGCACCAGTTGTCGGCGGCCAGCAGGCTGCGGACCTGGATGTCCCGGGCAACCACCCAGAGAGTGACCACGCCGAAGCCGTGCGCCCGGAGGTCGCGGCAGGCGTGATGGAGCAAGGCCTTGGCTCCGGCGCCGTGGCCCTCCGAGAAGTCGAAGTCGACCACGTACAGCTCACCGGTCTGCGGCGTGGCGTCCGTGTCGCGGCTCGGCCCCGCCGACACGAAGCCGACGGTCCTGTCGCCGAGGCGGGCCACCCAGGGCCGGTGATCGTCGGATGCGAGCTTGAGCGTGATGCGCCAGCGCGTCTCAGCCGATTCCGTGCTGCCAGGAACGCCTTCTCGATGCCCTCGGGTCAGGCGGATTGCTTCGCGTGCATTGGCCTCGTGCAGCGCCGCGATCCCGGCGGCGTCGTCGATCGTGGCGCGATGAACCTGGACCAGGTCGTCATGTACGAGCATCCGAACGCTCCTTCAGGTTGACCAGGGCTGCTTTCGGGGCATCAGGCGCGTCGACCGACGACGACGAGTTCAGCATCTCCAGCAGTCCACGCGCATCCGCCCACGCCGCGGGCTGGGTCTGCCTCAGCTTGCCCTCCTGCCGGCCGAGCGAAAGCCAGGTGTTGGGGTGCATCGACCGGAGCATCGGGCTGTGCTTGTACTTCTCGTAGGCTTCCTGCACGTAGGCGGCGTAGATCGCCACCGGCGTCACCTCGGCCAGGCGGCCCTCCACCGCGCGGCAGGCGCCGGCGACGGCACGCAGGTGCGCGAAGAACGCGGTCAGCGGATGGGCGCCCGGATCCGGCGTCTGCGAGTGGCCGGTGGTCTTGAGCATGGGCGCCGGAGACGCGAAGACCGCCACCGTGAAGCCGTCAAGTCGTGCGGCCGAGAGCTGTCCGCCGAAGGTCAGGTAGTCGTTGTAGACCTCCAGCCGGTCGATCACGCGAATCGTTCCCCACGAGAAGGGGTGGTCAAGCGGGACGTGCGTGGTGCGGCCGAACTGGTCGATGACGCCGCGACCGTGCGCGGTCATCCAGTACTCCACCCGCTCGGGATCGAAATGCCGGAGCGTTGGCTCCGTGCGAAGGGCCACCAGCAGATAGCTCGGTGCCTGGTCTCCTGCGCCGTCGGGGGTGAGCAGGAACCCAAGTCCCTCGAGGAACTGCGCGCCCGTGCGGGGATCCAATGCGACTGCGGACAACATGGCACTCACTCGTTGATATCGGATTGGGCGTACCGGGGTGGCAGTCGAGTTGATGCTGATCGGTGCGCGTGCATGATTTCTCACGAAGACAATGGGCCGCCGGAATCCTCTTCATCAGGGCTGGACATCCCGCGGGGATGGTCCAAACGGCACGTCGTTCGCAGCCGGATGGGCCTTGCCCGGCACACGACCGCGGGAACAGGCTGCCCCTCTGGCCGCGACGAGCGTGGATGCGCTTTGTCGAGCGGCCAGGTGAGTCGTGCGGGGCAACACATGAACAGGATCCTGGTCGGGTACGCAGGCGGGGAAGCCGGCGAGCGAGCCCTCCAGCTCGCGGCGGACTTCGCCCACGCCTTCGGCGCGCACGTGGACGTTGTGAGCGTGGTGCCGGACGGCTACGGGCGGGCGGGCGCACCCAGCGGCCGTTCGGCGATCGACCACGCGCGCCAGCTGATCGACGCCAAGGTGATCCTCGGCGATCGGGGCGTCATCGCCCGGCTCATCGAGCCCGAGGGCGACCCCGCCACGACCATCGAGCGACTCGTTGACGAGCGCGGCTACGACACTGTGATCGTAGGCGCCAGCCGCCAGGTTGCGGCCGGCGTCCCCTGGAATGACACGGTCCCTGCGCACGTGGCCGGGCACGCTCGGGCAACCGTGATCGTGGCGTCTTGAGGATCGTCTCGGCGGCGGAAGCCGTCGCTGGAATTCGCTCGGGCGAATCGATCTACCTCCACGGCGCCAGCGCCACGCCGTCCGTCCTGCTCAACGCCATGGTCGCGCGATCCGCCGAGTTGCACGACGTCTGCGTGGTTCACCTGCACTGCGAGGGACCCGGCCCGCACCTGGCGCCGGAGATGGCCGGCCACTTCCGGCACACCGCGCTGTTCATCGGCCCGAACGCGCGCCAGGCGGTCAACGAGGGCCGCGCCGACTACATCCCCGCCTTCCTCTCCGACGTGCCGCACCTGTTCCGCCGCCGCATCGTGCCGCTGGACACGGTCCTGATCAACGTCTCGCTGCCGGACCAGCACGGCTTCTGCTCGCTGGGCACCTCCGTGGACGCCACGCTGGCGGCCGTGGAATCGGCCACCACCGTCATCGCGCAGCTCAATCGGGCCATGCCGCGGACGCTGGGTGACGGGTTCATCCACACCGATCGCATCGACCTGGCGGTGGAGGTGGACGTGCCGCCCTACGAGCACCATGCCGCTCAGATCGGGCCGCTCGAGCGCCGCATCGGGGCGCACGTGGCGGACCTGGTCCCGGACGGCGCCGTCCTCCAGATGGGCATCGGCGCGATCCCGGCCGCGGTCGCCATGGACCTGCTGGACAAGCGGGACCTGGGCGTCCACACGGAGATGTTCACCGACGTGATGGTCGACCTGGTCGAATCCGGGGCGGTCACCGGGGCGCGCAAGGAGATCAACCGCGGGCGGATCGTGACCTCGTTCATGATGGGCACGCAGCGGCTGTACCGGTTCGTGGACAACAACCCCATGGTGGAGATGCGGCCGGTCGACTACACCAACGACACGGCCGTCATCCGCCGCCTGCGGCGCATGACCGCGATCAACAGCGCCATCGAGATCGACCTCACCGGGCAGGTTTGCGCGGATTCGATCGGCCACCGCCTGTACAGCGGAATCGGCGGTCAGATGGACTTCGTCCGTGGAGCGGCACTTGCGGAGGACGGCCGCTCGATCTTCGCGTTGCCATCGACGACCAAGGACGGCCAGGTGTCGCGCATCGTGCCCTTCCTGCGCGAGGGCGCGGGCGTGGTCACCACGCGCGGCCACGTGCAGACGGTGGTCACCGAGTGGGGCATCGCGGAACTGCACGGCCGCAGCCTGGGCGAACGGGCGCGCGCACTGATCGCGATTGCCCATCCCGACTTCCGGGACGAGCTCACGACCGCGGCACGCAAGTCGCTCCACCTGCTCTAGCGGGACCTTTGGCACTGGTCGCCACCCCGGGGCGGGCGCAGGTTCGGGCCCGACGCATGCGGCAATGTGCCGTACGTCGAGCGGAAGGTGAAATGCCATGCGGCGCGCACTCGTAGTCCATCACGACATCGACCTGGCCGACCAGGAGGCCGATTCCCTCCGCCGCCTTGGCTACATCGTCGAGCAATGCAGCGGGCCGGGGACCTACGCCTGCCCCATCCTCCGCGGCGACCCGTGTCCGGCCGTCGAGCGCGCGGACGTGCTGGTCTACGACGTCTGGTCGACCACCGAGAGCGATGGCGGCCAGCACCTGATCGAGGGCTTGCGCGAGATCCATCCGGACGTGCCGGTCGTGCTCACCGCACCCGGCATGGAGCTGGACTGGGTGACCACCACGGGACCCCATCGCGTGGTGCCACTGGTTGGCCTGCCGACCGCCGAGCGGCTGGCATCGGCGATCGACGAAGCCATGGCGTCCGCCGGCGAGCCTTAGCCAGCCTGGCCCGGGCGGCGGTCAGGCCACGCTCAGGCCGGAGTGGGTGCTTCCTCCACCTGGTGACCGCGCCGGCGCATCCAGGCCACAAACCCTCCGACCTCCAGCGTGACGGCGAGGATGGCCAGCATCCACCGCACGCGAAGCCGTCGCGCCGACGGTTCTGACCGCTGCGAACCCATCCGGGCACGTGCCTGGCGGCCGCGCTCCATCGCCGCCACCTTGATCTCGGCCAGGTGCATCATCGCGAACCTCCTCGAATGGAAAGCCGGTCGCGTCAGCGCGGTTCGACCGTTGGCCGCCGCGGAAGGAAGACCAGGAGGCTCCAGCCGGCCAGGCTGACCACGATCATCAGCTTGGCGATCATCGGCCAGCCCGACTCCCAGACCCACAGGCCGCCGACCACCGGCAGGAATAGCAGCCACGCGACGCCCTGGAGGACCAGCGGCAGGCCGCCGATCCATGCCCAGGCGGAATCGAGGCTCCCCTGGTTGGCCAGGATGGCCACGCCAAAAGCGAGCCACAGCATCGCGAAGGTCAGGAACAGGTAACCGTGGTCCGCGGCATAGCCGATGGCCCTGCCAAGGGGGACGACGGTCCGATCCACCAGCGACCCGATGGCGTGGTCCAGCGCTCCCGGTCTCCGGTCCGGCTGCACTGAAAGCCCGCTCATGACCTCACCACCGCTGCGATCTCGTGCCCGATGAAAATCGATCGGAGCCGGACGCGCCGAAAGTGCCTGACGGACCCTCTACTGGCCTGCCGAAGCGCCCATCGCGCCGTATCGATCGCGGCGCAGCCAGACGACCAGGGTGACCAGGAAGCGCAGCAGCAGGCTGATGGCGTAGAGCGCGCACCACATGCAGATCGCCCCGATGACGAAGATCTCCAGGTAGGTGAAGTACGTCTCGAAGGCCACTCCCACGAAGGAGAGGCTGTAGTGCGCGAGCAGCAGGTTCGGCTTGTTGGTCCGCCACCACGCCAGCGCCAACGTCATCAGCACGATCGACAGCAGCACCCCGAAGACCGCCACCGGAATGCCGTTGATGCGCGAGTACTGGCTGTTGGCGACCGTCTCGCAGCCCTTGGCGATTGCGCAGCTGGGCGCCTCGTTGCGCAGCTCCACGAACGAGAGATAGCCGGCGATGGCAAGGCCGCAGCCATCCAGAACGGCCAGCAGGATGCCCGGGTGCCAGAGGCTCTGGTAGCGGGCAGGCAGCCGGTTGCGGACGCCGCTCACGGCGCCATGTTCCTGGTCACGCGCCTAGGTTGGCCGAGCGTCTTCCGGGCGGCAAGGGTCGCTTGGTCCCCGGCCGCGGGCCGATCGGCACCCATGCTTCGCTCGCTGTCAGGCCGGAAGGCGTGCGCGCCCTGACATGCAGGTCCTGTGGGGACGGGCCATTCGGCCCGAGGCTTCGTGCCACGGGTCCCATCCCCCGACGATCGCCGATGGCCATGCTCAGTCCATGGATACCAACGCCACCGCCCGGACCGTGCGTGAGGTCATGACTCCCGACCCGATCACCGTTCGGGCCGACGAGGCAATCCAGGTCGCGGCAGCCCTGCTCGAGGAAAACGAGATCAGCGGCCTGCCCGTCGTGGACAGCGGTGGTGCTTTGATCGGCGTGCTGGCGGAAAGCGACCTGGTTCGCGCCCGCGCCACGCCGTACCTGTGGAAGAACTGGCAGACGCTTGCCGTCGGTGACCTGATGCATTCGCCTGCCCTGACCGCCGATCGAGAGATGACCCTGGCGGAGGCAGCGGCCTTGATGGACCGCACGCACGTCCATCGCCTGATCGTGGTGGCGGAAGACCAGCAGACACCGGTCGGCATCGTGAGCGCCAGCGACCTGGTGCGCTCGATGGTCGGCGAACGCGCAGATGACTGATCACATGGAGAACCCTCGATGACGACCCCCGCCGAAACGCGCCGCGAGCGGCGCGCCGAACAGCGCCTGCTCGACCGGGAGCAACAGCGACGCCGCCGGACAGAACCGCAGCGATCGCCGCTGCGGTCGCCGATCGTCGTGGCAACCGTCATCGCGATCGCCGCCGGCTTTGTGCTCATCGGAGCGCTGGTGCTGGCCAATCGCCCGGCCACGTCCGGCACGGAGATCGTGCCTGCCAACGTGGTGCCGGCACCGGCCGCACTGGTCGACGGCCGCACGGTGGGCAAGGCGACGGCTCCCGTCACGATCGAGGAGTGGGCGGACTTCCAATGCCCGGTGTGCGAGCAGTTCGCCACCCTGCTGGAGCCCAAGCTGCGCAGCACGTACATCGCCGACGGACGGGTGCGGATCGTCTTCCGCGACTTCGCCTTCATCGGGCAGGAATCGCAGGACGCCGCGGTGGCCGCTCGCGTGGCACAGAACATGGGCGTCAGCTTCTGGACGTTCCACGACCTCCTCTACGCCAACCAGGGCGCCGAGAACAAGGGCTCGTTCAGCCACGACCGCCTGGCCGACATGGCCGTCTCGCTGGGGCTGGACCGGGCCACGTTCCTGGCGGGGCTGTCGGACAAGACCAACATCGACGCGGTCACCCAGGAGACGAGCCAGGGACGCGCCCTGGGCGTTACCTCCACGCCGACCCTGGTCATCAATGGCACGGTCTACCCGGGGCTGCCGGTGTACGGCAAGCTGACGACCCTCCTGGACGGGCTGGTGGCGAACCCCAGCGGCGTCCCGGCAACGGCGGCGCCGTAAGCGTCGTCCGGGTTCAGCCGGCGGGTCGGCTCCGCGAAGGGCCGGCGCCTCCACCCAGTCGCTCGATCTCTGCGGTGAGCGCGGCGCGCAGGCCGGGCAGGGCATGCCGCACCGGTTCCGAGAGCGGTCGTCCGTAGCCGAAGTCCAGCCCGCCGACGCCCACGAACGTCCCTCGCACCACGGCGCCCAGGAGTTCGGCCATGCCCACCACCTGGTCCAGCGGCAGCTGATGCGTTGAGCGCGGCCGGAGGCCCGGCGCTTGCGCGGCAAGGTCCACCAGGTCGAACGAGACCAGCCGGCCGGGCTCCACGCCCACCACGGCGTCGACGACGATGGCGGCAGATCCCGGGCTGAGCGCCAGCAGATCCTCTACGGCCAACGCCCCGACTTCGCGGACATGGACGGCCAGGCGTGCCTGCGGCGGAAGCTCGCTGACGGCTGCGCTCGCGGCTCCGTCGTCCCCGCGAAGTGCCTCGCCGCAGACGAAGAGCGTGACGCTGGTCATGGCCGACTCGATGCCTGACTGCCGAGCAGCGTGTTCAGCGTCACCGGCGTGAGCCCCTCGGCCCGGAGGCCGGCCACGATCGCCGGCAACGCCGCTCGCGTCGAGTAGCCGTTGAGGTGCATCACCGCGATCGAGCCGTTCTGGGCCTGGTCCAGGACCTCCCGCACCAGCTTGCCCGGCGATGGACCGCCCCGTGACGGCGCGATCCAGTCGTCCGTCCCGACATCCCAGGTCACGGTTCGGGACCACCCCGCCGCCCCCACGGCCGCCAGCACGGCGTTGTTCGACAGGCCGTACGGAGCGCGGAACCAGGGCTTGGTGGTGTGTCCGGAGAGTGGGGCAATGGCCGCCTCCGCCTTGGCCAGGTCGCGGCCGATCTGTGCGCTGGTCAGCTTGGTGTAGTTCGGGTGGTTCCAGGAGTGGTTGCCGACCAGGAACAGGTCCGGGCGTTGCGCTGCCAGCGCCATCACGCGCCGGCCGGCGCCCGTGTCCGACGCGGTCGTGCCGACGATGAAGATCGTTGCCGGAACGGCATGGGTCGTGAGCCAGCGCACGATCGACTTGGCGTCGCCGGCGCGGCCGCCGAAGTCGAAGGTCAGGGCAATGACCGGGTCGCGTCGGGATCCGTGGCGGACGAGCAGGCTGGGCGGAAGCGTCGTGGTCTCCGCGCCGGCCCACTGCGCCCGTCCGTGCTGCGCCTGGCCGATGGCGGCGGACGTGGGCGCAGCCACGCCCAACGCGAGAGACACCGACAGCAGAACGGTCAGCGCAACCCGCTTGCTCACGGCCGCTCCGCGACCATGTCCCGGCCGGAACCTACGGCCCAACGAGTGTGGCCAGCGTCACGGGTGTGAGCCCCTCGGCACGGAAACCGGCCACGATCGCGGGCAGTGCGTCCCGCGTCGGATAGCCACCCAGGTGCATGATCACGATCGAGCCATTCTGGGCCCGGCTCAGCACTTCATGCACCAGTTGGTCCGGTGTCGGTCCGCTTCGCGACGGCGGCAGGTAGTCGTCCGTCGCAACGTCCCAGAGCACGGTTCGGGACCAGCCGGCCGCTCCGACGTCCGCGAGGACGCGCGCGTTCTGACGACCGTATGGCGGCCGGAACCACGGCTTCGTGGTGCTCCCCGTGCGCTGCGCGATGACCTTGTCCGCCCGGTTGAGCTCGCTGGCGATCTCGGCCGCGGTCAGGCGGACGAAGTTCGGGTGGTCATAGGAGTGGTTGCCCACCACGAACAGCTCGGGATGCTGGGCGGCCAGCGCCAGGACCCGACGACCGGCGGGCGTGCCGGACGCGGTGACGCCGGTCGAGAAGATGGTGGCGGGCACGCCGTTGGTCGTCAGCCAGCGCACGATCGAGGCGGCATCGCCGATGCGGCCACCGAAGTCGAAGGTCAGGGCGACCGTGGGGACATCACGGCGTCCGTGGCGCACCAGCACGCTGGGAGACGCATCGGCGGTGATCGGTCGGTGCGCGCTTGCCGGTCTGCCGTGCGCCCGCCCAGTGCCGGCGGATGCGGGCGCCGCAACGCCGCACGCGAGCAGCGCGACGAAGAGAACCGCCGCCACGCGCCGACGGCCGATGTTTCGCCAGGGACCGGCGTGCATCATCCCCACCCTTGCTGGCGAGTCCAACCCCCGCCTCGTGGTCGGCCCCTGGGATCAGCCAGGCAGCTCCCGTTGCACGTCCAGCTCCAGGAAGTGCGTGGCGCACGAGATGCACGGATCGTAGCAGCGGATGAGTGCCTCCAGACGAGCCGTGGCCGCCGCGTCCGGCAGGGCCAGCACGCTCGGCAGGTACGCCCGCAGGTCGTCCTCGATCGAGGCCTGGTTCTGGCTGGTCGGCGGGACGATGGTGGCCGCAAGCACGCGGCCGTCCTCATCCAGGTCGTAGCGATGGAAGAGCAGGCCGCGTGGCGCCTCGGTCGACCAGGCCGCCCGTCCGGCGCGTGGCGTCGACGGCACGCTCGGGCTGTCCGGCGGCTCGTAGGCGTCGATGATCGCCAGCGCCTCCGCGGCCGCATGCACCAGCTCGACCGCGCGGCCGGCGCTGCTGGCGAAGACGTTGCGTCGGATCTGCCCGATGCCGCCGCTCTTGGTGAGCGCGGCCGCGGCCAGCGGGTGCAACTGATCGCCGGCCAGGGTCAGGCGCGCCGATGGGCCCAGCAGGTGGTGCCTGCCGTCGCGCCCGCGGGCGTAGAGCGCGTTCGAGTCCTCGTGCTGCTCTTCCTCGAAGGCCGTCTCCCAATCCGCAGGTGAGAGGTCCAGCCCTTCGCTGGTCACGATGCGCCCCTCATCGAGGGCGTAGCCGTCTTCGGCGCGCAGGGACAGGAGGAGCGGCTCCCGCTCGAACTCCGGCAGCTCGAAGCCCGAGACCACATCGACGGTGGTCAGGGCGTCCTGGAGGCACTGCTCGATCAGGGGCCGCAGCCCGGCCATCTCGCCGCGCGTGGGCGTGCGGCTGAACCCGCCGACGCGGAGGCTGACCGGATGCACGGAGCGGCCACCCAGGAGGTCCAGGATGGCCACGCCCGCATGCTTGAGCGCAACGGCGCGCGCCACGTCCGGCCGATGGTCGCGCGTCATGGCCAGCACGTCCGGATAGCCCAGGAAGTCCGGCGCGGCCAGGAAGTAGATGTGCAGCGCGTGGCTCTGGATCCACTCGCCCCAGTACATCAGGCGACGCAGTTGCCGCACGGACGGGTCCAGCTCCACGCCGAATAACCGCTCGAAGGCCATCGCCGCGGTGATCTGGTACGCCACCGGGCAGATGCCGCAGATGCGGGCGACGATGTCGATGACCTCGTTGGGGTTGCGCCCCACGACCAGCCGCTCGAAGAAGCGCGGGGCCTCGAAGATCGACAGGCGCGTTTCCACGATCTGGTCTCCGCGCACCACGACGCGGAGGCGCGCCTCGCCCTCGATGCGCGAGATGCTCTGTACCGTGAGCCGGCGGTCCTGCACGACATCCGTTGGCGCGTTCATGCCGTTTCCTTTGGTTTGCTCGTGGCGGGCGCATCGGGCTCGGCTCGGAATCCGGGTGGGCCGCCGTGTGCCATGGCCACGGACCGGAAGGCCGGCGACCAGCCCGTGAACAGGGAGAAGCGCCGGCTGATCTCCAGGTCGTCCAGGCCACGCCACCCGAAGTCCTTGGCAAGGCTGGCGGTGTTGGCGTGCTCGCGCGGGCCGAAACAGCCGTAGCAACCGCGCGCGTAGCTTGGGCAGAGCGCCCCACAGCCGGTGCGCGTGACCGGTCCGAGGCACGGCTCGCCGGTGGCGACCACGACACAGACGCGGCCGAGCCGCTTGCAGTCAGCGCAGACCGATTCGTCGGGAAGCTGCGGCCGGCGGCCGACGGAGACGGCCGTGATCAGCTCCACCAGTTGGCCCGGATCGATGGGGCAGCCGCGCAACTCCGCGTCCACGGCCACGTGGTCGGAGATCGGCGTAGCGGTGGACAGCGAAGAGATCTCGTCCGGGCGTGGATAGACGGTTGCTGCCACACCGGCACTGTCCACCCAGCCGCGCAGCGCCTGGATGCCGCCGCTCGTGGCGCACGCGCCGATGGTGACCAGCAGCGTGCTACGAGCCCGCAACTCCCGGATCTCGTGTGCCTGCTCCGAGGTGCTGATGGAGCCTTCCACGAGGAGCAGGTCGTAGGGGCCGTTGGAGCGATTGCTGCTCGCCTCACCGAACTCCACGATGTGGAAGCGCTCACCGAGTTCCAGCAGCAGCGTGCCAAGGCCCAGCAGGGCCAGCTGGCAGCCGTCGCAGGACGCGAACTTGACGACGCCGACCGCGAGCGGCCAGGTGCCCTCAGGGCGCGGCATCAGATGCCCTCCACTTCGAACGTCTCGCCAAGCTCGGCACGCGACAGCACCGGGCCGTCACGGCAGATGAACCGGGCGCCAAGCTGGCAGTGCCCGCACAGGCCGATACCGCATTCCATGCGGCGCTCCATGGACAGGTAGATCTGTTCTCCGACCAGGCCGCGAGCGGCCAGCGTGCGCGCCGTGGCCTGCATCATCTTTTCGGGACCGCACACGAAGGCGCTGGCTCGCGGACCGTTGATGCGAGCGCGGTCGAAGAGTTGCGTCACCACGCCGATGGGTCCGGTCCAGGCATCGTCGCCGCGATCCACGGTCACTCCCGTGTCGATGTCCGGGCGCTCCTGCCAGGCGGCAACGTCAGGCGCGAACAGCAGGTCACCGGGCGTCCGGGCGCCGATGAAGATGCTCACCTGCCCGTAGCGGTCACGTTCCTCCAGCACCGCGTCGATCATTCCACGCAGTGGGGCCAGGCCGATGCCGCCGGCCACGATCAGCAGGTCGCGTCCACGCGACGCTTCCACCGGCCAGCCACGTCCCAGCGGCCCCCGCACGCCGAGCTGGCTTCCGACGGTGAGCGCGACCAGCTCCTTGGTTGCAGGTCCGGCAGCGCGGATCGTCAGCTCCACCGCATCGGGCAGGTAGCGCGACACGGAGATCGGCACGGCCGAGAAGCCCGGCAGGTCCAGCATCAGGAACTGGCCGGGCGCGCCGTTGGTGACCACCTTGGGCAGGTCGGTCAGGATCACGGTGGCCGTGTCCGCGCTTTCGTTGCGGATCTCACGGACGCTGGCGATGGCATAGCGCCCCGGTGCGGCCGCGGTGGGATGGACCACGTGATCGCGGGCCTTGGGCACCACCGGCTCCGGCGGCACGATGGTCATCAGCTCCTCGCGCACGTCGATGCCTACCGGGCACCACGTGATGCACCGGCCGCAGCCGACGCAACCGGATGTCCCGAATTGCTGCACCCAGGTCCCGAACTTGTGGGTCAGCCACTGGCGGTAGCGGTCCTCGATGCGGCTGCGGAAGTTGCCGCCACCGGCGACGCTGGCAAAGCCGGCCGGGAAGCAGGAGTCCCACTGGCGCCAGGATTCGGATTCCGTGCCGAGCAGATCGGACGTCTGGGTCACGCTGGTGCAGAAGCAGGTGGGGCAGACCAGCGTGCAGTTGGTGCAGGCCAGGCAGCGCTCGGCGATCTTGGCCCAGCGCGGGTTGTCGTACTGGCGCACCAGGCGTTGCGGCAGGCCCTCGGTGCGGACGGGGTTGCCCATCCAGGCATGCGCGGTGGCAACCACCTCGATGGCCTGCTCGCGGTGCTCGGCAGAGGCCAGCGGGAGCTCCATACGATCAACGATCGACCGGCCGGCCTCGGTCCCGGCGCGGACCACGAAGCCGTGGGCCAGCTCGGTCATGGCAAGGTCGAAGCCTGAGCTGATCTCCGGGCCGGTCCCCATCGACGCGCAGAAGCACGTGCCCGATGGCACCGCGCACTCCACACCGATGACCAGGTTCTGCGCCCGCCGGGCCACGTAGTCCTCGTCCTCGAAGGGGCCGTCCGCCAGCACGCGATCCTGGATCTGGAGGGCCGCGATGTCGCAGGCGCGCGCCCCGAAGAAGCAGACCGGCGCAACCTCGCGGTCGGGCTCCAGGAACTCCACCGCGTTGCCCGTTCGGCGAGCCTGTCCGAGCGTGACGCGGGGCGGGAAGGTGAACCGCTTCAGGCTCGTCGGCGCGGAGGCAAAGTCGAAGGAACGCCCTGCCGACGGAGCCACCGGCGCTTCCGTGGCGACGGCCGTTCCGCCGCCAAGCCGGTAGCGCCCTGGGCCCTGCTCGTCCGTGACGCCCAGCGGGAGGTCCGCGGCCGACCGGATCTCGTCGTGCACGATGGATGCGCCGCGGACAAGCGGTCCGATCACGGTGTACCCATCACCGCGCACCAACTGGATCAAGCGGTCGAGGTCTGCCCGTGGCAGCCAGCGTGTGTCAACCATCGTCGTCCTTTACAAAGGCTCGAAGGTATCCAGTCGATAGACGTCAAAGAGCTGGTGCCGCGTGGCCATGAGACGGCGCGCAACGGCTTCCAGGACCTGTTGATAGACAGCGGCGGCCAGGTCCACGTCCGATCGCACGGCCGCGCGCAGCCGGGAAGCCTCGAAGGCCACCACCTGGACACGCTCGATCGCCCGTGCGGTCGACGTGGCCCGGAACGGCGGCACGAGGGCCGACCAACCGAAAACATCGCCGGGCTCCACCGTCACGAGGCTCACCGGGCCGCGGCCCGGAACCTGCGTGGCGAGTCCGACACGGCCGTGGATGACCAGTCCGAGCTCTCGCGTCTCCTCGTCCTCACGCAGCAGGATGGTGCCGGCAGGCGCCTCGTACTCGTGGGCGATGGCCGCGAGCTTCTCCTTTGCCTTTGGCGACAGGCCCGCTCCGAACCATGTCGCGTCGATGGTTACGATCAGCGGCTCTGGCGTTCCCATGCCATCACGGTGCCCCCGGAACGCGCCGGGCCGTAGGGCCGAGCGGCCCATCAACGGCCGCCGAATGGACCTAGGCTGAGGACCTACGGCCGGGCCGGCCGGACCTGTTCCAGGCGCAACGTGACACTGAATACGGCACCGCCGCCGGGCGCATCCCCGACCTGGATGGACGCTCCGAGGCGCTCCGCCAGCGCACGCGCAACGGCCAGCCCGAGGCCGGTTCCGCCCGACGTCCTGCGCCACCCGGAGAGCCGCGCGAAGGGCTCGAAGACGCGGGTGCGCTCGGCCTCCGGCACGCCGGGCCCCTGGTCGACCACCGACAGGGAGACCTCCTGCCGCCCGGACGCCCGGGAGACGTTGAGCACGAGCCGGACGGCGGTGCCAGGTGGTGAATGGTCGACCGCGTTGTCGATGAAGATCATCAGGAGCTGCTCCAGGCGCTCGGGGTCCACGTCCACCCATGGGTGCTGCGTGCCTCCGTCCTCCACCACGATCTGCACGTCCCGCGCTCCGGCCATGCTCTTCGCGCGCCCGGCCAGCTCGTGCACGAACGGGAGCAGGTCCAGCCGGCGCGGATGGATGGAGATGGCGCCGGCCTGCACGGAGCTCAAGGCCAGCAGATCGCCGACGAGGCGCGCCAGCCGATCGCTCTCGGAGATGACGTCCGCGACGAAATGGCGACCTTCCGGCAGCACCAGGTCCTCCCGGTCCAGGATCTCCGCCGACGCGCGGATGACGGCCACCGGGGTGCGCAGCTCGTGCGAGGCGGAGGCCACGAAACGCCGCTCCGTTGCGAAGGCGGTCCGAATCGGTGAGAGCGCCCGATGGGTCACCAGCAGCGTCACCGCCGCCGCGCCGAACAGGCCGATCAGGCTCACCAGCAGCACCGTCTGCCAGAGCTGATCCTCCTGGCTGCGGTGCAGGCTGAGCACGAACACGGTCTGGAGAAAACCCGTCGTCTTGCCGGCCGCATCGACGATCGGCTGGGTCAGCAGCCGGACGGGGGCACCGGCCGCCGTGCCGCTGCGCAGATCCTCCCCGCTTGATCGCGCCGCAGCGACGGCGGCAGTGTCCGGCAGGCCGCCGAGCGCCACGCGGCGGGGATTGGAGACCACGGCTCCGGACGTGTCCAGGACCAGGAAATAGGTGTCGGCGCCCGCCGGAACGTGGTCATCCGGCTCGACTGCGCCAGCCACGCCGGCGCTGGGGCTCGGCTGCGGGCTGGGGCTCGGGCTGGCGCTCGACTGCGGGTTGGCGCCGGGCAGCGGCCGCGCCGGTGGTGAAATGGTGGGCCGCGACGGGACCGCCGCGGTCCCGGCACTCCCTTCCGTGCCGCGGTTCGCGCCGCTGGCGGCGCCGTCGTCGTTGCCGTCACCCGGTTCCGCACTGGTGTCCGGCTCGGCCGTGGTGCCGGCGTCCTCGGTCTCCCCTGCTCCCGGTGTGGCTGCGCTGCCCGGGGCCGTGCCGGGCTCATCGGATTCACCGGGGTCCTGCGATGCGCCCAGTTCATCCGTTTCGCCAGGTTGCACCCCGCCTGGATCCTCGGAATCGCTGGTGAGCGAGACCATCGCATCCGCGGCCGACTGCCGCAGACTGCGATCGACCGAGGCATCCAGGGCCTGGACTGCTACCGCTGCCGTGGCCAGACCCACGACCGCGACCAGCGCGGTCACCAGGACGAGCGTGAACACCGCCAGCCGAACGCGCGCCCGCCCGACCAGGCGCTCCGTGCTGCGGCCGGCGAACCCGGCCGACGGCCTACGGCCGAAGGGCATAGCCGACACCGCGAACGGTGCGCAGCGCCTCGTTGCGGTTCAGGGTGGCGAGCTTGCGTCGCAGGTAGTGGACATACAGATCCACCACGTTGGAGTACACGTCCAGCTCCGCGCCCCAGACCGAATCGAGGATCTGCTGGCGCGTCAGCACCTGGCCGGCGTGGCGGATCAGGTACCCCATCAGCGCGTACTCCCGTGCCGAGAGGAGCTCACTGCGGCCGGACACGGTGACCTGGTGGCG
>CAZENL010000070.1:0-16441 GCA_964513505.1 uncultured Anaerolineaceae bacterium
GACTACGTCATCGACACGATCCAGGTCGGCGGCGCGGCCGCGACCCAGCTGGATTTCGACATCCCCGGCCGCTACGGCCTGCGCTACACGATCAACGACACGATCAACGTCGGCGGCGTGCTGCGCGGGATGCGCACGATCCCGGTCGTGCTCGGGATTGCCGCCGACATGGCCGACATCTGCCCCGGCGCGCTGTTCCTCAACTACACCAACCCGATGGGCATGCTGGTCAGCGCCGTCCTCGAGGCGGTCGGAACCCCGACCGTGGGCCTGTGTCACTCGGTGTACTGGACCGTCCACCGGCTCACCGAATATCTGGGCGTGCCGTTTGCCGAAGTGGATGCCGAGTCGGCCGGCGTCAATCACCTGGCCTGGATCACGCGCTTTCAGCACCGGGGCGTGGACCTGTACCCGGCGCTGCATACCTTCGTCGACGGCGGCCACGTTCCGGACGACGACCTGGTCCGGGCGGACCTGTTCGGCCGCTTCGGCCGGTATCCCACGGAATCTTCCGAGCACCACGCCGAGTACAACCCGTGGTTCATCCCCAAGGGCGACCTCGTCGAGCGGTTCCACGTCCCCATCGGCGAGTACCTCGACCGCGTCGCGCACAACCTGGACGAGTACGCCGAGACCAAGCGGCGGCTCGATGCCGGCGAGCCGTTCGAGATCGAGCAGAGCGGCGAGTACGCCGCCGTGATCGTCCACTCGATGCTCACCGGCGCGCCATCGCGGATCGTCGCCAACGTGCCGAACGACGGCGGCCGCCTGATCCCGAACCTGGCCGCAGACGCCTGCGTCGAAGTGCCCGCGCTCGTCGACGGGCTGGGCGTGCACCCGACCGCGGTCCAGCCGCTGCCGCCGCAGTGCGCGGCGTACACGCACCCGGCAGTGGACGCGCAGATCCTGACGGTTCGCGCCGCGCTCGACCGGGATCGCGACCTGATCTACCACGCAGTCCTCACCGATCCCCAGGTCCAGGTCCGGCTGACGCTGGACGAGGTCTGGCGGATGACCGACGAACTGATCGACGCGGAGGCCCAGTGGCTGCCGGCATGGCTCGGCGGCGCAGCCCCCGACTGGCAATCCTGACCAAGGAGGAAGGCAATGCGCACCGTCCCAGCCCAGCGCCACCCGCACATCCTGGCCGTGGTCGCCGCGTGCCTTCTCGTCGCGGCGTGCGGCGGCACCAGCTCTCCGAGCCCGGCTGCCACGTCCCCGGGTGCCACTCCGGCTCCCACGGCTGCCGGCGCCACCGCGGTCGCCGCCCAGACCACGGCCCCGACTCAGGCGACGGCTCCCAGCCAGCCGGCGGCCACCACGCTGCCGACGGCAGCGACCCAGACGGTGGCTCCCAGCCAGCCGGCAACTGCCGCCTGTGGCAGTTATAGCGGGCCGCCGGTCACGATCAGCTACGCCATGTGGGGCGACACCACCGAGCTCGCCAACCAGCAGAAGATCGTGGACGCCTTCCGGGCCCTCAACCCCAACATCACGGTCAAGGTCACGGTCGCCGACTGGGACTCCTACTGGCCCAAGCTGCAGACCGACCTTGCCGGCGGCAACGCGCCGGACGTCTTCCTCATGGACGGTCCGCTCTTCCCGGACTACCAGACCCGCGACCAGTTGCTCGACCTGACCCCCTTGATCGCCCGTGACGGCTTTGACACGAGCGCGCTGGCGGACCTGGCCGTGAAGGACTTCCAGAGTGCTGACGGCGTCCAATTCGGGCTGCCGCGCGACCTGAACACGATCGCGCTTTTCTACAACAAGACCATGTTTGACGCGGCCGGCCTCGCCTATCCCGACGCCAGCTGGGATTGGGCCAAGCTCGTCGATGCCGCCACCAAGCTGACCAAGACGTCCGGCACCACCACCACCCAGTGGGGCTTCTACACCGAGACCTCGGACATGGAGAACTACTGGTCTTCGCTGGTCTGGCAGGCCGGCGGCGACATCCTCAGCCCGGACAAGAAGACCGTGGTCATCGACACCGACCAGGCTGCGGCCGGCATCCAGTTCCTCCAGGACCTCATCTACAAGGACAAGGTGATGGCCCAGCCCGTCCCCGGCGGCACCGGTGACATGTTCGAGAACGGCCAGGCGGCATTGGAGGCCGATGGCTCGTGGCTCGTCCCGACCCACCAGGCGGCCGGACTGAACTTCGGGGTCGCGCCGCTGCCCAAGGGACCGGCCGGCCAGGCGACCTCGGTCAATCCGAGCGGCGTGGTGGTCTACAAGGGCACCAAGTCGCCCGACGCGGCCTGGGAGTTCGTCAAGTGCTACACCGGCCCGCAGATGCAGGCCAAGATCGCCGACCTGAAGGCATCGATGCCGGTCAACACGCAGGTCCTCAACGACCAGTACGCCACCTCGTTCGAAGGCGGCAAGACCTTCGCCGACGCGCTGGCGTACGCGCACCTGAAGCCCTCGTTCAAGGGCTACAACGAGTGGAGCACCGCGCTCCAGGACGAGCTCGACGCCAAGGTCTTCAACGACAACCAGCTGACCGCGAAGGCGGCGCTGGACGAGATCACGCCACAGCTCCAGCAGCTCCTCGGCCAGTGAAGGGTGTGCCACCTGACGCCCGCCATCGGGCGTCAGCGTGACCGCAAGCGCGGGCGTCGGAGATCCTGCCGGGCGGGAGGGTCCGCCCGCCGGCGCCCGCGCGCGTGGCCCGCTGGGTCGCGAGTCCCGCTGGGCATGGCTATTCCTGGCCCCGACCATCATCGGCCTGGCGGTCCTCTCGGCCGGGCCGATCCTGGCGGCCCTGGGGATCAGCCTGACGAAGTGGGACATGCTGACCCCACCGCAGGTCGTTGGGCTCGACAACTACGTCAATCTGCTGCATGACGACCGGTTTCTGAAGGCGCTCCGGAACACCACCTTCTACACGGTCGTGTCCGTGCCGCTGGGCCTGGCCCTGGCCCTTGGCCTGGCCAGCGCCCTGAACCAGCAGATCCGCGGCATCGCGTGGATCCGCACCGCGTACTTCCTGCCGCTGGTGACCTCGGCGACCGCGATCGCCCTGGTCTGGCTCTGGATCTACAGTCCGACCGGGATCCTCAACGGACTCCTCGGGGTCTTCGGCATCGCGCCGCAGCGGTGGGTGTCCGATCCGGTGCTGGCTATGCCTTCGATCATCGCGATGAGCGTCTGGCAGGGACTGCCCGCCAACGTGATCATCTTTTTGGCCGGCCTGCAGGGGATCCCGACCGAGTATTACGACGCCGCCAGCGTCGATGGCGCAGGGCGCCGAGCCCGCTTCCGGAAGATCACGCTCCCGCTTCTCACGCCCTCGCTCTTCTTCACCGGGGTGCTCGCCCTGATCGGGGCGTTCCAGGTGTTCGACCAGGTCTATGTGATGGCCAACCCGGGCAAGCCCAGCGAGTCGACGATCACCCTTGTCTACTTCATCTACGAGGCCGGCTTCCGCAACTTCAAGATGGGCTACGCGAGCGCGGCGTCGTGGATCATGTTCCTCATCGTCGCCGTCGCGACGATCCTCTACTTCCGGACGCAGAACCGCTGGGTGCACTACCAGTGAGCCGGCCGCGATGACCGCCAGGGTGCTTCCGCGCCGGAATCAAGGACCGTCCGCGCCGGGGTCCGCGCGGAAGATCGCCCGGAAGGCCGGGTTGTACCTCGTGCTGATTGCCGGCGGCGTGGGCATGATGATCCCCTTCCTGTGGATGCTGGCGACGTCGCTCAAGACCCGGGCGGAGGTCTTCTCCAGCGCGCCGTTCTCGTTCCCGTCCGGGCTCCACTGGGAGAACTACTCCAACATGTGGTTCGCCATGCCCGGCGTCACGTTCGGGACGTTCTTCCAGAACTCGATCTTCATCGCGTCGCTGGCGACGATCGGCCAGCTCATCACCTGCTCGATGGCCGCGTACGCGTTCGCCGTGCTCACCTTCCGGTTCAAGCGGGTCCTGTTCGCGCTGATCCTGGCCACCCTGATCATCCCGTTCCAGGTGGTCCTGGTCCCGAACTTCGTGCTGTATCGATACCTCCCGTGGCCGTTCAGCGAGAGCGGCAACTTCATCGGGACAAACCTCCCGCTGTGGGTGTGGGCGTTCTTCGGCGGAGCCTTCGGGACGTTCCTGCTGCGCCAGTTCTTCCTGAGCATTCCCCACGAGCTGGCCGACAGTGCCCGCGTCGACGGGGCCAACCCGTGGCAGATCTTCATCCACGTCTACATCCCGCTTGCCCGGCCGGCCCTGGCGACGCTGGCGATCTTCCAGTTCATGTGGAGCTGGAACGACCTGCTGGACCCGCTCATCTACCTGCGCGACCTGCCGAGCTACACGACCACCGTGGGGCTGGCGTTCTTCCAGGGCCAGTTCGTCGGCAAGTGGCCGGAGATGATGGCCGGCGCCCTGGTCAGCCTGCTGCCGATGATCATCCTCTTCGTGGTCGCCCAGAAATACTTCGTGCGGGGCATCACGCTGTCCGGGCTCAAGGGGTAGGGATCGGGATGGGCGCGCCCTCCGCCAGGGCCCTTGGCGACCTCCGGCTGGTGGACTACCGACCGCGTTCGCAGCTTCGGGCGCGCAACGCCGGCGGCCCGGGACGCCCGTCATACCCCGCCATCGATGCCCACAACCACCTGGGCCCCTCCCCGTTCTCCGATGGCTGGGACCGGCGCACGCCGGCCGAACTCGCGGACGTGCTGGACGCCTCGAACATCGCGGCCATCGTGGATCTCGACGGAGGCTGGGGCGACGAACTCCGGCGCGAGCTCGCGCACTGGGCCCCGCTTGGCGACCGGGTGGCGGTCTTCGCCGGTCTCGACTATGCGATGTGGGCCGAGCGTGCCGATTTCGGGGAGGTTGAGGCGGCCCGCTTGCGCGACGCGGCAGGCGCGGGAGCGCGTGGCCTCAAGGTCTGGAAGCTGCTGGGGCTTCGGGCGCGTGACACGGCCGGCCGGCTCATGCCGGTGGACGACCCGCGGCTCGATCCGGTGTGGGCGGCGGCGGGGGAGCTGCGCCTGCCGGTGACGATCCACATCGCGGATCCGATCGCGTTCTTTCGGCCGCTGGACGCCACGAACGAGCGCTACGAAGAGCTGCTGGAGCACCCCGACTGGCACTTCTGGCCGACGCGACCCAGCGGGCGACCGGACCTGGACGGCTTCCCGCCCTTCGACGAGCTGATCGACGGCCTGGAAGCGATCGTGGCGCGGCACCCCGGCACGACCTTCATCGGGGCGCACGTGGGTTGCGCGCCGGAGGACCTGGCTCGCGTGGATCGGATGCTGGCCGCCTATCCGAACTGGCACGTGGACATCGCGGCGCGCATCGCCGAGCTCGGGCGCCAGCCCTACTCCGCGCGCGAGCTGATCCTCAAGTGGCCCGAGCGTGTCCTGTTCGGCACCGACGCCCCGCCGGACGCGGCCGCGTGGGCGGTGTACGCCCGCTTCCTGGAGACCCGCGACGAATCGTTCGCGTACGACCCGGATGGTGGGCCGGGCAGCCAGGGCCGCTGGCAGATCCACGGCCTCGGCCTGCCCGACGCGGTGCTGCGGGCGGTCTATGCAGAGAATGCCGCGCGGCTCATCTTCAAGCGGGTTCCATAGCGAGCAGCGCAGAGCACATCGCCAGGCGGCGCATCTCCTGCGCCACTGGCCTACCCGGAGATCGCGAACGCGACCGCCGCGTCGACCGTCATCCCACGACCCTCGGCCCACGCGGCCTGGAAGGCAGCCGTGTCCAGCGCCTGGCGCAGTCGATCGACCTCGGCGTCGTACTCCGTTCGTTCGAGCGAGGTCATCTGCGCCCCGGCGACGTCGCGCAGGGCCTCGGCCGCTCCGAACAGGCGCGCCGCCCGAACGTGGTCACCCCTGGTGATGGCCAGGTGCGCGAACGATTCGAGCTGGTGGGCAACCGCTCCGCGATTCCCGCTGCGCTGCCAGCCTCGGATCGACTTGCGGTACTCCACCTCGGCCTCGTCGATGCGGCCGGCATGGCGCAGGGCATGGCCGAGCTCGCTCTGCGCGGAAAGCTCGAAGCGCTGGTCGCCGACCGCGTGAAACTTGGCCTGGGACTCGCGGAACCAGCGCTGCGCCTCGTCCCAGCGGCCCGCGATGGTGGCCACGCGGCCGTGAACCTGGGCGAGGTACGCAATCTCCTGCGGGTTGCCCGACCGTTGGGCGGCGTCGCTGGCCTGCTCCAGCCACGGCGCGGCGGCCGTCGGGTCGCGACGAGCCTCGATCATCGCCACAGACAACTCGAGGCGGGCGACGCGACCCCAGTCCCCGAGGTCGGTGGCGAAGGCGATTGCCTCCTCGGCAGCCGGTCGCCAGTCCACGCCGGGGCCGGCCGGCGCATTGGGGTCTGCCCGAAACAGCCAGACGTAGAAGGCCTCCGCCAGGGCACCCGGGTCACCAGACTCCCGCGCGGCAGCAAGCGCCTTCTCGCCAAGGGCAAGCGTGTCTCCCAGGAGGCCGGTCATCTGGCTGATCACACCGGCCGCGCCGTAGCCGCGGGCGATGAGGATCGATCGCGTGTGGGCCGCCACTGCCGACTCAGGCTCGGGCAGGGAGCGCACGCGCTCCACCGCCTGCAGCAGGCGGTCAAACCCTTCCGTGCCCATGGTGCGTGACCGCCAGTAGCGCGACAGCGCGACGCACATCTCCAGGCCAGTCTCGGGGCGGGTTTCGATGGCCCATTCGAGGGCGGCCCGAACATTGTCGATCTCGGCATCGATCCGTCCAAGCCAGACGACCAGCTCGGGGCCGTCGAGCCCTTGCTCGGCGTCCAGCACAAGCCGGTGAATGACGGCCAGATGACGGTCGCGCAGCACCTCGGTCTCGCCGCTCGCCGCCAGCCGATCGGCCGCGTACTGGCGGATGGTCTCGAGCATCCGGTACCGAGTTGTGCCCACGTGGTCGGCCACCACGAGCGAGCGATCGACCAGGCGGCCGAGGCCATCGAGGGTGGCAAACCTGGCGGCAGCCGCGGCTGGACCTGTCGCCGCGGCCGCAGCTGTCCACGCGGGACCATCGGTCAGCACGTCCCCGAAGGTCACCGCGGCAGCAGCGTCGAGCGTCCAGCCCCCGGAAAAGACCGCGAGCCGTCGGAGGAGCGCTCGATCCTCGTCGTCCAGCAGGTCCCAGCTCCAGTCGATCAGCGCCTGCAGCGTCCGCTGCCGCGGCACCGCCGTCCGGCGCCCACCGGTCAGCAGCCGGAAGCGGTCCCCAAGGCCCTGCTCGATCTCGTCGGCGGAGAGCACGTTGACCCGTGCAGCTGCCAGCTCAAGCGCCAGTGGAATGCCGTCGAGCCGCCGGCAGATCTCGACGATGGCCCGCACGTTCGAGCGATCCAGCATGAAGTTCGGCAGCATCGCGGTCGCTCGCTCCACGAACAACCGGACCGCCTCCGACCGATTCGCGCGCTCGACCTGCTCGTCATCGACCGACGCCTCTCCGGCCTGTTGCTCGGGGACGTCCGGCAGCCCCAACGACGGCACCGCGAAGACCGCCTCGCCATCAACGCCGAGCGGCTCCCTGCTGGTGGCCAGCACCCGAAGCGTGGGACAGGCGCCAAGCCAGACGTATGCCAGATCAGCGGCCGCCGCGATGACGTGCTCGCAGTTGTCCACGAAAAGGAGCAGGTCCTTCGAGCGCAGGTAGTCCACCAGCGTGTCGCTCACGGGTTGCCCGGGTTGTGCCTGGACACCCAGGGCGCGGCCGATCTCGGCGACCACAAGATCCGGGTCGCTGACCGGCGCGAGCTCGACCAGCCAGGCACCATCGCGATGGAGTTCGAGGGCCTCCGTCGCAGCCTGCTGCGCAAGCCGGGTCTTGCCCGTGCCTCCCACGCCGACCAGCGTGACCAGGCGACTTGCCCCCAGCAGCCGGCCCACATCGGCCAACTCCCGCTCGCGCCCAACGAACGAAGTGCCCTGGGCCCGGAGGTTCGTGGGGTGCTCCGACGTCGTCCGCAGCGGAGGGAACTCGCGGCGCAGTCCCGGCGCCACGACCTGGTAGACGTGCTCTGGCCGGTCCAGGTCGCGCAGTCGATGCTCGCCCAGATCGATCAGCTCACATTCCACGGGAAGGCCATCGGCCATCAGCACCGCGGCCGCGCCCGAGACGAGCGCCTGGTCGCCGTGGCCGATGGCAAGCAGGCGTGCCGCACGGTTCAGGGCCGGCCCGAAGAAGTCACCGTCCCGGACCTCGGCGCTTCCGGAGTGGATCGCCATGCGTACCCGCAGCGGTCCGGTCTCCGGCCAGGCGTGGGTGCCGAGCGCCTGCTGTCCGGCGATCGCCGCCCTGAGCGCCGACTCGGGCCGATCGAAGGCGGCCAGCAGCCCATCGCCCGTGGTCTTGACCACGCTTCCGCCCGCCTGTTCCACGGCCGTGCGCAAGAGCGCGTCGTGGGCTTCGAGGGCGACGGCCATTGCCTCCCGCCGCTCTTCCCATAGGCGCGTGCTCCCCTCGATGTCCGTGAGCAGAAACGTCGCCGTTCGTGCGACCGGCGCCGTGGTCATCTCAGTGCGCGGCCAGGAGCTGGTCGGCGTATTTCTCGAGCGACCGAGCCACCTTGGCCAGCGGTTCCATCAGGGCGGGCGTGCACAGTTCACCGCAACGGACGGCGAACGCCGCCGCGTCTCGCAGCCGCTCCTCCATGAGGACCCAGGCCGCTGCCTGGTGGGGCAGCAGGTAGTCGACCTGGTAGAAGAGCTCGAAGCCCGGGCCCGCGGTGACGCCCGGCATGTGCGGGCCGATGGGCAGCGTGGTGACCACGGTCCCGAGCGGCTTGATGACCGCGTACATCAGCCCGACTGCCACGTCGGCCAGGGCCCTCAGCTGTTCCTCGGACTCATCGGTGTGGGCGAAGTACCGGGACAGGAGCTGGAGGAGAACCTCGTAAGCCACGTTGAGGAGGTCCATGCAGCGCGTCGTTCCCGGATCGGTGATGAGCGGCACCACGACACCGGTCACCTGAGGTCGAACGTTGGCGGCCACGACGGACCGGCCCGGCTCGAAGCTCGGGTCGTTGCGCTTGATCTCCAGGTACTCGTCGAGGATGGCCAGGAGGCGCCCGAAGTGGGCATTGCGCCACTCGCCTCGGGCTCCTTCGCCCTGCTCCACGATCGTGTCGATCGCGGCCTTCGCGGAGGCGAGGTCGGTGACCGCGACCAGCTCCGGCCAGCGGAAGTGCTCCTCGGTCGCCTGTGCGTTTGCGGGCCCGATGAACAGGCGTTCCGGACCGAGCCGGCCGGCCAGGTGCTCCAGGCCGTCCTGGACGGATCGGTAGAGCTGGCCGATCGTGTCGAACTCCTGGAGGTGCGGGACGATCTCGTCGCCCTCGTCGTGGGGCAGCGCGACCGCCTGCGCGATCGCCTCGAACCCCTCCGCGTCCTCCACGTCCATCCCTTCGGGCCGCTCGAGGAAGGCGAAGTGGCGCAGCGCCGTCTCGCCGAAGGGCAAGAGCTCGATCCGGACGCCGGCGGGGTAGCTGTACGCGGGCATCGGGAAGTTGGGGCGGGCGAATCGCGGGCCTGCCCCAACGGCTGTCAGCAGGTTCTGGACCAGGGCCAGGTGGAGCATCTCCTGTGCGCCGATCTCCAGCAATGTCCTGCGCCAGCGCTGGATGGCGGCGAGCGCTTCCGGCGAGAGGCCCTCATTGACGCTCTGCTTGAGCGAGAAAGCAGCGAACAGGTACTGGAGCATGACCAGGTGCTCCAGCTCGGCGGCCTTGCCGAGCGTGTAGATCAGCGCCTCGCGGTGCTCGATGCCGGGCCCGTGCGCGCCGCTCCCGTGGCGGACCGCGAGGACACTGGCCAGCGGTCCGCGCGGGCCGGGCGTTCCGTTCTCCGTCATGGGGTGCGTCCCTCCGGAAGGTACAGTCGGTCGTCCTCGTAGCACCAGCGCCAATCCTCGTCAGGCTGGGCAGTACGGATCATCGGATGGCCCGTCCTTTGGAAGTGGGCCGTGGCATGCCGGTTGATGCTCTGGTTACAGCAATTCGTCTGCCCGCAGGTGAGGCACTGACGCAGGTGCACCCACGTGCCGCCCGTCTCGACGCAGGCCGAGCAGACATCGAGCGGAGCGACGAGCAGAAGGTCCGTCTCGAAATGGTCACAGACGTCCGTCACGCGGCAACTCTCTTGACTTCAGCGCCACTCGACGTTCACGACTTCGATCGGCCCGGAGAGGCCCTTCAAGGTCGCACTGCGGAGACCGGACGTGCGGTGCGAATCCCCGACGGTCGCAACGCTCGCGACGATCTCGCCGGCGCCTCCGAGAGCCGCGATGCGGGCAGCCTCATGGACACCCTTGCCGTGGAAGTCGCCGCCCACCTGCGTCGCATCGGAGGCATGCAGGCCGATCCGAATCTGCGGCGCGAAGCCCTGCGTCGAGCGATGCTCCGCGAGCCGCCGCTGGATCGCGACGGCCGCCGCCACCGCCAGGTCCGGCGAGTCGAAGCTCACGAAGAAGCCGTCGCCGGTCGTGGAGATCTCCTCGCCGCCCTCGGCCGTGAAGACCTCGCGGAGCGCCGTGTTGTGCCATCGCAGCATCGTCTCCCAGGCCTCATCGCCGAGCGCCTCGACGAGGTTCGTCGAGCCGACGATGTCGGTGAACATGAAGGTCTTCATGACCCGTCGGGCCGGACCTGTCTTGCCGCGTAGCTGCCAGGGCAGGAGTTCCGCGACGTCCTCGAGGATGATCGCGGCGGTCGGGCACGCGAATGCCGCAGCGCGGAGGACCTCCTCGTCGACGCTGTCGGGCCCAACGACATCGCTCTTGCCGTAGTCGCCAGCGAGCCAGTCGAACGCCGTCGGGGCGAGGGTGATGCAATTGCCTGCACCGACGCACTTGTGGCGGTCGACGCGCGCGCGGATGGTCATCAGTCGGAACCTACGGCGGCGAGCCCGCGGAACGCCAGTGAGGTCGCCTCAGCTCGGCTCGAGGTGCCGAGCCGGGCGAGCAGGCGGGCCAGTCGCTGGGCCACCTCATCGGCCGAGAGGTCCAGCTCGGTCGCGATCTCCGCGTTCGTCCGGCCCTGGGTCAGAAGCTGGAGCAGGCGGCGCTCGGCATCTTCGAGGGAGGGCTGGCCGGGCTGCGGGGCGCGTGCCTCGGACCCCGCCTCGACGGGTGCGGTGGCTGGCGCCTCCACGGGACCGGCCAATTCGACGAGTTCGCGACCCACAGGTCCCGTGAGCCACCGGACGCGAATCCTCTCGTCGGTGGTGCCCTGCGCGATCCTGGCCAGCGTCTGCTGGAGGTAGCCTCGGACGAACCCCTGCATCTCGGGCGGCGCGCCCGCGAGGACGGCCCGGGCCGCCGGGATGACGATCTCCAGGCTCACGTCCTCGTGCAGCCCCGCCTGGAGGGCCTGGAGGGCCGCTCCGCCCGCCATCACCGCAGTCTCGATATCTGCGCGGACGAGGGCGATCGTCGCCAGCGCCGCGTCGGCCTGCGCGCCCCATGGGGCGTGCCCCGGTAGCAGCGGCAGCAGGTCCTTCACCTGCGCGGCCGATCGCTCCACGAGCTCGACGAGAGCCGGATCCGGCTCGCCTTCATGCGCAGACGCCGCGACGAGCCGCGCCGCCTCGATGGCAAGGCGTGCCAGCGCCTCGCATCGGCCGGACGCCCGACCTGTCTCGGTCGCGATCCCGACGGCCTTCTCGAGATGGCGGCGCATGCCCTCCACGTCGCCGGCGCCCGCCCGCGCCATCCCTCGCCACGTCTCGAGCTGGTAGGAGCGCGTCCGCGAGGAGGCACTCGACGCGGCGGCGGCTGCCAGACCGAGCCACCGCTCCGCACCCTCCACGTCGCCCAGCTCGAGCAGGGTCATGGCCACCCCTCCGGCGGCGAGGAACTCGGTGCTCCGGTCGCCCTGGAGCTTCGCGGCGCGATGCGCCTCCTCGCCGCGCGACAGCGCCAGGTCGGGCACCACCTTGGCCCGGGAGTACACATGGACCCCGAACAGCATCTGGAGTTCCAACCGGGCCCGCTCGCTCTCGGTGACGAGTTCCGACAGGCGGCCGGTGACCCGCCGTATCTCCTCGAGGTGGCGCGCCGATGACGTGAGGTGCATTACTGGTCCGTACTGCGCATACGCCATGGCGATGACCGTTGACATGACGCCGGTCCGGTCGCCAAGCCGCTCGAAGATGCCAAGGGCCCGGTCCAGGACCTGGGCCAGCTCAACGAACAGCGGACCGATCGCTGACGCCAGGATCATCTCCTCGACGCTGGCGCCCGCTGCCAGTACCGCGAGAAGCTCGTTCGCCCGCCCTGCCAGAACCTCGCCGGAGAACCACCAGCGCCCCTTCGCGAAATCGATCGTGCCGATCTCCCGGAGCGCCGCGGCCAGGCTGCGATCGTCGCCGAGCTGCTCAGCGAGTTCGATGGCGCGGCGATACGCCTCCTCCGCGCCGGCGAGGTCGACCTCAAGCGCGGCGCCGCCGAACGATTCGCCCAGCGGGCTCCGCAGGAGCGCCTGGCCGAGCTCGAGGGTCGCGCGGAGCTCCATGGCGGCGTCGCCACGCTCGGCCGCCCGGGCGCGGACGCGACGGGCCAGCTCCGCCGCGGCGTCCTCGTCGTGGCTCATTCGCAACGCTGAGGCACGCCGGAGCTGCACATCGAGTTCCACGACCGGATCGCGCATGGCCTCGGCAAGAGCGGCCAGCTCGGTCAGGCCCTGGAGCCGCTCGTCGGTCCGGCGGAGCGCCGCAAACGCGTCGTCCCGGGTGGCCAGCAGGGTCCGCCGGTCTGTGGGTGACGAGACCACCGGCAGGGCCTGCTCCACGAGTCGCAGCGCCTCCTCGGGGGCATTGGAGCCGAGCGCGGCGGTCGCCGCGTCGATCGAGAATCGCCCGGCCCGGGCCGTGTCGCCCGCTGCGAGCGCATGCTGGGCGAGCATCGGCAGGCCGGCAGGCGCCGGATCGCCGCCATCCAGCAGCAGGTCGATGACCGCGGCGTGGACCTGCCGCCGCCGGGCCGCCGAGAGCTGGCTCGCCGCGAACTGGCGGACCTGCTCGTGGGTGAACGTGTAGTCCGCGGGCTCACCCTGGGCCTGCGGCAGCAGGAGGCCCGCGCGGACTGCCGGCCCCAGGTCATCGGCAAGCGAGTCGCCATCTTCATCGTGTGTGGCCGAGCCGCCCGCGAGCTCGCCCACGCCGATCCTCTCCCGGATCGCACGGAGGTCGCGAAGACTGAAGCTGCGGCCGAGGATCGCGGCGTCACCCAGCGCAGCCCGGGTCCCGGCCGGGAGCCGCGCGGCGCGCCGGTCGATGAGCGTCCGAACCGCCGATGGCACGAGCCTGGCCGCGTTGCGGCCGAGGCGCCATTCGCCGTCCACCTGCTGGAGCGTGCCGGCCTCGCGATGCGTCCGCGCCAGCTCCTCGACGATGAACGGCACGCCCTCGGACTGGACGTGCATCGCGGCGGCGGAGGTTGCCTCGACCGGACCGCCGAGCACGCGCTTCAACAGCTCGGCTGTCTCGACCGCGCCGAAGCGCCCCGGTCGCAGTCGCCGCACGAGACCCATGCGTTCCATGTCGGCCACGAAATTCACGGCTTCAGTGACCGACGCGAATTCGTCCGGCCGGATGGTCAGGAACAGGAAGATGGGCCGGTCCGCGTCGCTCCGCACGACGTAGCGGAGAAGCCGGAGCGTGTCATCGTCAGCCCATTGGACGTCGTCGATGAGCAGCGCCAGCGGGCGCATCCCCGCCAGCGTCGAAATCGCGACACCAGCGAGGTCGAAGGCCCGCAGCAGCTTGGCGTCCGGCGACAGCATCTCGAATCCGGGCTCATCACGTCCGGAGATCGCCTCCACCACCCGCCTGACCGCGGCCTCCGCCGGCGTCCCGGCGGCCGTGGTCTGAACCGAGCTCGACGCGAACAGGCTGCGAGCGACAAGGAACGGCCCGCGGATCTCCTCGTCGGCCGTGATCGCGACACAGGTGAATCCGCTTGCTGAGGCGAGCGCGGCCGCGGCCAGCAGCAGGCGCGTCTTGCCGATCCCAGGCTCGCCCTCGAGGGTCACGGCGGCGAGGTGGGCGGAGGCTTCCTTCAGCTCCTGGGAGATCGCCTCCAGCTCGGCGCTTCGCCCGATGACCGCGCCCGTTGCCCGGCGCAGCTGGACGGCAAGCGAGCACTGCGGCCCGACGAGGGGGTCGAGGGCGCCTCCGTCGGCCGCGCGGAAGGACGAGCCATGCTCAACGGAAGCAACCTCGCCCGGCACGCGGCGGATTATGACGGCGCAGGGTCGCGGAGCGCGAGGCGGGCCTCGATCACTTCGCCCTCGAGATTACGGCTCGTAATGACGGCGCAATCCACCTTTCGGAAACTCGGCCCAGAAGGGATGTTGGGCGTCCCTTCTTTTGCACTTCCCGGCAGAGTAGGCCCGTCCTCCTGGGCGGGCCTACTCTTTTGCCCGCGGCATGCGGTCCCGCAGCCGGCAGAACGGAGGTCATCCATGAAGGACACAGAGGCGCGTGAGCTCGTGGCCCACGAGCGGGCACGCATCGAGGCCGCGCTGGCGGCATTGGCCGGCAACGTCCGCGATGAAGGTGAGCTGGAGCTCCAGCAGAGTGGCGAGAACGCGGAAGCGGGCAGCGACCTCCAGGCGGAGGCCATCGACACGGCCATCCAGGGCGACCTGCTCAGGCAGCTCGAGGAGGTCCGACGTGCGGAAGAGCGCATCGCCGCCGGCACCTACGGCAAGTCGGTCGAGAGCGGCGACCTGATCCCGGATGCGCGCCTCAAGGTCGCTCCCCTGGCCGAGCGCACGGTCGCGGAGCAGGCAGCCGCCGAAGCCAGGCTGCGCTGATCCGCCCCTGACGCGTCGCGCGGCGGTTCCGGCGGCGGCGCGCACTGCTATCGTGGCGGGTGATGCTGGTTCCGCTCTCCGTGCTGGAGTTCCGCGATCGCGCCGCCACCTTTTTCGGCGACAAGATCGGCGTCATCGACGGCGAGCAGCAGTTCACCTATCGCGCCTTCGCGACGCGCACCCACCGCCTGGCCAATGCGCTCGTCGAGCTCGGCGTCGGGCCGGGTGACCGCGTCTCGTTCATCACCTTCAACACGCACCAGCTGCTGGAGGCGTACTACGGGGTGATCGAGGCTGGCGCCGTGCTGAACCCGATCAACATCCGGCTCGCGCCGCACGAGATCGCCTACATCCTGGATCACGCCGCTTCCAAGGTGGTCTTCTTCCACCACGATTTCGCGCCGCTGGTGGAGGAGATCGGCCCGAGGCTGGCGAACCGGCCAACGTTCGTCGTGCTCGAAGGCGAGACCACCGGGATTGCGGACCACGAATACGAGGCGCTCCTCGCCTGGGGATCGGTGGACCCGCTCCATCCGGAGATCGACGAGAACGCCATGGCGGAGCTCTTCTACACCAGCGGCACGACCGGCCTGCCCAAGGGCGTGGCCATGACCCATCGCGAGCTGTACCTGCATGCGCTCGGCGCCCAGATCGGCCTGGCGTTCACGGAAGACGACGTGGTGCTGCACGTGGTCCCGCTGTTCCACGTGAACGGCTGGGGCACGCCGCACTTCCTGACCATGATCGGCGGGCGCCATGTGATCCTCCGCCGCTTCGATCCGAGCGCGCTCATGGCGCTGGTCGAGCGGCATCACGTCACGCGGCTGCTCGCGGTCCCGACGATCTTCAACGCGATGCTGAACAGCCGGGAGCGGTCGCGCTACGACCTGTCCAGCCTCAAGCAGCTGATCATCGGTGGCGCGCCGGCGTCGGCGGAGCTGGTGCGGGCCCTGGAAAAGGAGATCGGCACGCCGACCATCGTCGGCTACGGCCTCACGGAGACCTCCCCGATCGTGACCCTCGCGCAACCGCGGCAGGTGCTGACAGACAGCGAGCCCGCCAAGCGCCGCCAAGAGCGGCAGTCGATGACCGGCTGGGCCATCCCCGGCGTCCACCTCCGCGTGGTGGGCGCGGACGGCCTGGACGTGCGGCCGGACGGGGAGCAGATCGGCGAGATCGTGGTGCGCGGCAACACGGTGATGCAGGGCTACTACCGCGACGAGGAAGCGACCGAGGCCACCATCCGGGACGGCTGGCTGCACACCGGCGACATGGCCACCATCGACGAGGCGGGCTACGTCCTGATCAAGGACCGCTCCAAGGACATCATCATCACCGCCGGCGAGAACATCTCGTCGGTCGAGATCGAGGTCGCGCTGGGGGCGCACCCGGACGTGCTCGAGAGCGCGGTCGTCGCAGCGCCCGACGACAAGCGCGGCGAGGTTCCCGTGGCCCTGGTGGTGCTCAAGCCGGACTCCGCCGTCACCGCCAAGCAGCTGCGCGCGTTCTGCCGCGAGCACCTGGCCGCGCACAAGGTTCCGCGGGAGATCTACCTCCGGGACGCGCTGCCGAAGGGTGGCACCGGCAAGATCCTCAAGGCAGAGCTGCGCGAGCCGTTCTGGGTCGGACTGGATTCGCGGGTCCACTGA
>CAZENL010000071.1:0-3352 GCA_964513505.1 uncultured Anaerolineaceae bacterium
GTGGCGTCCCAGACCCGGTCGCGTCGATCTGGCCAGATATCGGCGGTGGCAATCTTCGGCGCAATTGAGGTGCTAGTGTGGCCTGCCGGAGGGCCGGTCAGGCGCGGATCCGTGCTTGGCAACGGACCGCGCCCCGCCCCGTGCGCACGTGCGGAGGACCAAATCGGCCTCGGACCGTCCGAAGAGTGCCCCCAGCGGTATCTGGCCACGTGCCGATAGCCAACAGGACACGAGGCTATTCCTCCGGCCTGCCGACCTCGAGCCAGCTCAGCTCGTCCGGCGTCAGGGCGAGCGGCACGGCCGGCGCTGCGGGACCGGGCGTCATGACCGGCGCAAGCGGCGCTGGCGTAGCGCCTCGTAGAACAGGACCGCGGCCGTCGCGGATACGTTGAGGCTGTCGGCGATGCCCAGCATGGGCACCCGAACGGCGGCCGTCGCCAGCTCCGCCCAGGCATCGGAGAGCCCGCGCGCCTCGCTGCCCAGGGCGATCGCCACTGCGCCGGTCATTTCCACCTCCGAGTAGTCGACGGCGCCATCCACGCGCGCCGCGATGATCCGGATTCCACGATCGATCAGCCATGAGAGCACGTCCCCCGTGGACGCCACGGCCACCGGCACGGAGAAGACCGTGCCCAGCGACGCGCGGATGACGTTGGGGTTGTAGGGGTCCGTGCCGGGGTCGGCCGCGATCAGTGCGTCCAGGCCAGCGCCGTCCGCGGACCGCAGGATCGCGCCCAGGTTGCCCGGCTTCTCGACACCTTCCACCACGCCGATCAGCGGGAACTCGGGCAGTTCCAGGTCCGCCAGCCGTGCGGATGGGGTGGCCGCAACCACCACGATCCCATCGTCGCGATCGCCGTAGCTGAGGCGCTCCAGCAGGTCCGGGGTCACTTCCACGATCTCCGCGCCACTCCGCCGCGCGGCGGAGACGGCGGCACGCGCATCGGCGCCGGCCGCCTCCACCAGCGACGGGGCCACGTACGCCTCGAGCAACCTCACGCCGGCCGACGCGGCACGTTCGATCTCGCGGCTGCCGTCGATCAGGAACTGGTGCCGCTGCCGCCGGTCGCGCGCGTCCCGCAACGCCAGTGCCGCGCGAAATCGCGGGTTGCGATGGCTGGACAGCACGCGCTCCGACACGTGCGGAGCGTAGCGGCTACGCTCGGGAGCCCATGACGCACCCTCGACACGAAATCCGCACGGCCGGCCTGGAGTTGCTGATGGGCAGGCGCAGCGCTCCGGTCCTGGTGGATCCGCCGCCCAGCGACGCGGAGCTGGAGACCATCCTGCGGGCCGCGACAACCGTGCCCGACCACGGCCAGCTTCGTCCGTGGCGCTTCGTGGTCGTGCAGGGTGAGGCGCGCGCCCGCTTCGGGGAGGCTCTCGTCCAGTCGATCCTTCAGGCCCGACCGGATTCCCCTCCGGAAGCCATGGTCAAGGCGCGCCTGAAGGCATTCGTCGCGCCGCTCTTCGTGGTGCTGGTGGCGTCACCGCGGGATGACGGCAAGACGCCCGAGTGGGAGCAGGTGACCTCCGCGGGCCTCACCGGCTACGCCATGCTGTTGGCGGCCGAGTCGCTCGGCCTGGCAGCCGGCTGGAAGTCCAGCCATCACATCAACGGGGATGCACTGCGCGAGCTGATGCGCCTCGAGCCGCAGGAGAAGCTGCTCGGCTGGATCAACCTCGGCCACCTGCCGCAGAACGCGGTGGCGGGGATGGCGGCCAAGCAGCGACCGGAAGTCGATCTCGCCGACGTGGTCACCCGCCTCTAGCGTCGAGACCAATTCGGAGGTGCAGGCGTGCGAAAGATCGTCGTGTACGAGTTGTTGTCCCTCGACGGGGTTGCAGACGACCCGGATGGTTTCTTCGCCGACTGGGACCATGCAATGGATGCCAACCTTGCCGCAGTGATCGCGACGCAGGACGCGGTCATCCTCGGCCGCCGCAGCTACACCGAGTGGGCGCAGTTCTGGCCGAGCAGCCAGATCCAGCCGTTCGCGACGTTCATCAACGGGGTCACGAAGTATGTCGCGACGTCGACGCCTCTCGACCGGGATTGGGCCAATGCAACGGAGGTCCACGGCGGGCTGGTCGAATTCGTTCGGGATCTCAAACAGCAGCGCGGAGGCGATATCGGCGTCCACGCCAGTATCTCGGTCGCGCAGGCGCTACTCGCCGCCGGCGTTGTCGACGAACTCAGGCTCGTCATCGCGCCGCGGATTGCCGGCCGCGGACGGCGACTCCTCGACGGCTTGCCATCGATTCAGCTCGAATCGATCAAGAGCGGGATCTCACCGACCGGCTATCTGCTGGTCGACTATCGCGTCATTCGTTAGGCCGGGCGGGTCACCCGGAATGGACCTCAGCGAGGCCATCGATGCCCTGCGCGCGCGCAACGAGCCGGTGCCGCTGCCGCTACGGCTGCCGACGGACAAGGAGATTACCGACGCAGAACGGCAACTCGGGCTGGCCTTCCCCGCGGACTACCGCCGTTACCTCCGCGACGCGAGCGATGTGGTCTTCGGGACGTTGGAGCCCTGCGTGGTGACACCCGACGCGGGCTATCTGGACCTGGTCCAGACGTGCCGCGCCGCCTGGGATCTGGGTGTGCCGCGCGACTGGCTGCCCATCTGCCAGGACAACGGCGACTACTACTGCCTGGCGGGACCCGCGGTGAGGTTCTGGTCCCACGACGGAGCGGCCGACGAGGGCTGGCCCGATCTTGCGACCTGGATCATGGAGGTCTGGATCGGCGAGGCGGACTGAGCGGGCGCGCTCAGCGGATCGCGGCATCCCTCGCCGCGCGGATCGCCTCCACGGCCAGCGGGTTGTCCAGGGCCGAGAGATCGCCCGGGTCCGTGCCAAGAAATGCCGCCCGAGCGACGCGGCGCATCACCTTGCCGCTGCGGGTCTTGGGCAGCGACGGCACCACGACCACGACATCCGGCTTCAGCGTCTTGCCGAGTTCCTTGACCACGCGCGCCGAGACCGACGCGCGCAGGTCCGCGTCGTCCGACGCTCCCGGCGCCAGCACGCAGAAGAGCACGATCACCTCGCCCTTCAACTCGTTCGGGACGCCCACGGCGGCTGCCTCCAGCACCGCGGGGTGGGCCACGGCGGCACTCTCCACCTCGGCCGGGCCGACGCGCTTGCCGGCCACCTTGAGCGTGTCGTCGGAGCGCCCGTGGATGTACCAGAAGCCGTCCGTGTCCACGAGCGCCCAGTCGCCGTGGACCCACACGCCGGGGATGCGCGACCAGTAGGTCTCCAGGTAACGCTCCGGGTCGTTCCAGAAGCCGCGCGTCATGCCCGGGAGTGGCTGGCGGATGACCAGCTCGCCGACCGTGCCACG
>CAZENL010000071.1:3452-16373 GCA_964513505.1 uncultured Anaerolineaceae bacterium
CGCGCGTCATGCCCGGGAGTGGCTGGCGGATGACCAGCTCGCCGACCGTGCCACGGACCGGGTTGCCGTCGGGCCCGACCACATCCGCCGCCATGCCGACGTTCGGGCCCCCGAACGAGGCCACGCGGATGGGCGTCAGCGGGTTGCACGACAGGATGCCGCCGCTGACCTCCGTGCCGCCGCTGTAGTTGATGATCGGGCAGCGTTCGCCGCCGACCACGCGGAAATACCACCACCAGGGCTCCGGATTCCATGGCTCGCCGGTCGAGCCCAAGACGCGAAGCGATGACAGGTCATGACCGGCGACGGGCTCCTCGCCGTGGGCCATCAGCGCGCGGATCACGGTGGGCGACAGGCCAAGATGCGTCACCCGGTGGCGCTCCACGATCTGCCACAACCGGTCCGGCCCGGGGTGGTCCGGCACGCCTTCGTAGATCACGAGCGACGCGCCGAGCAGCAGCGATCCGCTGATCGCCCAGGGACCCATCATCCAGCCGAGGTCGGTGAACCAGAAGAGCGTCTGGTGCGGTCGCAGGTCGAAACTGTGGGCCAGGTCCTGGGCGCCCTTGATCGGGAAGCCCCCGTGGACGTGGACCGCGCCTTTCGGCCGGCCGGTCGTGCCCGATGTGTACAGGATCATGTAGGGCGTTTCGGGGTCGGTCTCCGGGGCATGCGTCAGCGGGACGATCGATTCGTCGGCCATCTGCTCGTCCCACCACAGGTCCCGACCTTGCACCCATGGCGTCGGCTCCGTGCCGGGTCGGTTGCCAAGCCTGCGCACCACCAACACTCGTTGGATGGTGGGAGCGCCTGCGGCCGCCTGATCGGCCGCCTCCTTGAGCCGGACGACGGAACCGCGGCGCAGGAACCCATCCGCCGTGATGAGCAGCTTGGCCTCGCAATCGGCCAGGCGGCTGGCCGCGGCCGGACCGGCGTAGCCCGAGAAGATCGGCGTGTAGATGGCCTTCATGCGCCCGAGCGCGAGCACGGCGACCACGGTCTCCAGGAGCAGTGGGAGGAAGATCCCGACGCGATCGCCTTCGCCGATACCCAGCTTTGCCAGCATGCCGGCGGCTCGATCGACCTGTTCCTTCAGCTGCGCGTTGGTCAGGCGGCGGATGTCGCCGTCCTCGCCCTCCCAGCTGACGGCCACTTCCGTGGGATGGGCCGCGGCGCGGCGGTCAACGGCTGCGGCCGCGTAGTTGAACGAGCCACCACCCCACCAGCGCGCCCACTCCACCCCGCGGCCGAGATCAAGGACCTGCGCCGGCGGCCGCTGCCAATCCAGGTCCAGGTCCTCCGCCGCCGCGCCCCAGAACCAGGCCGGATCGCTCTCGGCGCGTTGCTGCAGCGCCGTGAGGTCGCGCTCGCCGGTGTGCTTCAGGAACCTGGCAAGGCGGCTTTCCAGCACGTCCTCTGACGAGGGCCGCCACGCGGCGTCGCCCACGTCACGACCGAAGACCGGCCATCCATCGCTCATCGCGGCCATGCTACCCGCGGTCCCGGGACGGGGCCGCTGGTTACTCCGGGGCCCCGGCGTTGGGGTCCCCGGATTGGGAGGCTTCCGTGACCGCGGCCGTGATCAGGCTGTTCAGCTGCGTCGACCAGTCGGCCCCCAGCACGCGGTACACGGGAATGTCCAGCCGAGCGATCTGCGCGCCCGGGCGAGCCTGCGCGTAGGCCTGCTGGCACGCGTCCACGGTGACCTTGCTCGCGTCCCAGGTCTTGGGATTGAAGCGGTAGATGTAGATGTCGCGCGACTGTCCTCCGCCAGGGTCGCTGACCGTGAGATGCAGTGCGTTGTCCGTCAGGCTGGGATCGGCGCACGCTGAGTCCCCACTCACGGTCGCGGTGACGGTCACGCCGCGCCGCGTGATGTCCTGCACCAGCGTGCTGGTGTCGGCAGGGTTGTAGGTCGGACCCGCGGAGCCGTAGCAGCCGCTCAGCAAGACGGTCGCAGCGGCGAGAAGAAGCCTGGTGCGCACCCGACAAGTGTGGACGCACGGCCGTTTTGGGGCTCCGCAGCGGCGCCAGCGGCCGGGAACCTCGGCTCCTGTGCGTCGTGCCGCTCGGCCGGTACCATTGGCCGGCCGTGCCCATCCTTCGTGCATTCCGCGCGCTTCGCTATGACCCTGCCCGCGTGCCGGACGCGGCCGCGGTGCTGTGCCCGCCCTACGACGTGATCTCGTCCGAATTGGGTGACGCCCTCCGTGCGCGCAATCCGCACAACGCGATCCGCCTGGAGCTGCCGCAGCCGACCGACGCCGGCGACCCCGATTCGCGCTACAAGAGTGCCGCCAGGGCCCTCGCCGAGTGGCGCTCCGACGGCACGCTGCGCAAGGATCGCGTGCCCACCGTCACCATTCACGAGCAGCGCGCGCCCATGACGGCAAGCGACGGGACCACCTCGGAGTCCGTGTCACGCGGCTTCCTCGCGCGCCTGCGCCTGGAGCCCTTCGGGCCGGACAGCGGCATCCGCCCGCACGAGCGGACCATGAGCGGCCCCAAGGAGGATCGCTACAAGCTGCTGCGCGCAACGGGCACCAATCTGAGTCCCGTGGTCCTGCTCCACGATGCGGACGCCACGAAAGGCCGCGAGATCCTGGACCGCCTGACCGCGCGTCCGCCGGACCTCGAGGCCACCACGGACGATGGCGTGACCCATCGCGTCTGGATCGCCGAGGGTCCCCAACCGCACGACGACGAGACCGGCAACGCCCGGCCGGAGCCGACGGGCGCGGTGGCGGACGTGGCGGCGCTGCTGGCCCTGGCTGCCTCGCGGCCGTTGACCATCGCGGACGGCCACCATCGCTTCGAAACGGCGTGGCGCTATCGGCAGGAGCGCGGCCAGAACCGTGCCTGCGAGAGCGACCCGGCCTGGGACTACGTCATGGCGCTGATCTACGCGATCCCGGACGCGCCAACGGTGCTGCCGACGCACCGCGTGCTGATGGACGGCCCGTCCGGGGACGCGCTGCTGGCCGCCGTGGAGCCGCTGTTCCACGTCCGCCGCGTCGCCTCCGCAGAGGAACTGCTCCACCTGATGGACGCGGAGGCACTGGATCCGCGCACGGCGCCTGGCGACGCCGGCTCGGGCCGGTTCGGCTTGTGGACCGGCGGGCAGGGCGCGATCCTGCGGGCCCGCCGGGAGGCCTTCGAGCCGCTGCTCGACCCTGCGCTCTCGGAGGCCAGCCGCTGGCTGGATGTCAACCTCCTGGCCGTGGCCCTGGAGCGCCTGGTCGGCGTCGACGCCGTCGCCCTTGCGGCCGGCGGCCGCCTGACCTACACCAAAGATGCGCGTGAGGCCGTGGTCCTCGTCGATGACGGCACGACGGCCAGTGCGTTTCTCCTGGATCCGACTCCGGTGGCGGCCGTGACCCAGGTCGCCGCAGCGGGCGAAGTCATGCCCCAGAAGTCGACCTACTTCCACCCCAAGGCGCCGACCGGCCTGCTCTTCGCCCCGCTCGAGTGGTGAGGATGGCGACAACCGATCGACCGGAGCGCCTGGTGGTCGCCAAGGGGACCGAATCGCGCGGCGTCGAGAGCGCCGACGCGCGGCCCGCCTTGCGTCCCATCCGCAAGGACGAGATCGTGGTCGAGTCGCGCGGCCTCTACATCGAGTCGTGGCTGCCGGAGCGCCGCTCGCGTCGCCGGCCCCTGTATCTCCTGCACGGAGAGCTCGGTGGCTCGTGGTTGTGGGAGCGCTACCTGGGCTATTTCGCGCAACGCGGCTGGGAGGGCCACGCGCTGAACTTGCGCGCGCACTTCTGGTCGGAGACAGACGAGCTGGAGAAGCTGGACCTGGCGAGCTACACGGCGGACGCGGAGGCGGGCCTCATCGCGCTCGGACGCCCGGCGGTCGTGATCGGCCACGGCATGGGCGGCCTGCTGGCCATGCTCCTCGCCCAGCGCCAGCCGGTCCATGCCATGGTGCTGATCAGCCCAGGGCTGCCGCGGCCGATCCGGCCCGAAGCACCCGCGCACATGACCCGCCTGGTGCCGCCGATCTTCCGGCGTGAGCTGATCGGCTGGGCGGGCGCCGTCGACCAGATTCAGCGGCAGTCGACCGACCTTACCCTCCGCGACGTGGCGCGCGTGCAGCACCTGATGGGCGCCGAGTCGGGCGCCGCGCGCCGCCAGATGCTGGAAGGCACGTCCGCCGATCGCGACATCCTGGCGGGCATCCCCACACTGGTGATCGGCGGCGGCAAGGACCGGCAGTTCCCCGAGCAAGAGAGCGAGCGCCTGGCCGAGTGGCTGGGGGCGGAATACCAGCCCTTCGGGGCCCACTCCCACTACGGACTGGTCATCGGAGAGAACAGCTACGAACAGGTCGCGGACGCGATCCGCGGCTTCCTGGAGCGCTACCGCCTCTAGTCCAAGCGGGACTCCGTGCTATCCTCGGTCGCGCTCGCGGGGGCCACTCCGGAGCTACTGGCCGCATTCGTCTAGAGGCCCAGGACACCGCCCTCTCAAGGCGGAGACCACCGGTTCGAATCCGGTATGCGGTACCACCTCTCCCATGCATCGCGTCCACGTCTGAGCGCGCTCGCGGGCGGCAGGGCACCGGCGGCCGTGACGTTTTCCAGCCATTCGCCGTCGGCGGCGCCTGCTAAAATCCATCGCGCAGAGCGGCCGCCGCTCGAACATCAGAACCTCCCCGACGCCCCCGGACCGCGCCCCGGGGGCGTCCTCGTTTCCGCGATTTCCTCGCCTCACCGACCTGTCGCGTTCCCCTAGACTCGGAGAGTTGTGAGCCACCCAGAGAGTGCCAATCGCCGCCGCTACGTGATCCTGTCCGAGGGGGTGTTCGGCAAGGTCAATTCCAAGACGGCCATGGGCGTGATCCGCTACGGGCGGGACACCGTGGTGGCCGTGCTGGACTCCACCCAGGCCGGCCGCAACGTGAGCGACTTCATGGGCGACGCGTACGACATCCCGGTCTTTGCCACGCTCACCGAGGCGCTGCCGCTCCACCCCACGGCCCTGCTCCTGGGCACCGCGCCACAGGGCGGCAAGATCCCGCCACCGTGGCGGGCGACGATCCTCGACGCCATCCAGAACGGCCTGGACGTGATCAGCGGGCTGCACGAGTTTGTGAGCGATGACGCGGAGTTCGCCGCGGCCGCCGCGGTCCACGGCGTGGAGCTGGTGGACCACCGCCGTCCGCCGGCCCGCAACGAGGTGAGCGTCGGCCGGCTCCACGAGCCGGGCAAGCACGTGATCCTGACCGTCGGCACGGACTGCGCGATCGGCAAGATGAGCGTGGCGCTGGAGTTGCGCAAGGCCGCGGTGCAAGCGGGACTGCCCGCGGTCTTTGTGGCCACGGGGCAGACCGGCATCATGATCGAGGGCTGGGGCGCGGCAGTCGACCGGCTCATCAGCGACTTCACCCAGGGCACCGTGGAGTGGCTGGTGGAGGAAGCGGAGAAGCAGGGCGACTGGATCTTCGTCGAGGGCCAGGGCTCGATCGACCACCCCGCCTACTCGTCGGTGACGCTGGGCCTGATCCACGGCGCCACCCCACACGGCATGGTCCTGGTCCACGAGCCCACGCGCACCGAGCACCACGGCTGGGAGGGCCGGCCCGGCGCGGCGCTCCACGCGGTGCCCGAGATGATCCGCATGCACGAGGCCATTGCCGGGTTGGTGGCGCCGTCCCGGGTGGTGGCGATTGCGCTCAACACCACGGCACTCCCCGAGGGCCAGGCACGCGCCGAGATCGCGCGGGTCGCGGCAGAGACGGGCTTGCCGGTGGATGACCCCGTCCGGTTCGGCGCCGAGCGGCTGATGGACGGCATTCGCACGCAATTCGAGGGCGCGGAATCCCGTTGACCGGGGCGGTACGTCGCGGTCTGCCGGACCTGCAGCCGCTCTTCGATGCGTTTGTCTCCGACCGCAAAGCACCGGGCCTGGCCTTTGCCGTGATCCGTGGCGGCGAGATCCTGGCCACCGGCGGCGCGGGCACCGTCGAACCCGGCCAAGACCGCACGCCGACGGGCGACAGCGTCTTCCGCATCGCCAGCATGACCAAGAGCTTCACTGCCGCGGCGGTCCTGCAACTCCGTGACGCCGGCGCGCTGGCGCTGGACGACCCAGTCGCGAAGTACGTGCCGGAGATGGCCGGCCTCCACGGCGCAACCGCAGACTCGCCGGAGATCGCCATCCGCCACCTGCTGACCATGACGGCCGGCTTCCCGACCGACGATCCGTGGGGCGATCGACAGCAGTCACTGCCGCTGGACCGGTTCCGCGCGTTCCTGGCCACCCATCCGGAGCCGGTCTGGGCGGCCGGCACGCACTTCGAGTACGCCAACCTCGGCTACGCGACCCTGGGCCTGGTCCTGGCTGCCGTCAGTGGCCGTCCCTACCGCGACCTGGTTGCCGAACGTTTGCTCGCACCGCTGGGCATGACGGCCACGGTCTTCGACGCGGAGGCCGTTCCGCCGGCGGAACTCGTGCCGGGCTTCGTGCTGCGCGACCATGCGTGGCTGGCCGAGCCGATCGACGCCTACGGCGCTTTCGCGGCCATGGGCGGACTGTTCAGCTCGGTGCGTGACCTGGCGCGCTGGATGGCGTTCTTCCTGGACGCGTTCCCGCCCCGTGACGAACCCGATGCGGGCCAGCCGTTGAGCCGCAGCAGCCGCCGCGAGATGCAGCAGCTCCACCGCATCTACGAGCCGGAGGTGGCCATGGACGGCGGCCGCGTCACCCCGACCGTCGCGGGCTACGGCCTCGGCCTGTCCGTGGAACACCACCCGGAAGTCGGCCGCCTGGTCGGGCACAGCGGTGGGTATCCGGGCTATGGGTCGCACATGCGCTGGCACCCGGACACGGGTCTCGGCGTGGTGGTGCTCGCGAATGCGCGGTACGCGCCGGTCTGGGACGTGACACGTCAGGCGCTGGTCCGCGTGGTTCGTGCCTCCGGCGAACCCGTGGTGCGCCCAGTGAAGCCGTCGGCCGCGACGCTGGCGGCGCGCGCGTCCGTCGAAGCCCTCCTGACCGGCTGGGACGACGCCGTAGCGGCCAGTATTTTCGCGCCGAACGTGGTGCTGGACGAGCCCCTGGAGCACCGGCGTTCACAACTCGAAGATCTCACGGTCAAGCTGGGCGAGCTTGCTCCGGACACGCGGCGGGAGCCGCAATCGGAATCACCCTCGCACGTGGCCTGGTGGCTGCGCGGAGAGCGCGGCCACGCCAAGGCGGAGATCCAGATGAGCCCGGAGCGGCCGCCGCGCATCCAGTCGCTCTCGGTGGTGGCGACCGACGGCCCGGTCTTCGAACTTCGCCACGAGACGCTGCGCATGCCGCTCCGCGATCCCTTCCGTATCGCTCGCACGCACGCTGATCGCCTGGTCACCGTGGTGGCCACGTCACTGACGCACCGCTCGGTGCCGGGCGTGGAAGGACTCGGGGAGGCGTACCCGGACGCGTACTACGGCGAGACGGCAGAGACGATCGGCGCCGTCCTGCCGCTGCTGCTGGAGGCCGTTCGCGCGCTCGGCGAGCCGCCGGGGACCCTGGACGCGGGCCGTGCCTGGCTGGCCGATGCCTCGGAGGCGATGGAAGGGGCCATCCGCCATCACGGTGGCGCCAAGGCAGGCATGGATATCGCGCTCCACGACTTCCTGGGCAAGCGCCTTGGCATTCCGCTCTGGGAGTTGCTCGGCACGTCGCCTGAGATCCCACCGACCGACTTCTCGATCGGGATGGACGAGCCGGCCGTGGTCGCCCAGCGAGCCGCCAGGGCCGCCCGCTTCCCGGCACTCAAGATCAAGGTCGGCGGCGAGGCGGACATCGAGACCCTGGAAGCCGTCCGCGCCGTGTACACCGGGCCAATTCGCGTCGACGCCAACACCGGCTGGCAGCCCGAGCAGGGCGCCAGGCTCATCCCGGAACTGGTGCGCCTGGGCGTGGAACTGGTCGAGCAACCGTTCCCCGCGCACCAGATCAGGCAGTTGGGATGGCTCCAGGAGCGCTCCAGCCTGCCCATCGTCACCGACGAGAGCTCCGTCACCATTGACGATCTGGACGGGCTGGTCGGCGTGGTTGCGGGCGTGAACGTGAAGCTGGCCAAGTGCGGCGGCGTGGGGCCTGCCCTGCGGATGCTGCGGCGCGCCAGGGAGCTGGGCTTCAAGACCATGCTCGGCTGCATGGAGGAAACCAGCATCAGCATCGCCGCGGGGGCGGCCATCGCGAGCCTGGCCGACTGGGTGGACCTGGACGGCAACCTGTTGCTGGCGGCCGATCCATTCGAAGGCCTGGAGCTCGGCGCCGACTGCCGCTGGCGACTCGGGCGGGAGCCCGGCCTGGGGGTCAGGCGCCGGGAGGCGTGACCGCGACGGGCGCCGTCAGCCGGGCGGTTGGGCCTCCAACCGCTTGAGCGCGGCACGCGGCGCCCGGAGCCGCCACGCGTCCGTGAGCAGGTCGCGCAACTCGACATTGGTGATGGCGGGCAGCCGCACCATCACGGCGCGGTAGCCGTCGTAGTGAGGCTCGGTGAAGTACTTCTCGGGCTCAGCCTCGGCGAGGCCGAACTTGACCTCCTCGCTGGCCACCCAGACCACCAGCACATCCGGATTCGGGACGCGCGCCATCCTGGGGTCGATCCGCTCCAGCCAGCTCCACGCGAAGGCCTTGCCGGCGACGGAAAACCGCCAGGCGCCGTCCCACGTGGTCTCCGGCAATGAAAGTGCAAGGTGCCGGGCGTCATCAAAAGTGGTCAATGCGGACCCTCCGGAGCAGAGCATCGCCGATCCCCGGCGGCCTGTGGACAAACACGTGGAGAAGTTGGTGGACAGGCCCCTACCGCCTGTAACGAGCCCCGGCGTACCATTCTCTGACTGGTTTCCCCGGTCGGGCCCCCAGGGCTGAACGAGCGGGAGACGGGCGTTTTTTGCGACACCGCACACCCCCTGAGGTGCGCGGTGTCGGACTGTTTTCAGGGGCACGCGGCCGAAGCGTGCGTCGTGAGGGTGGGAGTAGCGTGTCGATAGATGGTCCTGGCCGCAGCGCGGCCTCAAACAGGTTTCGCCGCTCTGGGTCCGCTGAGCCGGAACTGGTAACGGTCCCCGCGGAACCGGCAGCGCCGCCGGATCCCTGTGCAGTGGAGTTCGTGCGCTTCTGCTACCTCCGCCGGCGCGTGTCGTGGCCGGATCTCTACGACGAGATGTGCCTGGTCGCCGCGCGCGGCGTGTTCCGTGGCATGACCTACGAGGATCTGGCCGAGGTCGGGGTCAGCTTCACGCTCTACGGCCTGCCGCCCCTGGTCCAGCTGGCGCACAAGGTGGTTGCCGAGGAGCGTGCCCACGCTCGCGGCTCACTCGTTCCGATGGGTCCGGGCAACGAACGCCCCACCCAGCCGCGCCCACATCTGGCGCCGGTCGCCGGGTAGCGGCGTCAGGCCGTTCAGCTCCCCGCGAGCCTCTTCACGACCGGGTCCAGATCGCCCAGCTCGCCGACCATGAATGAACTGATGCCGAAGCGCTCGCGCAGCTCCTGGAAGCGCTCCACGTAACCCTCGATGGAGTTGATGAAGATCTGCGGCGACGCCAGCAGCTGATCGGCGGTCACGTCCTCCCCACGGCGCTGGCTGATCTCCCGGGCCGCCTCCTCGGCGGCCGCGCGGGGATCGTCGGTCACGATCGGCCCGACCATGGTTGGGTAGGTGTTCAGCTCGATCTCCGCGAATCGTTCGCCGGCGGCGGCCCGCACCCACGCGATCTTCTCCGCGACAGCCTCAGGCGTGATGCTGGCCAGGTCCGTGCGGCGAGCCGTGATGCGCGGCGCGATGCTCACGATCTGCGCCTCGCGCCCCGCCAGCTCGAGCGTGGCACGGCCGCCGCCGCCGATCATGAACGGCGGGTGCGGCTTCTGGACCGGCTTGGGCTGGCCGTCCATCTCCGTGATCGTGTAGTGCGTGCCGGAGAAGCTGAACGGACCCTCGCCGAAGAGGCCCTTGAGCACCGCGATCGCCTCGATCAGGCGGGCCTGCCGCACCGGCACTGGGTCGAAGGGAATGCCGCTCTGCTCGTATTCCGGCACGTTCCAGCCCGCGCCGATGGCCACGTCCAGGCGGCCCTCGCTGAGCACGTCCAGCGAAGCCAGCTCCTGGGCAAGCACGGCAGGGTGGCGCAGGTCGTTGTTGAGGACGAACGCCGAGATCCGGAGGGTCGTGGTGGCGGCGGCGATCACCGCCATGGCGGGGGCCGGCGATAGCTGGTCGATAAGGTGATCGGGGATCACCAGCGCGTGGTAGCCGAGGTCTTCAGCACGGCGCGCGGCCTCGGACAGTTCTCGGGCACTGACCGGAGCGCGGGCATCTCCAAGGAAGTGGAACGGCCGCGGCCGTGGCGGCGATGCGGGCTCCGCCGGGGCAGAGGGAACGACTGCCGGAGAGGTCAGGCCCGAATCTGGCGCCGTGCCAGCTCCGTCTCGATCTGGCGTTCCGCTTCCACGTAGCGGTCGATCTCCATGCGCAGCTCGTTGGCCTCAGGCAGGTACAGGTGCGTCTGCTGCTGGAGCACGTAGGAGAGCCGGCGCGAGGTCATCCGCACGTGGTCGAGGTTCTTCATGAGCACCAGCGGGTCCATGGCTGCGAGGTCGTCCGGGTGGTACATCTGCTGCATCGCGGCCGAGTATAGGTTGGAAGGTGGGTGTCGGACGCGGCGGCCACGCCCAGTCCACGGGGCTGCCGAGCGACGCCAGGGCACGCCGACGGCCGAGCTCCGTGGCACCCAGTAGCAGGATGCGGTCCGTGTCCGTGGCACGCCCGGCCTCCACGCCCCACAGGCGCGTGAGCTTGCGATTGGCCGCCACCGGATCCGCGATCACGCCGGCCAGCCGATACCCCAGCGGCTCGGCGGCCGTCTCCCAGATCTGGGTGGTGAGGTCATGGTCGCCGCCGCGTGCCTTGCCACGGTCCGTGGCCACGTCGCCGATGACCAGCGCCACGGCGGCATCGTCCGTGAGCGCGTCGCGGACACTTGCCAGGACGTCGCGCAGGAGGCGCGCCAGATCCGCAGGGGAGTGCGGCGCGTCGAGCGCGTGATCCACGGCCGTGGGCTCCTCGCCCAGGAACCAGAGGCGCAGCCAGTTGGCGGCGCCGTAGCGGAGCGTGCGCAGGTAGGGCGGACTGGTGATCACCAGGCGGGCGCGATCCGGAAGGCCGCGTTCGATGAGCTCGTGGCGCAGGTGTGGTCCGGCCTCGCGCGCGTCCCCGTGGAGCGCCACGCCCCGGGTACGCGGCGCGCCGTCGCGGAAGAGTCGCCGGACCTTGGCGGCCAGCAGGGCCATCACGTCGCGCTCCGACGGCCCGCGGCCCCGCTCGCGTATGCCGTGAGCCACGTAGGCCGGGGCAAGGCTGAACCCGTTGGGCATCACGTCGGACACGTAGCCGCTGCTTCCGCCATGGAGGATCCCCAGCAGCGCCGCAGCCAGGAAACGGTCGGTCCGATCCTCGAGCCTCAGCCGCCGCCTCAAGAACAGCACCTGCGCCAGCGCAACAGGGTGGAAGGCGCTCACCACGGCCGGAGGCAGCATCTCCAAACCGCCGCTCCCGCGCTCGATCAGAGCCTGATGCCCAGCCCTGGCGACCGTCAGCCAATCGATCGATTCGGCGAGCCAATCGAGCCTGAGCTCCGACAGTCGGGCTTGGACCTGGAGTCGCGCCGGCGGGTCCACCTTGGCGCCGGTGAGCACGGATGCCAGCGGGTTGGCGTCGATGCCCACACCGATGCGCCGCGTCGCGCAGGCCTGGAGCGGAACCGTGCCGCGGCCCGAGAAGGGATCCAGCACCACGTCCCCCGGCCGCGACAGCCGCGCGATGAACGCGTGAGCCAATGGCGCCGGGAACGATCCGAGGTAGCTGCACATCGGGTGGAAGCTGTGCCCCCACAGCCGGCGCTGGTCCTTCCAGTCGGGCGTGACACGGAGCTCGGGGAGTGGCTGCGTCCGTGCGCGGTCGAGTGGGAACGGCAGGGGCAGCGTCAGCGAGATGGCGTCCAGGGTGGTCACGGGGGCCGGACGCTAGCACCGTGGACCCGCGCTGCGCAACTTTGCCCGCTGGGGCGCCGGTGCCCGGCGTTGGCTCAGGCCGCGGCCTGGTGCATGTCGATGCGCAGGGTCCAGTCGCGCAGGGCTGCGATCAGCTCGATCAGCGAGGCATGCAGCGCGGTGTCGGTCAGGTTGCCCTCGTGGTCGAAATGGCTGGCCGCAGCACCGATCATCACCTCGGGCAGCGGCATGACGCACGCGCCGGTGAACACAAAGGCTTCACGCAGCTGCGCCTGGGCGCGCGCGGTGGATCCGTTGCCGGGCGTGGCGCCCATCACGGCCACGGGCTTGTCGCGCAACGGGCTGGAGATGCGGGGCCGCGATGCCCAATCGATGGCGTTCTTGAGGACTCCGGGCACGCCGTGGTTGTACTCGGGCGTTGCGACCAGGAGCGCATCCGCCTGCGCGATCGCCTGCTTGAAGGCCACCACCGAGCCGGGCTCACCGGCTTCCTCGACGTCCTGGTTGTAGAGCGGGACGTCGTCAAGCTCGAACGAGATGACCTTGATCCCGGCCGGCGCAATCGCCACCGCGGCTCGGATCAGTCCCCGGTTGTACGACGCGCGGCGCAGGCTGCCCGCGAAACCCAGGATCGTCAACTGGTCCATGCCGTGTCTTCCTCATCGCCGGCGGCACGAGCGGCACGCTCCATGGTCGGCGTCCATGGCCCGAAGCCGTTCCGGATCGCGACCAGACTAATCCCGGGCGGGTGCTTCTCCGCGCGGCACGCGTGCGTCTGCCGCCCCGTGGGCACCCTTCCCCAACCCGCTCCGCGTTAGCATGTCGGCAGGTCCCCGTAGCTCAGCGGATAGAGCAGCGGTTTTCTAAACCGCTGGTCGCAGGTTCGAATCCTGCCGGGGACGCCTT
>CAZENL010000072.1:0-16318 GCA_964513505.1 uncultured Anaerolineaceae bacterium
TGCGAATAGGCGCCTCAGCCGGCGGCCCGCGCGGCCTCCCAGCAGTGGAGGATCGCGGCGACGGTCAGGTCGATGTCGTGCTCGGTGGTCGACCAGTTGGAAACCGACAGGCGCATGACGGCCATGCCGTGCCAGACGCTGCCGCTGGTCCAGGCCGTGCCGTCTTCCTGGAGGCGGCGCACCACGTCGCGGGTGAGCGCATCATCGTCACCGAAGCGCACCAGCACCTGGTTGAGCACCACATCGTTGAGGATCGCCACACCGTGAGCCGCGGCCAGTCCCGCGGCCATGCGCCGCGCCAGGGCGCAGCCACCTTCCACCATGTCCGTGACACCGCTGCGGCCCAATGACCGAAGTGCCGCGTACACCGGCCAGCCCCGTGCGCGGCGCGAGAATTCCGGGGCCCAGTCGGATGGGTCGCGGGTTTCGCCCTGCGACTGCACCAGGTAGGCGGCGTTGAGCATGACCGCGGCTCGATGCACGGCCGGGTGGCGGACGATGGCGATGCCCGAGTCGTACGGCACGTTGAGCCACTTGTGGCCGTCCGTCGCCCACGAATCCGCGCGCTCGAGGCCGCGGACCAGCGGGCGCAACTCCGGAACTGTGGCGGCCCACAGTCCAAAGGCGCCATCCACGTGCAGCCACGTCGCGGGACGCTCCCCGACGGCGTCCGCCACCTCCTCCAGCGGGTCGAAGGCGCCCGAGTTCACGTTGCCCGCCTGCGCGCACACGATCGTCGGTCCCGCGCATCCCTTCAGGATCTCGCGCAACGAGGCCACGTCCATGCGTCCCTGCCCGTCGACGGCCGTTCGGAACACGTTCTCGGAGCCGAGTCCCAGGATCTGGAGCGCGATCGGCACGGTGATGTGCACCTCCCCGCCCACCACCACGTTTACCGTCGGCGCGCCCTGGAGGCCCCTCGCATCCACGTCCCAGCCGTGGTGCAGCAGGACGCCGCGTCGCGCCGCCGCGAGGCAGGTCACATGCGCCATCTGGCAGCCGGTCACGAATCCCACGCTGCACGTGTCCGGCAGGCCGAACAGGTCGAGCAGCCAGCGGGCCGCCGTTTCCTCGGCCACCGCTGCCGCAGGCCCGATGACCGACAGGCCGGCGTCCTGGTCCCACGTCGAGACCAGCCAGTCGACGGCCAGCGCCGCTGGCAGCGAACCACCGATGACGAAGCCGAAGAACCGCGGCCCGGCACTGGCGATGACGCCAGCATCGGCATCCCGCGCGATCGCCCGTAACACCGAGCGTGGCTCCTCCGGTCCAGCCGGAAGGTCGCCGCCGAAGCGGGCGCGCAACTCGGCCGTGGTCGCGGTCGGCGTGACACGCCTGTCCGGAAGGCCGGACAGGTAGTCGATTGCGGTCTCGGCCGTCTCGCGCAGGAGCGCGGCCACTTCGTCGCCCCAGCGCTGGTCCGTCACGTGCCGCGCTTGGGTTGCATGCGATGGCTCGTCGAGATCTCCACGCGGCTGCGCTCGTCGGCCGCGGGATGCTCGACGAGCGCGATCAGGCGGTTGGCCATGAAGCGCCCCGTGCGCACGGTGGTGCCGCCACGCGTGACCTCGCGCACCTCGACCACGCCGCGCGAGGTGGTCACCTCGATCCGTCGCCCCGCGCGGGTGGCCTGGATGTCAAAGGTCTGCGTTCCCTGGCCGGTGTCGACGACGGCCTCGACTCGATCGCCCTTCATGGCCGGCTCAGTGCACGTACGACAGCGTGAACTCCGAGTCGACGGCTTGCCAATGGAAGTCGACGCAACGGACGCCAACCTTCTGGGGGCTTCCGCTGCTGCGGATGCTGGTCACGTTGCAGCGGACCTTGGCGGACCCGTAGGCCGTGACGATGGCAGCGCCACCGCTCGGCATGCTCGGAAGGGTGACGAGATATGTGCCCGTAGAGCTCCGGGTGACCTTGGGCTTGCCGGTCGGCGACGCGTAGCGGAACGCACTGGCCGGCTTGTAGGAGGCGGTGGTCGGCCGGTTGGCGAGCAGGTACGCGACGTTCGTGCCGCTGGGCCCTTCGAGTCCCTCACTCTGCGTGAAGGTCAGCTCGAACTGGGAGTCATAGAGATGGCCGTTGAGCCTGCGGCAGAGCACGTGCACGCGCATGTCGGCGCCGTGCGGTGCCCAGCTCGCCACGTTGCATTCGGACGGCTTCTGCGTCACGGCGACCCCTGAAGGCGCGAGCGCCGTGATCGGCGCGGGAGTGAATCGGCCGTAATTGCCCACCTGGACGTTCCCACGGGACGAGGCCAGTCCCGGCAGCGTGACGCGGTAATCGCCGACGCCGTTCTTGTGAATGGTGTTCGGCGTGCCTGTGCTGTTGAAGTTCCACTCGGTGTCCGGCGTGTAATCGGTCTGCGTGTAGTCGCCCGCCCAAAGGTCCGCGAGCCGACCGATCGGCGCATTCGAGAACAGGTACGAGACGGTGAACGCGGCGGTTGCCGGAGCGCCGGAGTCGTCCCAGCAGAGCACCGTGACGTATTCGTCCTCGCTTCCGCCGGCGACCAGCGATTGGGGGTACCACTCGGAGACGTCGCACACGCGCGGATCCGTGCCCAGGACGGTGACGTTCGCCACACCGCCGGTCGTGCCGATGCCCGGGAATCGGACCGCGTAGAACCCATTGCCGTCGTAGGTCACGTCGTTGGTTTCAGCGAGCGAGTTGCCCTGGTCGGCAGGAGCCAACGGTTGGATGGTGGCACTGGGATCACGCAGCGTGACCCAGCCCCACACCGAGCCGATCCCGGACGGTTGCGTCGTGCTGCCGGTGGACGTGGCGCGGGCCGCGGGCGTCTGCGCCACGGCGGTCGAACCTGCAGCCAGGAGCCCGGCCAGAACGGCTGCCAAACCCACGCTTCGGACCAGCCTGTGATGTGACGTCACGGTTTCCGCCTCCGTCCCTCCGGCCCGCACCCGCGGCGAGACCTCTCGGGGCAACCCTACCCGAAAGGTCGTCCGCAGCACAGTCCTCCAGGCGAATTGAATCGGAGGGTGCCGGGCCCCTGCGGCTGGTCGGGCGCCTCAGATGGACCGCTGGTACGACCGGAACGCACGCGTGGCGAGCCACATGCACGCAACCGCCAGGAGGGCCAGCGCGCCGAGGCGCGCCAGCACGAATGCCCAGTCGGTGCCGCCGGCCAGCGCTGCCCGGCCGGCTTCCACAGCCCAGTTGACCGGGTTGAAGCGTGCCGCGGTCGCGATCCAGTCCGGCACCAGGTTCAGCGGCATGAACGCCGCGGACAGGAACGTCAGCGGCAACGTGAGGGCCGTGTTCACGCCGATCACCGACTCGCGCTGGCGAAGCACCAGCGCCGTGGCGTCCGAGATCGCCCCGAAGGCGGCGCCCAGCAGCAACGCGCACGCCACCAGCACTGCAAAGCCGGCGATGCCACCACCGAACCGCGCTCCCATGACAAACCCCAGCGCGCCGATGATCAGCGCCTGGATCAGCAGGTTGATCGCCGCGTAGGCCTGGTGGCCGGCGATCAGGGCGCCCTTGTGGACCGGCGCGGTCAGGAAGCGATCCATGATCCCGCGATCCAGGTCCTCGATGATGCTCATGCCCACCCAGCCGCTGGAGAAGAGCGCGGTCATCACCAGCACGCCGGGAAGCAGGAAGTCCAGGTACGAACCCGTTGCCTCGCTGGCGCCGCCGGCAAAGCCGGGGATGGCCGAGACGTTCTTGAAGAGCGCACCGAAGAGGATCAGCCAGATGACCGGCTGCGTGAGCGTCATCAGGATGAACCACGGCTGGCGCAGGAGATAACGCATATGGCGCTGCGCGATGGCGACGGTCTGCACGACGGCCGCGGAGACTCCGTGGCTCGTGGTGTCGACCGACGTGATCGGCGTGGTTGTCGCGGTCATCGAACGGCCTCCGGCTGAGTGGCTGAGTAGCTCCGCCCGGTGTGGCGGAAATAGACGTCGTCGAGCGACGGGCGCGCGACGGTGACGGCGGCAACGGCAATGCCGGCCGCCTCGAGCGCGGCGATCACCGCGGGCACAGAGGCCGGGCCGCGATCCGCGCGGGTGCGCACGGTGCGGCCTTCGGCGGCCGATTCCGAGAGACCCGGCACGCGCCCCAGCGCGGCCATCGCCGGTCCTGCGGATGCCGCGTCTCGCAACTCGGCCACGATCGCGTCGCCGTGGAGCTCCGCCTTGAGCTCGTCGGGCGTGCCCTCGGCGACCACGCGGCCGCGGTCCACGATCACCAATCGGCGGCAGAGCTGGTCCGCCTCTTCCAGGTAGTGCGTGGTCAGGAGGATGGTCAGGCCCTCCCCTTCGGTGAGGCGCCGCACCTCGCTCCACAGCTCCGTGCGAGCTTCTGGGTCCAGGCCGGTGGTCGGCTCGTCCAGGAACAGCACGCGCGGCTGGTGGATGAGGCCCATGGCCACGTCGAGCTTCCGCTGCATGCCGCCCGAATACGTGCCGACGATCCGGTTGCCGGCGTCGCCGAGACCGAAGCGGTCGAGCATGACGTCGATGCGGGAACGCAGGTCCCTGCCGCCGAGACCGTAGAAGCGGCCCTGCAGCTGGAGGTTCTCGCGGCCGGTCGCGGTCGGATCCACGGCAGACTTCTGACCCACGCTGCCGATGCGCCGCCGCACGGCGTCCGGGTGCTTGACCACGTCCAGGCCATCGACCACCGCGATTCCGGAGTCCGGTCGCGACAGTGTGGTCAGGATCTTGACCGTCGTGGACTTGCCCGCGCCGTTGGGCCCGAGCATGCCGAAGACCGCTCCGGCCTCGACAGCGATGCTGAGACCATCCAGCGCGCGGACGTCACCCGGATAGGTCTTCACCAGGTCGATGGCCTGGATCGCGGGCGGTGCTCCGCCGCTAGAATTGGCTTGATGCATCAGTCTGTGCCTCCGTCAGTAGCTTAGATGCTAAGATACTTTGCATCCTAGTCCGATCGGAGAGAACGTGTCAACCCAGTCCGGTGACGCCGATTTCGAACGCTCGACCAACGCCCGCTCCGTCCTGCTCCTGGAGGCGGTCGCCGCGCGCCTGGGCCTCAATCCCACGGACCTCAAGTGCCTGGACCTGGTGGCCGGCGACGAGACGGTCACACCCGGTCACCTGGCGGAGCTGAGCGGCCTGACCACCGGAGCGATCACCGGCGTCCTGGATCGCCTGGAGGCGGCCGGCCTGGTGCGGCGCGAGCCGGATCCGGCCGATCGGCGCCGCTTCGTGGTCCGCCTGGTCCCGGACCGGCAGGCGGAGATCGACGAGCTGTACGCCGACCTGGTCCGCTCGATCGGTGACCTGGTGAACGGCTTCCCGACCGAGACGCGGCGCGCGATCTCCGATTTCCTGCGGCTGCGCCGCGACCTGATCGACCACCAGATCCGGGTGCTGCGCGACCAGGGACGCAGCGATCGCGCGGTCGTTCAACCAGAGGACGGCACGGCATCCGACCTGGACGCGCCCCTGGCCGGCGTCATGCGCGGGTCGCTCATCTTCGAATCGGGCGCCGCTCGCCTGACGTTCCATGCAACCCCCGTGCCGGGCGCAGCGACGCGCCTGGTCGCGGAGGCGGGCAATTCCAGCCTCCGGCTCAATGGCGAGTGCTCACCGTCCAAGCTCTTCCAGGCCACCTTCACGGGGCCGCGTCCGGAGACGCGCGTGTCCGGCGGCACGGTCACGGTGCGCTACCGCTTCCGCGGTTTCCTCCAGCGCAGGTCCGCCACCATCGCGCTGAACCCGGGCATCGCCTGGACCATCGTGGTCCGTGGCGGCATCTCGGACCTGGCGGCCGACCTGGCCGCCAACGAGCTCCAGGGCTTTGACCTGAAGGGCGGCGCGACCAATCTCCGCCTGCAGCTGCCTGCACCGCGCGGCGCGGTGCGGCTGCTGTTCAGGGGCAACGCGACCACGGCCTCCATCACCCGGCCCGCGGGCTCGGCCCTCTCATTGGACCTGACAGGCACCGTGGACCGGCTGCGCTTCGATGGACGGCGGCTGGGCCTGATGCGTGGCAAGACGCACCTGGAATCGAACGGGTATGGGGCCGCGAGCGACCGTTACCAGGCCGTCCTGAAGGCCAACGCCACCGAGCTGACGGTGGAGGACGCCGGCTAGGCGGGCCATCGCATCGGCCGGCTCCGGCGTACGATATCCGCAGCCAGAAGGCCATTTGGATACGAATTTCGGAGGGATCGTGCGTCGATTGAAGGTCTTGCTGGTGGGGGCGGGCACGGTTGGCGAGGCGATCGCCAAGGTGGCGCACGGCAAGCCCTGGCTGGAGAAGATGGTCCTCGCCGACTACAACGCCGATCGCGCACGGGAGGTCCAGGCGATGCTCGGCGACGCCGCCGCTCAGACGTTTCCGGCCGCCTTCGTGGATGCCTCCGATGTCGGCTCGGTGGTCAAGCTCGCCCGCGAGCAGGGCGTGGACCTGATCATGAACGCGGCGGATCCGCGGTTCGTGCCGTCGCTCTTCGACGCGGCCTTCCAGGCGGGCACGGACTACATGGACATGGCCGTCAGCCTGTCTGAGCCCAACCCCGACGATCCGTTCCACAAGCCGGGTGTGCTGCTGGGCGACTACCAGTTCCCGCACGATGCCGAGTGGCGATCCGCCGGCCGCCTCGCGCTGCTGGGGATGGGCATGGACCCGGGGCTCACGGATGTCTTCGCCAAGTACGCCGCGCAGGAGCTGTTCGACGAGATCGACGAGGTCCACGTCCGCGACGGCGGCGACCTGTACATCGAGGGCTATGCCTTCGCGCCCGTGTTCAGCATCTGGACCACCATCGAGGAGTGCCTCAACCCTCCCCTGATCTGGGAGAAGGGTCGCGGCTTCTACACCACCGAGCCGTTCTCGGCGCCCGAATCGTTCGTCTTCCCGGAGGGCATCGGCCCGGTCGAGTGCGTCAACGTGGAGCACGAGGAGGTCGTGCTGGTGCCACGCGGCGTGGATGCGAAGAAAGTGACCTTCAAGTACGCGCTTGGCAACGACTTCATCGAAGTCCTCAAGACGCTCCACAAGCTGGGCCTGGACTCGACCAAGCCCATCCGCGTCAAGGGCGTCGACGTGGCGCCGCGGGACCTGGTCACGGCCGCGCTCCCGGATCCGGCGCGCGTCGGCGAGCGCATGAAGGGCCGCGCGATCGTTGGCACCTGGGTGATCGGCCACAAGGACGGCAAGCCACGCGAGGTCTATCTCTACCAGAAGACGGTCGGCGAGGAGACGTGGCGCGACTTCAAACTCCAGGCCGTGGGCTGGCAGACGGGCTTCAACCCGGTGGTGGCAATGGAGCTGCTCGCCAACGGCGATTGGGCCGGCTCAGGGGTGATGGTGCCGGAGCAGTTCGACGCGAAGCCCTACCTCGCGGCACTCGACCGCTGGGGCATCCACTGGGCCATGGAAGAGCGGCAGCCTGGGGCGTTCCGGCCCACGTGACCGATGCGGATTGGGGTCGCCGCTTCGACCCTGAACGCCTGGCCGGCCTGGAGCTGGCCATGTGGCAGGCGTACTACCGCCGCCAGGGAGCGCGGCTCTTTGCATTGCTGGTGCGAGCCAACCACGAGCAGGCCGCAATCGGTTGGGTGGGAGCACTCCGGGCCGCCTTCTACCTGGCCCGAGCGGCCGTTCGATTCGGAAAGTCGACTGACGACTATTCCCGCTTCGAGCCCGACATCGCCAGGGGCTACCGCGCACTCAAGCTGCCGTCCGATGTGGACTCGGCCGAGGTGGCCCGACGCGAACTGCGCTGGTGGGTGGTGCGGCGCGAAATCGGACTCGCGGCAGGCGACGCGGCGGGCGACGCGATCACAGCGCTGTATTCGGCGATCTACCGCCTGCCAGAATCGGCGGTGCGCGAGGCCGGCGCGCTGCGCGGCCAGGCCGCGGAAGTACGCGACCGGGGTGCCGCCGCAGATCCGGACGGCCCAGCCGGTGCTGGTCAAGGCTACTGGCCGGAAGTCGACCGGCTGCTCCGCGAGTCGTACCTGAGCCTCCACCGCGCGGTTGTCGCGGCGCCCCTCAACGAGGCAGCTCCCGCGCAGTAGGCTGGACGCGTGCAGCGCGTGGCGATGAGTCGGATCTACGCGGCAGCCGGCCTTCTGCTCGGCCTCATGGCCCTGGTGTGGCTGGCCGCGTGCAGCTCGGCGGAGCCGCCGGCAGGGTCCCTTGCGAGTGGTTCGTCCGTTGGCGCAGCCGCGTACCGGACGGCCTCACCACGATCAGGCTCGACCAACGCCCGGGCCTCTGATCCGACCGCCGCCAATGGGGCCGCGTCACAACCCGGCGCAACTCGTGATCCAGGCGCAACACCTGATCCAGCCGCTTCCCAACGGCCGGCCACGACGCCCGCCGCGACGACCGCGCCGACTCCTGTCTCCACGCCGACCCCCACACCGACCGCCCGCCCCGCGACCGGCCCATCCGACAGCCTCCGCCTGCACCTGATCCAGTCGATCACGGGTGGCCTCTCGCCAAAGTCCGTGGTCGCGTCCCAGACGGGGCTGTTCTTCGCCCAGAACATGATCTACGGCCACAACATCAAGGTCTACGACCGCTCGTACAACCTGGTCGCGACCATCAAGGACCGCATCGAGCTGGCGCGGTTCGGCTACCCGCAGTACCAGGCCGCAGTGCGCGGCGGGCCGGTCGAGGCCGCGTTCAGCAAGGACCGCTCCACCGTCTACGTCTCCAACTACTCGATGTACGGCCCCGGCTTCAACCATCCCGGCAGCGACACCTGCCAGCCTGGCAACGGCATCGATCGCAGCTTCATCTACCGCATCGACGTGAAGACGTTCCGGATCAACGGCGTGCTCCGCGTCGGGCAGGTGCCCAAGTTCCTGGCCGTGTCGCCCAACGGCAGGACGCTGGTTGTCTCGAACTGGTGCTCGGGCACGGTCAGCATCGTGAACCTGGCCACGTTCACGGTCACGGACGTGATCCAGGTGGGCTGGCACCCGCGCGGCATCGTGTTCGACAAGAAGTCGAAGCTTGCGTACGTGGCCGTCTGGGACCTGAACGCGGTGGCCGTGGTGGATCTTGGCACCAATGCCGTGCGCCACATCCACGTGGGGCTGAACCCGCGACACCTGGCCATGGATCCACACGGACGCTACCTGTACGTCTCACTCAATGGGGCAGGTCGGATCGCCAAGCTGGATCTCACCACGGAGACCGTCGTGACGACCGTCGCCACCGGCAGGGAGCCACGCAGCATGGTCCTCGCCCAGGACGGGCGGTCGCTGTACGTCGTGAACTACACGTCCGGGACGGTCAGCAAGGTCCGCACCAGCGACATGCAGGTGCTCCAGACGATCCACGTCGGCCACCATCCGATCGGCATCACGTACGACAACGCGACGCGCGACGTCTGGGTGGCCATCTACTCCGGCGCGCTGGACGTCTTCCAGGACCGGTAGCTCCCGTTTGGCGGACGCCTACTCCTGGGCGCCGTGCCCCGCGCTCGCGTCGGCGACGACGGTGACCGCGGTTCCGTAAGCCACGATTTCGCTCATGATGTCGCCGATCGCGGACGAGTCGAAGCGCATGGAGACGATCGCGTTGGCGCCGAGTTGCTCGGCGCGCTGGGCCAGGCGGGCAACCGCTTCCGTGCGGGTCTGCTCCAGGAGTTGGGTGTACTCGTGGATCTCGCCGCCGCCCAGCGAGCGAAGCCCGGCCATGATGTTGCCGCCGAGCCCGCGGCTGCGGACGACGACCCCGAAGACCGCGCCGATCACCGACGTGATGCGATAGCCGGAGATGGTCGGTGTGGTGCTGATGAGCATGCTGACGGGTTCCTCCAGTGGTTGGTCTGCCCAAGCCTCGCCGAAACGCGCGATGCCCGCACGTGCCGAACGGCTCGACTACGGTGCTTCGGCGCGTGTGGCGCCACATTCCACAAAGTGTCCGCGGACGTCCCGACGTGGAGGTCGAATGGGCGCCAGGCGCGGCCATTTTCGACCCTGACTCGGACAAGATGTGGAGATACAGCTCCCGTTCAGGCTTTGGGTGGGGCCAGGGCACTGGCTTTCGGACACTTTGTGGAAACTCGGGGGTGAAGCCCGGCGCGCCGCCCGCCGGCGACGGCCGAAGGAGGAGACCGGATGACCGACGACCTGCCGGAGCACGTCCGGCGTAACCGCGCAGTGTGGGACACGTGGGCAGCCGAGTACGTCGGGCCGGGCGAGCGCGCCTGGGCGGCGGCAGAGCCCAGCTGGGGTGTGTTCGGCATCCCTGAGGCCGCCGCGCACGTGCTGCCGGACAGTGTCGACGGACTGGACGTGATCGAGCTCGGGTGCGGGACCGGCTACGTGTCCGCGTGGCTGGCCCGGCGCGGGGCACGGCCGACCGGCATCGACAACTCGGAGCAACAACTGGCCACCAACCGGCGACTGCAGGATCTGCACGGCATCCACTACCCGCTGATCCACGGCAATGCCGAGGCCGTGCCGCTACCTGACGCCAGCTTTGACCTGGCCATCTCCGAGTACGGCGCCAGCATCTGGGCCGACCCGTACCGCTGGATCCCGGAAGCCGCGCGCCTGCTGCGTCCCGGCGGCCGGCTCATCTTCCTGGTCAACGGCACGCTGTTGATGCTCACCGTGCCTGACGAGGAAGGGCAGCCGGCGACGGACCGGTTGATCCGCGACTACTTCGGGATGCACCGCTTCGAATGGCCGGATGACGACGACTCGGTCGAGTTCCACCTCGGCTACGGCGACTGGATCCGCCTGCTCCGCGCCAACGGCTTCGAGGTGGAGGACCTCATCGAGCTGCGTCCAGAGGTGGGCGCCACGGCGCCCAGCTACCCGTACGCCACCAACGAATGGGCCCAACGCTGGCCCGTGGAAGAGGTCTGGAAAGCCCGCAAGCGAACCGAGCCGCGCGAGTCGACCTAGCGGAACGCCTGCTTCGGTTCGCCGGGTCTCAGGGGTCGCAGCCCGAACGCGGACCAGGTGGCGTCGATCGAGATGAGGTTGACCCACAGGAGATCCGCGCCGGAGAGCGAGTCCCAGCCCCTGTCCCGCGTCAGGTCCGTCTGCACCTTCGACGAGCCCTTGGGATAGCTGATCCACAACTGGCTCACCGGCTTGAGCGCGCGGCGCGCCGCGGGCAGCGACCGTTCCAGCGCGGCTCGGTCCTTGACGAAGAGCTGGACCCAGTCGAATTCGGCGGCCGTGCCCGCTGGATCCTCCGTCAGCGTCGTGCCATCGGGGAGCGGCTCCAGGGAGGCCATGTAGCCGGCCGGCGCATTGAAGAGCGCGCCGCGCATCCCCGGCTTCAGCTTCAGCTTCCGGTGGAGGGCGGCGTCAGCCATGGGCGTGCGCGTGTTCGGGCGCGTGATCGTGGGCGGCCGCGTGGTCGTGGTCGTGTGCGTGCGTTCGCTGGCCGACCGGCACCAGGCCGTCCAGCAGGCGGCGTGAGGCGGCGGCGATCTCCAGCACAGCCGAGTCGAACGTGTCGGCGTTGCGGGCCGCCGGCTGGCGATAGCCGCTGAGCTTGCGGACGAACTGGAGCGCGGCTGCCTGCACCTCCTCATCGGTCGCGGGGTGGTCGAGGGTTCGAAGGGTCTTGATGCTTCGGCACATGTCCGAAACCATACCGCGCACGCCCATCGGCGCGGGTGGGTGGGACCAAGGAACCACTTGGTGAACCGCACCGCACCACCCATGGTTGGGGCATGTCCCGCGCTGCCCGGTTCCGCCTGCCTCGTACGTTGATGGTCGTGGCCGCGATCGTCTCGATCCTGGTGGGGGCGATCCCGGCGGCCGGTGCCAATCCCACGCCCACGCTCGATCCACGCCTCGGGCGGCAGGCCAACGATCCGATCAAGGTGGCTCGCGAGCAGCGCATCGCGATCCAGGCACGCATCGCCAGCCAGCAGGACCGGCTGGCCGCGCTCAACGACTCCGGCGCACGGCTGACCACGGCACTCCAGGCAACCAACGACACCCTGTCCGGAATCATGGTCAACCTGGCGCAACTCCAGGCGGAGATCGCAACCGCCCAGGCCGACCTGGATGCCGCGGTGACGCAGCGCGACGGGCTGGAACAGCAGGTCGAGTCACTGGACTGGAGCCTGAATGCGCTCTCCGACCAGGCCGATGAGCTGGCCGCGGACCTGGACGACCGGCGACGCGAACTCGGGGCGCGCCTGGCGGACGCCTACCGCGAGGGCCAGACCGGCCTGTGGGAACAGGTCATGAGTGCGGGCTCATTCCTGGATGCGATCGTGCAGCAGCAGGGCTCGCTGACACTCGGCGACCACGACCGCGAGCTGGCCGCGTCCATCCAGCACGACCAGTCGCTGCTGGACGAGCAGCGCCTGGAACTCCGCCAATCGCGCTACCAGACGGATCAATTGCGGGCCAGCGTGGCAGCCCAGGCGGAGCAGATCAGCGCGCAGAGCGATCAGCTGCAATTGGCGAAGAACACCGAGGCCCAGCTGCAGGCGCAGACGCTGGCGCTTCAGGCCCAGCAGCAGGCCCGGTATGCGCAGGTGCTGGACAACCAGGCCAAGGTGGCGGCGATCATCGCCCAGCAACAGACCGAACAGCAGAACCTCACCACCCAGATCGGCAGACTCCTCAACAAAGAGCGTCACTCCGGCCGGCTCCCATCGGCGTTCAACGGCGTGATGCGCTGGCCGCTGGTGGGCCCGATCAGCCAGGAGTTCGGCTGCACGCACTTCCCGCTGGAGCCGCCGATGGGCGCCTGCGATCACTTCCACCAGGGGATCGACATCGCCGCTCCATCGGGGTCGGCCGTGCATGCCCCCGCCGACGGCGTGATCCTGTGGGTCGGCTACGAGACGGACGTGCCCAAGAAGGACGCCAACTACTACGTGATGATCGCCGTCTCCGACCACGTGGTCACGATCCTCGGCCACCTTCAGCCCAAGAGCCCGCTGCGCATCAAGGTCGGTGCCAGCGTCACGGCCGGGCAGACCATCGGCTGGGAGGGCGACACGGGCAACAGCACCGGCCCGCATCTCCATTGGGGCGTCTTCCTGGACGGCACGCCCCAGAACCCGCGGTATTTCCTCTAGGGTCTCGCCGCTTGCGCCTGCTCCTCGGCCGCGACGTCGGATGTCAGCTTGTCCTCGGCTTCCCTGCGGAGCTGTCTGCCCTTGGGCTCTCGGCCTCGATCGCCGGGTTTTGAACCGCCGGCCATGCGCTCGGGAGTGCCGTCGTCCTCGATGCCCATCCGGTCCAGGTACGTGTCCAGCAGTGACACCACGACCGCCAGAACGGGCACGCCGAAGATGGCACCGAACGTGCCCGCCAATTGGGCGCCGACGAACACGGCGGCCAGCACCAGCACCGGGTTGATCCCCACCGCGCTGCCCATCACCCGGGGTGTGACCAGGTTCTGCATCACCAGCAGGCCCACGGTGAGTGCGATCGCCACCGGCACGAACGCGTCCGGCTTGAAGATCAGCGTGATCAGCATCAGCGGGAGCCAGGAGACCAGCTGGCCGAAGTACGGAATGCTCTGGAGGATGGTGGTGACCAACCCGGTGAGCGCCACGAAGGGCACGCCGAAGACAACGCCGATGACGCCGACGATCAGGCCGTAGAGGGCCGCCGTCCCGAACTGCCCGCGAATGAAGCCGCCGAACGAGTGGCTGGTGGCGCTCACGAACTCGTCGTACAGGTCGATCTGGTCGCGCGGCACCAGCCTGCGCATGAAGGCCAGGAAACGACCCTTGTTGGCCACGAAGACCACCGCGATGAAGATGATCGCGGTGCCCTGGCTGAAGAGCGCCAGTCCACTGCTGAGGGCTCCCGAGAGGAGCGAGTTGGCGTTCGCGGTCACGGACAGGATCAGGTCGTGCGCGGCGGTGGTCAGGTTGATGCTGAAGCCGGCGTGGTTGATCTGGGTCTGGATCGGCGCCAGGAGCTTGGCGATGGCGTCGTCGATCGTGGCCGCACTGCCAAGAATGTCGGTCAGCGAGCTGATGACCGATGAGGCGACCGCCGCCAGGATCAGGATCGCGAACACCACCACGGAGACGAACACCAGCGCGGCCGCCACCCCGCGTGGCAGGAAGGGCATCCGGGCGACGAGCCGGTTGACGACCGGATCGAGGAGGAAGGCCAGCAGCCAGGCCAGGAAGAACATGACCAGGATGTTGAAAAAGAGATTCGCGACGTACCCGACCAGGAAGATCGAGACGAAGACGGTGATGATCGGCAGCGTCAGCAGCGTGAAGCGGACGGCAGTCCGCTCGCGAGGCGACAGCGTCACGTTCACCGCTTCACGGTAGCAAAGGCGAGCACGTCCTCGACGGCGAATCCGGCGTGGAAGTGGCGCGCATGGGCCGCACGGACCGCCCTCAGTTCCCCGGGAACTCCCACCAGCCGATGTCCGGCGCAGCTCCGGCGAAAGGCTCGACCAGTCCCGAGACAGGGATGGCGTGGTCGATGGCGGGCGAGTCCGCGGCCAGGTGGAGGTTGTTGCCGCTCGAGGCATCGAAGCGTGGGTCCGCCTGGATTCCGGCCAGGTCGTATCCGAGCGCTTGGAGGCCCGCGAAGTCCGTGAAGGTCGACGTGCCGGTCAGGAGCGTGGCGCCGCCCGGGTTCCAGGTGAGGTTGCCGTTGATGACCAGGTTCGCCGGAATCCCGCCGCTCAGCCAGTAGGCGCTGAGCTGGCCGGCCAGCGACACGATGTTGTCCACGATCCGAGCTCCCTGGATCGATCCCGAGTACGGGCCGGACCCGGTCCCCACAAGGAACGCCCAGTGGTCCAGCGACGCGAACGAGTTGTGCGCGATCAGCATTCCGTCCCCGCACCGGAGCAGCAGGCCCTCGCTCCACCCGGCGGACGCCGCACCCACTGCCACGTTGCGGATGAACGTGTTGCCCGAGCACGGGGCGCTGCCATCCGTGCCGGTTTCCAGCACGTCCTCGTTGTCCCACATCCGGTTGTCCTGCATCGTGACCCCGGAAGCGGCGAAAATCTCCAGCGCACCACCGTCCCAGCCGTAGTCATGGGACGGGGCCCGGTTGCCCCAGATCCGGTTGTCGTCAATGAGCACCGGGCCGACCGTATTGTTCATGGCCACGCCGTTCGCGCCGTAGTCGTCGAAGCCACCCACGGTGTTCACGATCATTTGGTTGTTGTCGTGGATGTCGTTGTCGCGCACCTCCACGCCCGAGCCTTCGGCGGTGATCTGCACGCCGGTGCCGTTTCCGGTCATCTCGGAGGAGGTGACCAGCACGTTTCGCGAGTGGTAGATGTGTACGCCGAAGCCGGCGTTGTTGGCCAGAACCAGGTTCTGCAGCACGATGGGGCCGTTGAGGTCCTGGTCCACCAGGATGCCGGCCGAGCGGAAGGCGGTGGCTCCGGTCACGGTCAGGTCCTGGAGCGTGACGTAGCGCGCCGTCGAGGCGACGGTGATGGGGTTCGAGTGCGCCGTCGACGCAACGACGGTCGTGGTGCCGGACGTGGAGCCCTGGATGAGCAGCGGCGCGTTGGAACGCGCGGTGACGCCCACCGTGAATCCGTCGTAGCTGCCGGCGCCGACGACCACGGTGTCGCCCGGAAGGCTGACATCCACGGCGCGCTGAATGGTCAGGAACGGGGACGCGGCGTTGCCGGTCGCGGTGTCCGCGCCGTTGGACGCCACGTACCAGGTGGTCGCGCTGGTGGCCGGGCTCGCCACGGCCAGGTGCAGGTTGTCGACTGACAGCACGGGAAGCGTCTTCGACGCGCCGGACATGAACGTGCGGATGCCCCATCCGCCCGAGCCTTGGATGGCGGACGTCGAGTCCTCCGCGCGCACGTCCCAGGTCGCCGGTTCCGCCTGGTCGGCACGCCACACGCGCAGGCTCAGGCGCGTCGGCGACGCGCCCTCCACCTCCAGCCGGATGAGCAGCACCGTCCCGGCGACGTACGTGCCCAGTCGTGGCAACAGCAGGTCAGCGGTGATCTGCGTTTCCTGGCCGCTGTTTGGGTCGACCGAACTGATTCCCACGTAGAGGTTGCCGCTCGCGTCCAGGCGAAGCCGGCCGCGGTATTCCGATCTGTTGGTCGTGCTCTTGCGGGCGACCGCGTAGAACCACAGGCCGCCCTGGCTGGGCAGCCGGTCCGCCGCGACCTGGAAAAGCAGGTCCGCATCCCGTGTCGTGACCGTGGAGATGGCTGCATGGCTGGTCCCGGCCGCGGGGTAGCGGATCAGGCCGCGGGCACCATCCACGCTGAAGTCGGCCGTGGGCGCGTCCACGAGATAGCCCGTACCCACCGACGTGGAGCCCCATCCGCCGGTGACCGTCCGCGAGAAGTCATCGTCGGCCAGGACGCCCGGGGGGAGCGTGTGGGCCGTGGCCACGGGCGA
>CAZENL010000073.1:0-15790 GCA_964513505.1 uncultured Anaerolineaceae bacterium
GTTGTCGCGCAGGTAGTCGAAGCCGAACTCGTTGTTGGTGCCGTAGGTGATGTCCGCCGCGTAGGCCTCCTGGCGGGACACCGGCCGCAGATGGAGCAGCCGCTCGTCGCTCGGCCGGTAGTCGGGGTCGTAGCGGTAGGCGCCCTCGTGCTGGACCACGCCCACGGACAGGCCGAGGCCATGGAAGATGGGGCCCATCCACTGCGGGTCGCGCTTGGCCAGGTAGTCGTTGACCGTGACCACGTGCACGCCACGCCCCGACATGGCGTTGAGGGCCGCAGCGAGCGGGCCGGCCAGCGTCTTGCCCTCGCCGGTCTTCATCTCGGAGATGCGGCCCTGGTGCAGCGTGGCCGCACCCATCAGCTGCACGTCGAACGGCCGCATGTTCAGCTTGCGACGGCTGATCTCGCGCGCCGCGGCGAAGACCTCCGGCAGCACGTCATCCAGGACCGCCTGGAGCCGCTTGGTGTCGCCCTTCAGCCGATCGCGGCGGATCTCACGGCGGCGCTCGCGCTGCGGATGCTCAAGCTCCTCCTCGGTCGGCTCTGAAGGTGAGGAGTCCTCCAGCACCTCCGCGCGGATGTCAGCCATCTCGGCGCGGATCTCCTCGTCGCTGAGGGCCTTGAAGTGCTCCTCGAGCGCGTTGATCTGCGCCACGATGGGCTTGAGGCGGGAAATGTGGGCGTCGTTGCTACCGCCGACGAGGCGGGAAAGAAGGGAGCGCATGGGACGGGAAGTATAGGCGTGGACCCCTTTTTCAAGGTCAACCCCTTGAGTGGGGCGGGGTCGCTGCCTATACTCGGTCAAACCCGCCGGAGGCCCCTCCTCCGGCGTCGTCATACCGGCCGGGTGTGCCCACCCCAACGTGGCCGGAGAGGGAGAGAGGGAGTCGTGAAGTCGTTGCCCGCAGCCGTCGACGCCGAACTCGCCGACGAAGGGTATACGGACCTGATCGCGTGTGAACGCGATTGCCGGAGTTGCAGCTACGCCGCGTGGTTGAGTTGTGACGGAAACTGCGGCGTCTGCCCGCACAACGGATACTGTCCCTGTGTCAACCCCGTCGTCGCACGGAGCAAGTCCGCCTTGAGGATCATCGAGTTGCGGCCGACCCTGCTCCAGGACCTCCAGGCGCGCAGTTAACCGTGGAGCACGCAGCTATCCGCGACCTTGCCGCCCGGATCCACGCGACCTCGGGGAGGCTTTGACCTCCCGGCAAAGGAGAAGCGCCTGCGGGCGCTGGAAGACCAGTCCGCCGATCCGGACTTCTGGGCGGACCAGCGCAGCGCGCAATCGGTCCTGCGTGACGCCGAGGGACTTCGCGACGAACTGACCACGTGGCAGACGTTGCTTGCCCGTGCGGACGACCTGGTCGAACTCGGCGGCATGGCCACGGTCGACCCGGAGCTGGAGAGGGGCGTCGACTCGGAGTTCGACGAGATCCTGCGCACCTACGAACGCCTACGCACCAGCCTGTTGTTCTCGGGGCCGTATGACGCGGCCAACGCGATCGTCTCCATCAGTGCGGGCGCCGGCGGCACGGAGGCCACGGACTGGGCGGAGATGCTGGTGCGCATGTACCTCCGCTGGGCAGAGCGGCACCGCTTCGGGACGGAGATCCTGGACCAGCTGGAGGGCGAGGAGGCAGGCCTGAAGAGCGCCACCGTGGCCATCGACGGGCGCATGGCGTACGGCCACCTGCGTGCGGAGCGCGGCGTCCACCGGCTGGTGCGCATCAGCCCGTACGACTCGCAGAAGCGGCGCCACACCACTTTCGCGCTCGTCGAGGTGCTGCCCGAGCCGGAAGACGACGTGGAGGTCGGTGACATCCCCGACGATGACCTGCGCATCGACACGTTCCGAGCCCAGGGCGCCGGTGGGCAGCACGTCAACAAGACGGACTCGGCCGTGCGCATCACGCACATCCCGACCGGCCTGGTTGCCCAGAGCCAGAACGAACGCTCGCAGCACCAGAACCGCGAGCTGGCCATGAAGATCCTGCGTGCCCGATTGCTGGAGCGGCGAATCGCGGAGCGCGAAGCCGAGGTCGCTCAGCTTCGTGGCGTCCACGTGGAGGCCGGCTGGGGCAACCAGATCCGCAGCTACGTCCTGCATCCCTACCAGATGGTCAAGGATCACCGCACCAACGTGGAGACCAGCGACACGACCGGGGTCCTGGACGGCGACCTCGACCGTTTCATGTTGGCGGAGCTGGAGCGAACAGCCACCGAAGTCGAGCCCGGCGCCGGCTCCTGATGGAACTGCGACCGGTTGCCGCGGGGGATGTGCGGGCCTGCCTCGGCGTCTTCTACGCTGCCCTCGACGAATTGCACGCCCGGATCGGCGAGCCACCGATTCCGCGCAATCCTGAGTCGCTTGCGCACGTCTTCGCGCACATCGCCTCCACGGATCCTGGACGCTGCTGGCTGGCCGAAGATGCCGGGCGTGTGGTGGCCTTCGGACTCGCCCACCAGCGCGACGACCACTGGTACCTGGGCTTTCTCTTCGTGTTGCCGGAGTGGCAGGGCCGGGGCGTCGGACGCGCGGTGCTGGAGAAGTGCCTGCCTGCGCCCGATGGACGGGCCCGGACCCGCCTGTCAGTGGCGGTCGAGGCGGCCCAACCGGTTTCCACGGCGCTCTACGCGCAATACGGGATGGTCCCGCGCGTGCCGCTGTACGTGATGACGGGGGACGTGACTCCCGGCTCGCTGCCGGACCCCGGCGCGGGCATGGCCGCGGCCCGCCTGGATGCCATGGCATTCAGCGCGCTGGACGACCCCGATGCGGTGAGGCTGGCCGTCGACGCGCTCGACCGCCAGGTCGTCGGCTATGCCAGGCCGCAGGAACACCGATTCCTGGCCGTGCCGGACCGGCACGGCTTCCTCTACCGGCAGGGCTCGGAGATGGTGGCCTACGGCTACGCCCAGCCCAGTGGCCGCCTCGGCCCCGTCTGTGCCACGGATCCGCAACTGCTCGCCGCCATCCTCAGCCACCTGGTGTCCGCGGTCCGGCCGGTGGGTGGCTGGCAGGTGATCGTGCCCGGCCCGGCGACCGAGGCCTTCGTGCCGCTGCTTCGGGCGGGGCTGCGCATCGACGGCGGCCCGGCACTGTATTGCGGCACCTGGGACGGGCCCCGGTTCGACCGGTACCTGCCCATGAACTTCGCGCTCGATTGAGGCCACGGTGAGCGAGGCAGACACCGAGCCCGGAGCACCCCTGCCGCCGGAGGGCACGCCGGAGCGGACGTGGCTGGACACGGCCCTTTCGCTGTGCGACACGGCCGACCGAATCTCCATGCAGCACTTCCGTCACGACCTGCGCATCCAGACCAAGCCGGACCGGACCTACGTGACGCAGGCGGATCGGGAAATCGAGGAGGCCGTCCGGGCACGCATCCGGGCCACGTTTCCAGACCACGGCATCGTGGGGGAGGAGTTCGGCGAGGAGCTCATCGACGCCACGTTCCGCTGGTACATCGATCCGATCGATGCCACCAACAACTATCTGCGCGGCATCCCGGTCTTCGCGACCCTGATCGCGCTCGAACGCGAGGGTGAGGCTCTGGTCGGCGCCGTGAGCGCACCCGCACTGGGCACGCGCTGGTACGCCTGGGCCGGCGGCGGGGCGTGGGCCGCGGATCAGGGCAGCCGCATGGCGCCGCGCCGGCTGCGCGTCTCGGGTGTGTCGCGCGTCGAGGATGCCCAGCTGCTCACCTCGTCGCCGTCCGATCCGGCCACCAACGTCCGGCTGCCGGGCCTTGCCGCCACGCTCCGGCGAGCCTGGCGCGAACGGGGTTTCGGCGACTTCTGGGGCTACGCGCTGGTCGCCGAAGGCGCCGCGGAGGCGATGATCGAACTGGGCGTCCACAGCTGGGACCTGGGCCCGATGCTCCTGCTGCTGGAGGAGGCCGGCGGCCGCTTGACCGACTTCGAAGGCCGCCGGACCATCCACGGCAGAAGCGCCATCGCGTCGAACGGCGTGCTGCACGCGCAACTGATGAGCGACCTCGGAGTCCAGCACGAGAGCTGAGCCGGGCCCGCGCGCCGGAGGGTCGGCGCGAAACCCTGTGCTACGCTCGTGGCCGGGTACGCAATCGCTCGCCGTGCCGCGAGCCACGTGCCGCAATCCGACGGCCGGGCTCGTCACGCTCGGTCCGCACGATCAGTCGGAGCAAACGTGACCGACGAAGCCATGCGAGCCGCGCAGCAACCGCATTCCCGTCGTCGGATCCTCCATGTGCTGCGCGCGTCCCTGTTGGAGCGGCCGCCGGCCCCGCCGAAGCTCCCCGATGTCGGCGGCGGCCCTCTCCCGGCCGGCCAGCCGATGGTGCCGTCCCGCCAGCTTCCGCCGGCTCACGCGCCGCGTTGGTCCATCAAGCTGGAGGAAGTCAGCAAGGTCTACCCGAACGGCAAGGTCGCGCTGAGCGAGGTGGACCTGGTCGTTCCGGAGGGCGACTTCGTCTTCCTGGTCGGTCCATCCGGCGCCGGGAAGAGCACGCTCATCAAGCTGCTGGTCCACGACGAGGAAGCCACGACCGGCTCCGTGCAGGTCTCGGGCCGGGACCTTTCACGCATGAGCGGCCGTGATGTGCCCCGGCTGCGTCGCTCGATCGGCGTCATCTTCCAGGACTTCAAGCTGCTGCCGCGCAAGACGGTCCGCGAGAACGTGTCATTCGCGCTGGAGGTCACCGGGACCCCGCGCCGCCAGATGCGTGCCTCCGTTGACCGCGTGCTGTCGCTCGTCGGCCTCACCGAGCAGGCCAACCAGCGGCCCAGCCAGCTCTCCGGTGGCGAGCAGCAGCGCACCGCGATCGCACGTGCCATGGTCCATGACCCGCGACTGATCATCGCCGACGAGCCGACCGGCAACCTTGACCCGCTGATCAGCTGGGAGATCATCCAGCTCCTGCTGCGAATCAACGACCTTGGCACGACCGTGCTGATGGCCACGCACAACGCGGAGGTGGTCACGGCTCTGCGCAAGCGGGTGGTGGCCCTGGAAATGGGCCGCATCGTGCGTGACGAGGTCGGCGGGTACCACCGTGACTATTAGTCCGGCGTGGCCTGAGCGAGCCGCATGATCGGTTTCGTCGCCTTCTCCCTTCGCCAGGCCATCGAGGGTCTCTGGCGCAATCGCGTCATGACGCTCGCGGCGTCCGTGACCATGGTGCTGATGCTGGTGCTGCTCTCCAGCCTGGTCATCGTGGTCTCCGGCATGGAGGCGGGCCTGGCCTTCATCGAGAGCAAGGTGGAGGTCCGCGCGGAGCTCAACGACGGTGTCACCAGCGACCGCGTGGACAACCTGACGGCACAACTCCAGGCCCTGCCGGAAGTCTCGTCGGTCGACTACATCAGCAAGGATCAGGCACTTCAGGAGTTCCAGGCGCAGCGCGCCGAGCTGGGGGAACAGGACCTCACGCAATACGCCGGCTTCAATCCGTTCCCTGCACAGCTGAGCATCAAGCTCCGCGATCCCAAGCAGTTCAGCCAGGTGGTTTCCACGCTCCAGGATGCGCCGGGCGTGGTCGGCCGGGTGATCCAGCAGCAGGTCAACGTCGACCGGCTCATCAGCGTCACGGGGCTGCTGCGGACGATCGGCTTCGTAGTGCTGGTGCTGGTCGGCGTGACCGTCCTGCTGATCGTGGTCAACAGCATCCGCATGGCGGTGATGTCGCGCGCCACCGAGATCGAGATCATGCGCCTGGTCGGCGCGTCCAACGCCTTCATCCGCTGGCCCTTCATCTTCGAAGGGATACTGGTGGGACTGATCGGCGCCGTGGCCACCCTGTCGCTGCTGCTGGCCGCCTCCGGCCCCATCAGCGATCTGGCCGGGGCCATCTCGGGGCCGGTGGACGTCGGATTCAGCCGAGCGCTCACGGGACAGATCGTGGGCCTGGTGCTGGCCGCCGGACTTGGACTGGGAGGGTTGGGAGCCTGGATCTCGGTACGCGCCTACCTTCGGCATTAGCGCTGGTCCCTGGCACCCCGCCACCAACATCCGGAGTCTCCGATGTCCGTCAGCACTCTCCCTGAGCCCGTTCCCGAGGCCGCCACGCCGGCGGGCGGTGACTCTCCTGATGATTCCGCGTCAGCCGGGCAACCGGACGCGGAAGCGCCCGCCGACCAGGCTCCAGGCGATCCCGGATCCGCGCGGCGCGGCTCGCGCGGCCCGCTCTACGTGGCCCTGTTCGTGGTGGCCGTCATCTCCGCGGGTGCGCTCTTCTTCTCCGGTTACACCCTTGGGACGCAACGTTCCCTGACGCCGGGCACACCCGCCGACCAGGAGACGCTCTTCGCGCCCTTCTGGGAGGCCTACAACAAGATCACCGCCGACTACGTTGGCCCGTTCTCGCCCAAAGCCCTGGTCGAGGGCTCGATCAAGGGCATGTTCGCCGCGCTGAACGATCCGTTCTCGTTCTACATGACCTCGGAGGAGTACACCGCCAGCCTGTCAGGGGTCAGCGGCCAATTCGTGGGTATCGGCGCCGAGATGGCCGCGGTGGATGCCAGCGACAAGACGTGTGCCCCGCTCGGCAGCGCCTGCATCCTCACGGTCGTCCACGTGATCCGCGACTCGCCGGCGGAGAAGTCAGGGCTCCTTGCCGGAGACGTGATCACGGCCATCGACGGAGCCAGCCTGGACGGGTTGGCACTGGACGACGCGGTGAACAAGATCCGGGGCGATCGCAACACGCAGGTCACGCTTTCGCTGCAGCGCGCCGGTGGCGCGCAGGACATGACCATCACGCGCGACACGGTGGAGACCGAAGAGGTGACCTCCACGCTGCTGGCTAACGGCACGGTCGCGGACATCAAGGTCGCCGGCTTCAGCTCCAGTGCCGCCTCGGACTTCACGCTGGCGCTCAAGAAGAGCGTGGATGCGGGCGTGAAGAACATCGTGCTGGACCTGCGCGACGACCCGGGAGGTTTCGTCGAAGCGGCCCTCAGCATCGCCGACCAGTTCGTTGCATCCGGTCCCATCTACTGGGAGGAGGATTCGCAGGGCGTCGACCAGGCCCACAACGCCACCGGGACGGGCGTGGCCATCGATCCGTCGATCAAAGTCGCGGTCCTGGTCAATGGCGGCACCGCCAGCGCTTCCGAGATCGTGACCGGCGCCCTCCACGACACCGGCCGCGCAACGGTGATCGGGACCAAGACCTACGGGAAGGGCACCATCCAGCAGTGGATCCTGCTCTCCAACGACAGTGGCGGCTTCCGGCTCTCCACGGACAAGTGGCTGACGCCGGACAAGACCTGGATCCACGGCGTCGGCATCACGCCGGACCAGGTGGTGGACAAGCCGGCCGACCTGCCCATCAACCAGGATCCGCAGATGGACCGCGCGCTGGCCGACCTGGCCGGCCCGGTCTCGACGTGCCCGGCGTGTGCCCTGAGCACCCCGGCGCCGACCGCGCCGGCTCCGTCACCCTCGCCATCGGGCGGGCCCGCCGGCTCCCTTGACTCGAGGCTTGCGCCACAAATCGTCATCGGGTAAGGTGGCTGGGAACGAAAGGAGGTGATGTGCAGTGATCGACAGTAGTCGCTGCACCACCTCGGAGGATCGGACCTAGTCCGACACCACCGGGTGGTGAAACGCAGCCACGAAGACGCCGGCCCGCCTTGGGCCGGCGTTCGTGCGTCTACAGATATCCTTCTTCGTCCCCGCGCTGACCGCCGTGCCTGCGGTCGCGCATCCCGCCAGGAGTTCCGGTCATGGGCGAAACCCTCGCCGTCAACCGCAGAGCGCGCCACGACTACAGCATCGAGGACACCCTCGAGGCGGGCATCGTGCTGACCGGCACGGAGATCAAGAGCCTGCGCGATGGCAAGGGCAACCTGTCGTCCGCGTTCGCCAAGATCGATCGCGGCGAGGCCTGGCTGATCAATGCCCACATCGCCCCATGGGCCAATGGCAACGTCAACAACCACGAGCCACGGCGCGACCGGAAGCTCCTCCTCCACCGCGTCCAGATCAACCAGCTGCTCGGCAAGACCCGCGCCAAGGGCCTCACCCTCGTGCCGCTGCGGCTCTACATCAGCGATCGCGGGCGAGCAAAGCTGGAACTCGGCGTGGGGCGTGGCAAGCAGTTGCACGACCGCCGGCAGGACATCGCGGACCGCGATTCACGCCGGGACATGGAGCGCCAGCTGGCCGATTCGACGCGCGGCCGCTGAAGTCGCGCGGCGGCCGCCCCTCCCTCAGCCCTTTTCGACGAGCGGCTTCACCTGGCCGATGAAGCGCTCCAGCGTCTCCGTGTCGTAGGGCGCCGGCTGCTCGCTGATCACGGTGTGGAAGCCCAGCTCCACGTAGGGCGCCAGCTTCTCGGCCAGCTCCTCCGGGGTGCCGTTCCAGAACGTGCTGTCGTCCTCCACGTCGGAGAGCGGCGTGCGGTTGTGCTCCATGGCGGCCTTCATGACGCGCTCGGCTTCTGCCGTGGAGTCGCGGATGGTCAGCTTGACGCCGAGCGTGAACTCGATCTCGGAGGGGTCCCGGCCAACGTCGGCGCAGTGTCCCTTGAGCACCTCGATCTTGTGGGCCATGGTGTCCAGCGGGCCCATGCCGTTCCACATGTCGGCGTACTTGGCGATGGTCCGCAGCGTCTTCTTCTCGCCGGACCCGCCGATCATGATCGGCAGATGGGCCTGGATCGGCACCGGGTGGTGCCGCAGTTCCTGGAACTGGTAGTGGCCGCCGGGCGCGGACGTGACCGTCTCCCCGTCGAGGAGCTTGCGTGCCGCTTCGACTGCCTCGTCCATCCAGTCGAGCCGCTGACCGAACCCGGAGCCGAAGTCGATGCCGTGGGCGGTGTGCTCCAGGCCGAACCACGCACCACCGTGGCCAAGGATCGCGCGGCCGTTGCTGACGTGGTCGAGCGTGGCGGCCAGCTTGGCCGTCAGGCCCGGGTTGCGGAACGTGTTGGCGCCGACCAGCAGACCCAGACGGGTCCGCTGGGTGGCCATGGCCCACGCGGTCAGCAGCGACCAGCCCTCGAAGATCGACTGGTAGGGATCGCCAAAGATGGCATACACGTGGTCCCAGGCCCACAGGTGGTCGTAGCCGAGCTGGTCGACGCGCTTGGCCGCATCGAGCATTTCGGGCCAGGAGGCGCCCTGGCTCCAGAGCAGGATTCCGAGCTTCAAATCTGTCATGCGCCCACTATGCCCCACACCCCGGGCACCCTGCTCGGACGTCTGCCCCAGGTGGGTCGTCCAGGCCGTTCGCGCCTACGCGTCGCTCCCTGCGGCCGGGGTCACGCGCGAGGACACCGGCTCCGCCCAATGCTCGACCGCGAGGCCGTCGGAGACGCGGACCACGTCGATGGTGATGCGATCCACCGTTTCCCCGCTGGGCAGCACGCCCTGCCAGTGCAGTTGCGCGGTCACCTGGTCCCGTTCGGCGACCAGCCCCTCCGGCCAGACGTCCAGGACCACGTAGTCGCCGCGCACCGAGCGGACGCGTTCGCGGAAGCCCTCCACGCCGATCGCCACGTAGGCCGGGCCGGGCTCGTGGTCGCGGTAGTCGTCGGCGACCGTTTCCGGGGCAGCCTCAACCTCCCCCGTCGCGAACATCTCGAGCATCCGCAGCAGGACGCTCTTTCCAACGTCCGAGGCCACTGTCGGCCAGCGTACCGCAGCGCCCTCGCATCCGGCCAGCCCCAATTGTCGAGGCGGCCCACACGCCGTTATAGTTATCTGTCTTGGGGATGCGTGGTCTCGACAGGGCCCGAAACCCGAAGGACGCGAGCCGAGGTGCCGTTTGGCCTCGTTAAACAAGCGGCAAAACGAAGTAACTGGCAATCGTCAGTCGACTCTCGCCCTCGCTGCTTAGGCAGTAGAGTGAGCGTGGAAGCAGTCTCATCCCCGTGGACTGTGGAAGCGTCATTTAGCGGGGATGCGCACCGGAGTAGCGTCGCGTAGTCCGGGGCAAAGCCCGAAAGGGGACGTGACTGGAACGGTCAGGATGCTGCCGATGGCAGCCTGACCGCTCGACGACAAAGCATCGGACACGCTCGTAGTGGTCTTCGGCAGACGGTTCTGGACGGGGAGTTCGACTCTCCCCCATCTCCACCAGACGAATCGCATGGACGGCGCCGCCCTCAGGGGCCGGCGCCGTTTTCGATGCCGCGAACCTTGGAGTCCATCGCGGCGTGGCCGACTTCTTGGGCGGGCAGGGCCTTGTGCAGTCAAGAGTCCTCCTGTGCGGTTAGTACCACCGTCAGGCTTCCCTCGACCGGAAGGTCAACGGCTATGCTGCGCGGCATGTTTACTGTTGGTGCGTTTGCTCGATTGGCGGGGGTTTCGGCGAAGCTGCTCCGCGCATATGACGAGCTCGGGCTGTTCAGGCCCGCGTGGGTCGATCCGCAGACCGGCTATCGCTTCTATACGCCGGCACAGCTGCCTGAGCTGCGCCGGATCGTGGCGTTGCGCGACATGGGCACGCCACTCGCAGAGATCGTGGACGTAGTCAAGGCAGATGGCCTGCGCGCCGCCCTGGAGAAGCGGCGCCGGGAACTCGAGAAGGAACGCAAGGAAGTCGATCGCCGGCTCACCGCGCAGGACATCCGCGTGGACATGGCCGACAACAACGATTCCCCGGACGTGGTCATGCGGCACCTGAAGCCGCAGGCCGTGGCGACGCTGGCCCTGGACCTGGTCGCGGATCGATCCGTCGCAAAGGGCTTCGAGGAGCTCGAATCGCTGGTCCGCGAGCAGGGCGCTCGCTCCGCGCGGCCACCCGGCGTGCTGATCGAACCATCCACTGACGGCAACGCGGCCCCCACGCTCAAGGTTGAGGTCTTCGTGCCCCTTTCCAAGGCCATTCCCTCCACGGACCGCGTGAAGACACGCACCCTGCCGGAGGCTCGCGTGGCCACGATGCTGCACCGCGGTTCCTACGGGGCAATCGGCGGCGCTCGCCGCAACCTCGACACGTGGGCCCGTGCCGCGGGCCTCAGGACGCAGCCCGCGATGCGCATCCTCTACCTCCAGTTCGGCTCCCAATCGGAGGCGGGGACGACCGGCGCATCCCCACGGGATCAATCGGCCGACCGCGTCACGGAGATCCAGCTGCCCGTCAGCGGCTGATCCAGCCCCCTGATGGCGTGGCCGGACCCTAGAGGCCGGGCAGCGTGCCCGGTCCTGGGTCCGGCAACGTCTCGAGTGCCGGCCGGCCAGGTCCGCCCGGCGCACCCCGGACCCGCGCGGAGAGGGCCCACGTCAGCGCGCCGACCGCGCAGATGCTCCCGACGCTGACGATGCCGAAGACCTGCGGCAGCGGAACCGCTCCTGCCAGCAAGCCGGCGACCACGGGGCCGACGATCATGGCCAGCCCATACACGGTCGCGGTCAGCACGCCCTGTGCCGTTGCCGCCGTGCCGGCCGGCGCGTAGCGCGCCACGTAGGTCACGCCGCCGATCGTGAGGAACGCGATGCCCGCCCCGTGGAGCAGCATGGTCGAGGCAACCAACCCTGCGTTGGGCAGCACCGAGACGGCGATCGCGCGCACGACCATGCAGGCGGCACCCAGGACCATCAGGCGCTCCACGCCGAAACGCTTCGCCAGGATCGGGAACCCGATCATCAGTGGCACTTCGGCGCACGCCCCGATGGCCCAGGCCAGGCCGACCACCGTGTCCGGCGCGCCGATCTGGCCGAGGTAGATGGAGAAGTAGGCGTTGACCGCGCTCGATGATGCGTAGCTGAGCAGGATCGCGAGCAGGAATGGGCCAAGCACCGGGCTGCGCACGATCGCGAGCACGCCGGTCAGGCGAGGCATGGAAGGTGCCAGCCCGCGTGGCCGCAACCGGAGCCCGATCAGGGCCGTGATCGCCAGCATCGGCACGGCGACCAGGAAAATGCCGCGCGGGCCGGTCCGCTCGATCAACCAACCGACCGCAATGGCGAAAACCACGAACGACGCGGATCCCCACACCCGGAAGCGGCCGTAGCGATGGCGATCCTCGCCGACGGCCTCCAGGGCGCGCGCGTCCAGGACCGGCCCAATCCCCGACGTCCCCAGGCCGAAGGCGACCACGACCAGGACGAGCACCGGCCATCCGACGAAGGCCAGCAGGACCGCGGCGCCGGTCGCCACCAGCGCGGCGGCCGGAAGAATCAGGTTGGAGCTTCGGAATCGGTCCGCCGTCGCTCCCCAGATCGGTGAGCCGATGAGGCCGGCGCCCGCCGTGAGCGCCCCGAGCAGGGCGATCGTCCCCAGCCCGACGCCCAGCGACTGGTAGTAGACGGGCAGAAACGGGGCGTACGCACCGACCGCAGCGAACACGGTCACGTAGCCCAGGCGGGCAAGGAACGATTGGGAGCGCAACACGGGAAGGCTATGGTCGCAGACGGTCGGCCCCTATGATCCGGCCGTGCGCCGCGCCTACCTCGGCATCGTCTTCGGGTTCCTCGGGCTGCTGCTGCTCCTCGCCGTCGCAGCATGCAACTCCAGCGTCCCGCCTGAGACCACGGGTCCGCCACCCACGCCGGTCCACACGGACATCGAGGGCGCGCGGAGCACCCCGACACCCACCCTGGCTCCCAGCGCGACGCCGGCTCCCAGCGTGCCCCCGGCTCCGAGCGAGTCTCCGGCTCCCACCCAGACCGCGCAGCAGCCGAGTCCTACGGCACCGGCCGGCACGGTGCCCCCGACCTCGACGCCAGCACCGACGCCCGCACCGACCGCTCAGCCGACTCCGACACCCACGCCGGAGCCCAGCGGGCCGCCGCCGGGCCCGCAGCCGATCGCCGCGGAGCAGAAGCCATGTCCGACGGACATCGCCGACGGCTGGACGTGCGTCCGCCTGACGGTTCCGCTCGATCACTTCCACGACACCGGGCGGACGACCCACGTGACCTTCGCAATCAAGCGGCACACCGCCAAGGGTCCGGCAATGGGAACGTGGGTGACCATCACCGGCGGTCCGGGCACGGCCGGCATCTACAGCGCGGCCAGCTACGCGGAAGGCTTCGATCCGAAGATCCGCAAGCACTACGACCTGGTCTTCATGGACCAGCGCGGCTCTGGCATGTCGGACGGTTTCACCTGTCCCAACGCCGCCCTGGCGCTGTACGTCAACCCGGCCGGTCCCGACGACCCGGATGGGGGCGCGGCGATGAAGGCGGCGTCCAAGGGGTTCGTTGACAACTGCCTCGCTGAATCCAAGGTGGACCCGACGGCACTGCCGTATTACGCGACCAGGCAGGCGGTCGAAGACCTGGAGGCCTTCCGGATCTGGCTCGGTGTGCGCAAGATCAGCCTCTACGGCGAGAGCTACGGCACGCAGTACGTGCAGACGTACGCGGCAGCGCATCCGAACGCGATCAAGGTCCTCTTCACGGATGGCCCGGTCGACCTGGCGATGAGCGGCGAGGCGTTCTACGTCGAGGGTGTCAACGCGTACCAGAACGCCCTGGAGGCCACGCTGCTCGATTGCACGACCCAGGCGGCTTGCAGCGCGGACGTCAACGGCGGCAACGAGCTCAACGCGTACAACGCGCTGCGGCAGCAGCTCACCAAGGGGCCCATCGGCTTCGACTTCACGGCCAAGGACGGCACCCATCAGGCACGCCAGTTCACGCTCTCCGACCTCCAGACGGCAGCCATCGACTCGATGACCAGCGAGGGCGATCGGGAGCTCTTCCAGCGAGCCATGGTCGCGGCCTCACGCGGTCAGGTCTGGTGGCTGGCCCGGCTCCTCTACGGGGGGCTCGGCGAGGATCCGAACACGCTGGCTGCCATTCCGGATCCGAGCTACGCAGACGCCCTGTACTACGCCGTGGAGTGCACGGACTACGCCTACTTCGAGGACGCCGGAGATGCCGATGCCCGAGCGAACGCGTACATCGCCTACGGCGAGGCGCATGGCCTGAACCAGAGCGACATGGCGTCCGACTATTACGGCGATCTTCCGTGCGTCTACTGGCCCGTGCAGCCGGGGCCGGATCCGCGACCGTTGCCGGCACCCGACGCGCCGTATCCCCAGGTGGTGCTCGGCGCGACTCTCGACCAGGCCACGCCATTCCAGAACGCGCAACGGATCGTCGCCCGCAGGACAAGCTCCGCCGGAACGTGGCTGATCTACGAGCCAGGAGGGCCGCACATCATCTACGGCCGCGGCAACGCCTGCCCGGACGATCTGGTGACGCGGATCCTGGTGGATGGCACGTTCCCCGCCAGGCACACCACGGCGTGCCCGGGCAACGTCGCGGACGCCTACGTGCACGTGCCCGATGCGGATCCTCGCGATGAGGGTGGCACGGCTGACGTGCTGCGGGCCATCGACGACGAGATCACCGCCGGCGTGGACTACCAGTACTGGGATGGGGCCAGCGTCCTGGCCTACGGCTGTCCATTCGGTGGGAAGATCGAGTACACGCCGACGAGCACAGGCTCGCTCCTCACGCTGTCAGGCTGCGCCTTCTATGACGGGCTGGAAGCGACCGGTTACGGCGTCATCAATGACGATGTAGGCACCTTCTCCCTCCACGTCCACTTTTCCGGCGACGGCACGTCCCCGCAGCTCACCTACCAGCGCGGAGCGCGGGGCCACATCACGGTCGACGGAGGCCATCTGCAGCTGAAGCCACGGACCTGAGCTCCGGCCCTCCTCGTCGGCGACCCTTCCGCCGGTCGAACGCGTTGCCCACAGGCCCTCGCTTTCGCACGTATCGCCGCCCGCTCGTTTGACCAGTCCGCCGCCGCCCGCGGACAATCCCGGCGTGACCACAACCTCGGGCCCCGAACCCGGCCGCGCGCCGGCCGCCTCCGGCGTCAGTGGGCTGCTGCTCACCCGCGCGCCCTATCTCGCCGTGCTGGGGTTCGAGCTGATGCTCCGCGCGAAACGCGAGCCTTCGCTGGCGGTGTTCGACGAGTTCGTCACGCACGGCGATGTGGTGGCCGATATCGGCGCGCACCGCGGCGTCTATGCGGACCGCCTGTCGCGCCTCGTCGGTGCGGCCGGCCGCGTGCACGCCTTCGAGCCCAACCCGGACGGCCGGCGCGTGCTGGACGTGGTTGCGCGTCACCGCGGCAACCTGACCATCCACCCCGTCGCACTGTCCGACCATGCGGGCACCGCAACGTTGATGCGGCCCGTCGACGACGGACGGCGCGTGGATGCGATGAGCAGCCTGTCCAACCCCATGGTCGAGGCCGCGCCGCATGACAGCGTCGAGGTCAGCGTGGCGCGGCTCGATGACGAGCTCGCTGCCGAGGCGCGCCGCGTGGCGCTGGTCAAGATCGACGTGGAGGGCCACGAGCAGTCCGTGCTCCAGGGTGCCGAGCAGGTGCTGGAGCACTCGCGCCCGGTGCTGGTGATGGAGATCGAGCAGCGCCACCGGGTGCAGCCGCTCTCGGAGACCTTCGAGTGGTTCGCGGCGCGCGGGTATGCCGGGTACGTGCTCACCCACCAGGGCCGCCGGCCGCTTGCCGAATTCGACGTGGAACGCGACCAGCTGGCGTTCGTGCGGCAGGGCTTCCACAAGGGCAGCCCCGGCGCGGGCTACCTCAACGACTTTCTCTTCGTGCCCGTGGTGGCCGGCCGCTGACGCCACGGACGGCACCCGGCGGAGGATCGGGGCCCTGGCGGTGCCGGGGCCCCGGAGCGTTACTCCCCGACGCGCAGGATCACGATCCGGCGCTGAGGCTCCTCGCCGATCGACTGCGTCGCCACCCCGGCAACGCCACGCAGTGCCAGGTGGATCCAGCGACGCTCGAGCGCGGGCATGGGCTCCAGCTGGAGCATGGTCCCGGACTCGATGACCTTCTCGGCCGCCCGATGGGCGAGCTC
>CAZENL010000074.1:0-15616 GCA_964513505.1 uncultured Anaerolineaceae bacterium
CGCAGGCTGATCGCCAGCCCGTCGATCTTCAGCTCGGCGACATAACTGAGCTCCGTGGTGGGTGCGTCGGCGGGCAGGCCCAGTCCCTTCTTGACGCGCGAATCGAAGGCGCGCAGCTCGTCGGAGGAGAAGGCGTTACCGAGCGACAGCATGGGTGTGCGGTGGGTGACCTCGCCCAGCGCTCCGGCCGGGGCGGCCCCCACCCGCTGGGTCGGCGAATCCGGTGTCTGGAGGCCCGGGTGCTGGTCCTCCAGGTCCTGGAGCTCGCGGAGCAGCCGGTCGTAGTCGGCGTCGGCGAGCTCTGGCGCGTCCTGCTGGTAGTAGAGGCGATTGGCGCGATCCAGGATCTGGCGCAGCTCCGCGGCGCGTGCCGCAGCGGCGTCCGGTGCGCCGGGTGTCTCGAGCGTGTGCGCCTGCGCGTCTGTCACCAACCCGAGCATACGCAATCGGCGTTCGCCGACGAGAAGAGGGTGCCAATGGCCCGTGACAGGCGGGGCGCCCAGTCCGAGGCTGGATGCGTTCGGAGACAGGGAGCAGGCCATGACGCGCGCCATTCGCCGTTCGGTATCGACGATCGCCATGACGGTCACGCTGGCTCTGGGGGCTTTCGCGCTCCCGACTGCAGCCGCTGGCGCTCGACAGCTGGAAGTGAACGTGTCTCCCTCCGCCTGGACCGCATCGGCGCGCATCCTCGTGGGTCACTTCCAGGACATCTCCGCGGTGGTCGACAGCCATGGTCGCGTGCACGTTGCCGCGACGACCCCGACTGGCGATCTCTGGTACGCCACCGACCGGACAGGGTCGTGGACCAAGCGGCGCGTTCTGAAGCACACCAGCACGTACATCAATTGGTGGCCCTCGATCGCGCTCGACGAACACGACCGGGTGCACATCGCCTTCGAGCGCCTGCCGAATGAAGTGGGTGACCTTGGCGTCTGGTACATCACCGATACGGGCCGCGCACGCGGGACCTTCCCGACCAACGCAACGCGCATCGCCCCTCCTGGCAACGGCGAGCCGGTCCTCAAGGTCTCCGACGGCCACCTCTATCTCGTCGTTGACAAGGGTTGGTGCTGCCTCGGTGCCGGCACGCTCCAGCTGCGGACCAATGTCTCCGGACATTGGACGGTGTCCACGATCGGCCCCGGGATGGAGCCGTCATTCCGGCTCGGCAGCGACCACCGCGCTCGCGTCGCATACACGACCGACAGCCCGCGGGGCCTCTGGTACGCCGTTGCGTCCTCCCCGACCGGCGGCTTCACGCGGCAGCAGATTGCGACGGCCACGGATCCAGCGGACACCACCGTCGACAGCCTCCCCATCCTGGCGCTCAACGGGAGTAACCAGCCGCGCATCGTATGGAGTCACCTCCAGGACGTGCGGTATGCGTGGCGCGACGCCGCAGGCTGGCATACCCCCGTCAACGTCGCCAGCAACCAGCCACAGGACCAGCGCGTCGGCTTCGACACGGACACGCAGGGTCGCCCGACGGTGGCCGTCGGCGGCGCGAACCTCAAGGTGCGGGTGCTGAGCGGCGGCACCTGGCACGTCTCAACCATTGCTTCCGCGCACGATGTCAACGCGATCGTCGTCCGCCGCGCCATGGGCGGGCACAGCGTGGTGGCCTGGACCGATTCCACCGGCGTCTGGATCTCGCGCAACTGACAGACCGGGCCGTGACGCGACGCGCCGCGGTCTCGTCCTATTGGTAACGACTCAGAACGGACGTCCGGTCCGTTCGACGCGCTCCGGTAGAGAGTGGAGATCAGATGCGATACCCGCGTCATGCCTTGTTCGGCTCACTGTCATTCGCGCTGCTGCTCGCGGCGTGCCTTGCCTCGCCGGCGGCGGCCGCTCATGGCCCGTCCCACCGCTCCGGCGCCGACCTCGGCCCGGCCGGCTGGAGCGCTCCGGTCCGGGTCGGCGGGGGTATCTACTCCGCGCTCTCAGAAGTCGTCGACAGCCATCGCCACGTGGACATCGCAGCGTCCAAGCTGGGCAACGTCTACTTCATCACCGACCGCAGCGGTAGCTGGACCGAGTCGCTGGTCATGAGGCACCTGCCCAACCGCGGCTACCGAGAGGTCGCCATCGCCCTCGACGCGAACGATCGCGTGTACATCGCCGCGCGGCGGTCTTCCTGCGACGACTGTGTGCCGGGCGGCAGTGAGGGCATCTTCCTGATCACGGACAAGGGACGCGCGCCTGGCACGTTCGCATCCAAGCCGGCCATGATCGCGCCAAGTGGAGCCGGCGAGCCGTCGCTCAAGGTGAACGGTGGCCACGTGTTCCTGGCGTACGACAGCCCGTGCTGCATGCCCGGTCCGGACGCGGCCATCTACCTGCGCACGAATGCCAGCGGGCACTGGACGCAGTCGCGGGTCGCACGGCACGGCGTCTCGCCAGTGTTGCGGATCGGCTCTGATGGCCGGCCCAGGGTCGCGTTCTCCAGGCAGCTCGGGATCACGTACGCCGTTGCGCACTCCATCACGGGAACCTTCACCCTTTGGAACGTGCCAGGAACGACGCACAAGGACGGTGATGTCGCCTTGGCCCTCGACGCTCGCGATCAGCCGCACCTGGCCTGGATGCACTTCAATCCGGGCGATAGCGACGGCGGCAGCGTTGACGTCTTCGCCACCCGGCGGACTTCCGCAGGATGGCGCGCCGCGGAGCATGTCGGTCCGGTCCACGGCACCACGAACGCCATCGCCCTGGATCTCGACTCGTTGGGCCGGGAGCGGATCGCCGTGGGAGGCGCACAGGTGATGTCGTACGTCCGCAGCGGCGGACAGTGGATCGGCACGACCGTTGCGCAGGGAACGGCCATTCACCAGGTGAGCATCAGGAGGGCCGCGAACGGCCGAGCCGTGATCGCCTACACGGACTTTGGCGGCGGCGTCTGGGTCTCGACCGACGGTTGACAGCCAGCAGACCATCTCCGAAAGGGCTCAGCCCGTGTCGGAGGTCGACGGATGTCAACTCGCGGTGCTCTCTCCTCGCTGATCGCCGTCTCGGCAGCGGTCCTTGCCGGCGTATCGCCAGCGGCCGCGTTCACGTGGAACGCGCCACTTGCCCTGACTGCCACCGGCCACGACGCGATCGGCCGCGAGGGAATTGCCAGAATCGGCTCCAACGACGCGATCGTGGCCTTCTGGGACACGTCGGTCGGATCCACGCCGCAGGTACACGTCCGCCGGACAACCGACGGCGGGGCTCACTGGACGCCGTCCGTCACGATCTCTGCCGCCGGCGTCACGGGTGAGCGCGCATCGGTGGCGGCCGACGGACAGACGGTCGTCGCGTCGTTCGCGGGAGGTGCCGCGTGCCCCAACGCACCGTGTGGCCTTCAGGTGGCTCGCAGCGTGGATGGCGGCGTGACCTGGGACGTCCCGGAGACGCTCTCCGGCGGCATTGCATCGGACAGCGAGATCACCATCCGTGGCTTGACGGCCGTGGTCGCCTGGAACGACCGCCTGACCGGCAAGGTCCGGGTTCGGGTCAGCACCGACGGCGGTGACACGTTCAACCCAGCCAGCGTCCTCGACACGACCGCCAACCTTATCGGTGCCACCGCCGAGGCACGCGCGTCCGTCGCCATCGGGAGTGGCGTTATCTACGTCTCGTACATCTCGGACAGCCACACCCTGAAACTGCGCCGCTCAACGGACGGCGGAGTGACCTGGCATCCCGCACAGACCATCTCGACCCAGGCCACCGGTCTCTGGGGACAGGACCTGGCCGCGTCCGGCAATACGGCGGTGGTGGCGTTCGCCAGATACGTGAGTCCTGACGTCTGGATCGCGTACCGCCGCACCAGCAACCGCGGCGTCGCCTGGAGCGGAGCCTCCAACCTGACCTCGCCGTCTGCGCCAACGGCAACCAATCCGATCGTTGACGTGCAGGGCGGGACCTGGCGCGTGCTCTACACGCGCTGCCTGGTGACCGACTGCTCGACGGCCGCGATCTTCGTGCGGACCGCCCCCGACGCCCAGACGTGGGCGACGCAGGTGCGGGTCACCCCCGGCCCCGGACCCGACTTCGCGCCGGGCGGCTCGGTGGTTGCAGGCAAGCTGATCGTGGCCTACACCAAGGTCCGGACCGATACCACCGAGGACGTGAACGTGCGGACCGGGAACTGATGTCCATCGCCGACTTCCCGCATCATCCCCTCCTCTTCGGGCCGTCGCCGGTCCATCCATTGCAGCGGCTCACGCGGCACCTCGGCGGTGCCCAGATCTGGGCGAAGCGCGAGGACTGCAATTCCGGCCTCGCCTTCGGGGGCAACAAGACGCGCAAGCTGGAGTACCTGGTCGCGGAGGCGCTGGCCCAGGGCTGCGACACGCTCGTGTCCATCGGCGGCGTGCAGTCCAACCACACGCGGCAGGTTGCGGCCGTGGCCGCGTACCTGGGCCTGAAGTGCGTGCTGATCCAGGAGAGCTGGGTGGATTGGCCGGACAGCGTCTACGACAAGGTCGGCAACATCCTGCTCAGCCGGCTCACCGGGGCAGACGTGCGCCTGGTCAAGGCCGGTTTCGGGATCGGCTTCAAGGAAAGCTGGGAGCAGGCCCTGGCGGAGATCGCGGCGCGGGGCGGCAAGCCGTACGCGATTCCTGCAGGAGCGTCGGACCATCCGCTCGGTGGCCTGGGGTTTGCCAACTGGGCCTACGAGGTGGCTGCGCAGGAGCAGGAGCTGGGCGTCTTCTTCGACACCATCATCGTGTGCTCCGTCACCGGCTCGACGCAGGCCGGCATGGTGGCCGGGTTCGCGGCGCTGGAGGAGGCCGGTGGCCGGCCGCGACGCATCCTGGGTATCGACGCGTCCGCCAAGCCCGCCGAGACGCACGCGCAGGTCACGCGCATCGCGGCCGCGACAGCGCAGCTGATCGGCGTGCGGCGCGCGCTGGGACCCGATGACGTGGAGCTTGACGAGCGCTACCACGCGGGTACCTACGGCATCCCCGACGACGCAACGCTGGACGCCATGCGCGTTGCGGGGCGGACCGAGGGCATGATCACCGACCCGGTCTACGAGGGGAAGTCGATGGCCGGCCTGATCGACCTGGTGTCCCGCAGGGAGATCGCGGCCGACTCCACCGTGCTGTTCGCGCACCTTGGCGGGCAGCCGGCGCTCAACGGCTACAGCGCCCTGTTTTCGTAGGCGGACGCGCACGTTCCAGGAAGGACGTGCGCTTGGGGAAGGCAAAGAGAACGCGGACCGCCGGAAGAACACTATGCCGGCTCCACCGTCGCCCGACCCCTGCCGGGTGACCGATGCGCCGCCGGACGTCTTGGTGAGTGAACGGCGGTCCGCTCGAGCAGAAAGGTAGCGATTGCGGGCTGGAGTGCAGCGTGCCATTCGGCCCGTTCCATATGGACGTTTGGTCGAATTGGACCGTCGGCAGCGTTACGGCGCCCGTCTGGCTATCGTCTACCGGCTGTGAGCCTCACTCTTCGCACCGCCCTGGTCGCCGCTGCTGCCTGTGCCGTCGGCCTGGCCATCGCGTTCGTGGACTCGCGGCCAACCTGGGATGACACCGGCATCAGCGCTGCCGCCCTCTTTGCCGCCGGTGCGGCGTTCGGCTATCTCGGCCGCAGCCGACCCTGGCTGTGGGCGCTGCTCATCGGCGTCTGGATTCCCGTTCTGGAGATTCGCGGGCCGGGCGGTGCAGCGGCCCTGCTGGCTCTGATCTTCGCCTTCGCCGGCGCCGCATGCGGCTCCCTCATCGGACGAGCCAGGCCACTCGACCAGGGCGTTGGGAACCGACGGTGACGCGCTGAAAGCTCTCCTCCTGGCGTTCGTCCTGCTCATCGCATCGAGTGTGGGTCCCGCAGCCGCCACCGGCTCGGCCGCTCCAGGCTCCGCGCCCTATCAGTGGTACGTGCCGATCCTCACCTACCACTTCACCGTCTGCGCGCCTCCCGGCACGCCGGCGGCCAGCCGCTACCTGTACATCTGTCCGGACTTGTTCCGCGCCCAGATGCAGGCCATCCGCGACGATGGCTGGACATTCATCACCATGGCCGAACTCGGGACCCTCTTCATGGCCAACCTGCACCCTGATCCCAAGACGGTCGTGGTCACCATCGACGGCACGGATTCGGGCGACTACCGGGTGGCCTATCCGATCCTGCGCGACCTTGGCCTCAAGGCCACCTTCTTCATCAGCCCGGGGCGCCTGGGGCGGCGCGGCCTTCAGACCTGGGATGACCTGCGGGCCATGCGTCTGAACTACCAGGACGTGGAGAGCCACGGCATGTACCACCTCAAGCTCATCCGCCTGCACGGCGACGCCCTGTACCACGAGCTGGCCGATGCGTCAGACGCGATCGAGGCCAACCTGGGCTACCGGCCGTCGGTGATCTGCTACGCGAACGGCTTCACCAACGCCGAGGTGCGCGCTGCGACCCGCCTGGTCAGCGGACTCAAGATCGCCCCGCAGACGCACACCGTGAAGCCGCCCCACAGCAAGCCGCTCGAGGACTCGACCAAGCCGCTCCAGATGATCCGGCTCTCCGCGCGGCCCATCAGCCCGCTCCAGTTGCTCGACGTGATCCAGCCGTACGTCAACGGCTGACCGGCGGCCGGGGCGTCAGTCGCTGGGCCTTCAGCCGAGCAGCTCCAGGTTGGCGAGGCTGGCGAGGAGCTTCTTGACGCCCTGCTCTGGGAAGGCAACCGTGACCTCTTCGTCGTCGCGGGTCAGCTTGGACGTGACCACGGCGCCATCACCGAAACGCGGGTGCCGGACGCGGTCGCCATCGCGATAGCGCCGCTCGCCGGGCACGATGGGCCGAGGTGGGACCGTGCCGACCGAACGCTCTCCCACGGCCGGCTGTAATGCCGCGGACGCGTCATCCGCCGGCGGCATGCCAACCGGTCGAGCAGAGACCGGCACGGCCCCAGACCCGTAGTACGCCTCGCGGCGGGCTGCCAGATCTCGTGACGTTCGGAACGCCTCTCCGGGACGTGGCCCGCCCGGGGCCGCATCTGCCGGACGGCCGCCGCCGGCCGGTGAGTAGCCACCGCCCGGGGGCAGGTTGCGCGGCCCGACGGAGCCCCAGCCGCGGCGCCCCACAAGGCGGCCACCGCCACCCCGTCGGCCGAGGATCGCGTTCAGGTCGTAGCCGTTGCTCGCTCGCTCGTCCTCCGGCCGCTGATCCTCCTCGTCCTCATCCGCTCCCGTGACCAGCCGCGGGCCGTGCATCAGCTCACCGGGGATCTCCATGAGGAAGCGCGACGGGACACTGAAACCGCCCCTCCCCCACGTGGCGCGCTGCGCAGCATGCGTGAGATACAGCCGATGGCGGGCGCGCGTCAGCCCCACGTACGCGAGCCGCCGCTCCTCCTCCATCTGGCGCGGGTCGTCCAGCGAGCGCGCATGCGGGAAGACGCCTTCCTCCAGGCCGGAGATGAAGACCGCGTCGAACTCCAGGCCCTTGGCCGCGTGGAGCGTGATCAGCGTCACCGCGTCCGCGTCCGCGCGGTAGGAGTCTTGGTCGGCTACCAGCGCGGTTTCCTCCAGGAGTCGGTCGAGCGCGTCCTCCGGGTCCAGGTCGCCATAACGCTCGACCACTTCGCGCAGCTCGAGGAGGTTTGCCCAGCGGTCCTCGCCCTCCTGGGTGCCATCCATGAGCATGGCTCGATAGCCCGATTCCTCGAGCACCAGGTCCAGCAGCTCCGGGAGCGCGAGCATCCCCACGCGGGCACGCAGGCGCCGGACGACCGAAGCGAACCCGCCGACGGCGTTGCGGGTGCGGGCGGCCAGGTCTCCGGCGCCGGCGGCGGCGTCCTCGATGGCGTTCCAGACGTTGCCGGCGCGGGCGGCGGCCATCTCCCTGATGACCTCCACGGTGCGCTCACCGATGGCGCGGCCGGGCACGTTGATGACCCGCTCGAACGCGGCCACGTCCGTGTCCGAGCGCAGCAGCCGCAGGTACGCCAGCGCGTCCTTGACCTCGCGCCGCTGGTAGAAACGGACGCCGCCGACCAGCTGGTAGCGCAGGCCGTAGCGCAGGAACGCCTCCTCGATCGAGCGGCTCTGCGCGTTGGTGCGGTACATCACCGCGATGTCCTTGAGCCGGTAGGGCTTCGCGTCGCCGTCATCCGCGCGCCGCGCGAGGATGGAGCCGGCCGCGCCCCGCCCGGCCGCCAGTGCCTCCACCTGGCGCGCGATCCACTCGGCCTCCTCGTCCTCGCGGTCCGCCTCGAAGCGCTCGATCAGCACACCGCGCGGGTTCTGCGTCCAGAGCTTCTTGTCCTTGCGCCCCTCGTTGCGGCTGACCACGGCATGGGCGGCGTCCAGGATCAGCTGCGTGGAGCGATAGTTCTGCTCCAGCTTGACGACCGTGGCGTCCGGGTAGTCGCGCTCGAAGTCCAGGATGTTGCGCAGGTCTGCACCCCGCCAGCTGTAGATGCTCTGGTCGTCGTCGCCCACCACGGCCAGGTTGCGGTAGCGCTTGGCCAGCAGCCGCACCCACAGGTATTGGGCACGGTTGGTGTCCTGGTACTCGTCGATGTGCAGGTAGCGCCAGCGATCCTGGTAGCGCGCCAGCACCGCCGGCGCCTCCTCGAACAGGCGCAGAGCCTCGTTGAGGAGATCGTCGAAGTCCAGCGCGCCGGCCTGGGTCAGGCGTGCGGCATAGCGCTCGTAGGCACGCGCGTAGACCTGCTCCAGGTAGCCCTGGGCGGCGCCGGCCGCCTCCTTGGGGCCCATCAGGTCGTTCTTCCAGCGGCTGATCTGGCCCAGTACCGCGGCCGGCCGCAGCTCCCCGGTGCCGGCCAGCTCCAGGTCTCGCAGGACCTGTTTCATCAGGCCCGCCTGGTCGTCCGTGTCGTAGATGACGAAGCGCGGGCTCAGCCCGATGGCCGTTCCGTCACGCCGCAGCACCCGCGCGGCCAGGGAATGGAACGTGCCCATGGCCACGTCCCGGCCGCCCTCCCCGACCAGGGCCAGGATGCGTTCGCGCATCTCATTGGCCGCCTTGTTGGTGAACGTCACGGCCAGGATCTGCCACGGCCGGACGCCCTTGACGCCGACGAGGTAGGCCACGCGGTGGGCCAGCACGCGCGTCTTGCCGCTGCCGGCGCCCGCCAGGATCAGCAGCGGCCCCTCCGTCGTGGTCACGGCGCGCGCCTGCTCCGGGTTGAGCCGCGAGACGATCTTCTTGCTCAGTTCCTCGGCGCCGGCCGGTGCAGCGCCGGGCTCCGGGCGCGGCAGCTTGGCGGCCGCGTCCGGTCCGGTGGTGGCGGCCAGGGTGGCGAACCAGGCGGCGTCCTCGTCCGATCCGGGCGCCGGCGCGGACTCCTCTGCCGCGCCAGGCTCCCCACCGGCGCGTGCGCCAGCCTTCGAGCGGGTCTTTCGGCGCGCGGTCCGCGGATCCGCCTCGAGCGGCTCAGGCTCTTCCGGAAGCTCCCCGTCCGCGGGCGAATCGGCCGGCCAATCGAAGGCGTCCTGGAAGGGATCTGACACCGACCGATTCTACGGGCGGGGCCTTCACGCGCCGTTTCAGCGCGCGGCAATCCTCAGCCGAACACGCCTGTGCCGTCGAGGGTCCGAACGTGAGGGTTGAGCTGAGATTGGCAGCCAGGTCCGTCCGGCGTGAAGTGCTCATCGAAGGTGACGACCGCGATGCCACCGACACCCACGAACGCGTTCAGCATGGGGCCGTCCACCACCGCCTGGTACCCGATCACGCGGCCCTCGTAGATGGCGCTCTGGGCATTTGAATCCGAGACCTTGAATTGGATTGTGAAGACGTGTTCGCACGCGGAGATGGGCTTGTCGTCCAGGATGCTGGCCTCGCCGAAGTATTGAAGGTCGGGGGACAGCGGCGGCAGGTCCGACGCCAGCAGGGCGGCGGCGGCGCGGTCCATGTCCTCGTCGGGCTCGGGACTGGTATCCACAACCGTGCCCACGAGCCTGGTGAGGTCATAGCTGCTGAAGAACCGCGAGCCGACGGCCCCGTCCCACTCCGCCTGCGGCACGAAGATGCCGAGCACCGTGCCGCGAACCAGCGCGAACGCATGGGTCTCCTCAGGGTGCAGCGGGGCGGCGTGTTCGCCCTTGTCATGGGCGAGGCGGACCAAGCTAGGGACAGTGCCCGTTGGAGGGAACTGGGCGCCGTACTCAGCGTTCGCGCCGGTGAGGTAGTTCGACTTGCCCAGCTTCAGCGGTTCGGACGGCTTGCCGTCTAGGGGCGTGGAGTCCTCGTACACGACGCCCACCACCAAGCCGGCGCCGGCCACCTGCGTGATCGGCTCGCGCATCTGGACGAGGAACACGGCGAACTGGCCGGCCGCCGGAGGTCCTTTGTCGCCGCACACCACTTCCGTGCCGCACGCCGGCAGGCCCTGAACGACGCTCGTCGTCAGATATGACTCGAACGAGACGTTCCCGGTGAGGTCCGCCTGACCTGGGTCGAGCGTGGCCGCCCCGCCTGCCGGGTTGAAGAAGTCGTCGGTGCCGTCCTGGTCCACCTGTGCGTCGATCTGCTGCATGGCCGTCCCGCTGATCCCCATCGAGGCGAGGAAGTCATCGATGGTGCCGACGACCGCGGGGGCGGACGGCTCGGGCGACGCCGCCACGGACGATGGGCTCGGGGTCGTCACAGGTGCGGGCGTCGGCGAGGTGGCAACGGGCGCTGTCGCGGTTGGCGTGGCCGGTATCGGGGTGGCTGCCGTCGTCGGCGAGGGTGCCGCGGATGGGGCAGGCAGCGGCGTCGCGGTCGGTGCACCGGACGTGGGATTCGCGGCGGGCGTGGTGAGGATCGCGCCGGTCGGCGTGGCAGTGGTGCTGCCACACGAACCCAGGACCAGAGCCAGCACAGCCACCAGGCACCGAGAGCGGAGCACGACTCAGCCTACCGCACTCAGATGCGATGAAACCCAATTGCGCTCGATGCCTTCACCCGCGGTTGGCCCGGGTGTAGTGTCGACCAGGCCGCGCGCAGAGTCGGGGGAGCGCAGCGGAGAGGGAGTGCCAAGGAGGGCCGAGGGATGCGCAGATGGTTGCGCGCGACTGCGGTCGCGGCGTTGCTGCTCTTGTGGGCCGTGCCGGCCCAGGCGGCGGACCTCACCGGCGGGTGCACCCTGGAGGTGCGCTCGTTCGATGGAGCGAACCAACCGCTCGACACCGCCCTCGTCCCGGGCAGTGATGAGGGCAGCCAGCAGAATCCGTTCCGCGTGGCCTGGGACGGACACGTGGACTTCCGCTTCACGACCGGCACCACGGTGTTCCAGAACAACACCTGGGCGATCTACGCCGAGGGCCTGCCGGTCGCGATCCTCAAGGGCGGGGACGACAACCCGATCGACCTGGACGAGAGCGGCACGATCACGGTTGGTGACAAGGTTCCCGGTGGGGTTCGCATCACCGGCCTGGTCTACGTCTCCGGCAACATCGTCGGCAACAACGGTGCAAGCCGGTGCGATGGCAGCGGCTGGGTGCAGATCATCGGCGATCCGATCGGGACGATCCCGTGGATCGCGGCCGCGGCGCTGATCGTGCTCGGCTTCGTGTTCCTGATCGCCACCCCGTACACCGCCAGCTGGGAAGAGGGCGGCTATTCCGCCATGCCCGGCGGCCCGGTGCAGTAGGAGAAGAGCCATGCTTCGAAAGCACCGACACCCGATTCGCGGGATCTTCGGCGGGCTGCTGCTGGGACTTGGCCTGGCCCTCGCCACGGTGGTCTACAGCATCAATGCAGCGGGCCCGATGACGCCGTGGATCGCATTCGTGATCGGCCTGGTGGTCGGGATCGCGCTGGTCTTCGTGCCATCCATTCGCAAGGGCCGAGCGTCGCGGCCGCAGTACGCGCCGGGTCCTCCGCCCCGCTGAGGTTCCGGCGCCGATCGGCGCTCGCCTGGGGGCCTCGACCGGGCATCGTAGTCTTGTGCCTCGGTCGTGACGCAAGCCGCAGAGCCAACGCGCCGGCCGTTCGCGAAGGATTGCATGCTCGACCGACCGACCGGCACGCTGACGCTTCTGTTCACCGACATCGAAGGCTCGACGCGGATGCTCCAGCGCGACCCGGGCATGTATCCCGATGTGCTGGCGAGACACCAGGCCCTGATGCGCGCCGCCATCGCGTCCGGGAAGGGCGTGGAGATCAAGACTGAGGGCGATTCGTTCTTCGCGGTCTTCGGCAGCGCGATCGACGCGGTCGCGGCGGCCGTGGAGGCGCAGCGGGCGCTCCACGCCGAATCCTGGCCGTCCGGCATGGACGTCCGCGTGCGCATGGGCCTGCACACGGGCCAGGTGGATGTCATGGACGGCGAGTACGTTGGCCTGGACGTGCATCGCGCGTCGCGCATCTCGGCCGCAGGCCACGGCGGCCAGGTCCTGGTCAGCGACGCGACGCAGGGGCTGGTCCGCGATGCGCTCCCGGCCGGCGTCTCGCTGCGGTCGCTCGGCGAGCATCGCCTGCGGGACATCAACACCTCGGATCGGCTGTTCCAGCTGGTCATCGAGGGGTTGCCGTCCGAGTTCCCGCCACTCAAGACGCAGGCTGGCGGTTTCAACGTGCTGCCCACGGAGCGGACCGCCTTCATCGGACGCGAGGATCAGCTGGCACAGGCCATAGGCCTGCTGGAGGCCACTCGGCTGTTGACGCTCACGGGCCCCGGCGGGACCGGAAAGACGCGCCTTGGTCTGGCCCTCGCGCAACGCACTCGCGGGCACTTTTCCGACGGCGTGGCATTCGTGGAGCTGGCGCCCATCACCGACGAGAGCCTGGTCGCATCCACCATCCGGCATGCCCTGTCGCTCCCCGAGCAGGCGTCCGAGGACGCGCTCGAGACGCTGATCGCAGCCCTCCAGGACCGCGAGGTTCTGCTGGTGCTGGACAACTTCGAGCAGGTCCTCGCCGCGGCCGGCGTGGTGGACCGGCTTCTCGACGGGACGAAGCGGCTGAAGATCGTGGTCACGAGCCGTTCCGTGCTGCACCTCACCGGCGAGCAGGAGTATCCGGTTCCGCCGCTCGAGATCCCCAGTGCCGCCGACGCGAGCGATCTGGATCGGCTCTCACAGAGCGAGTGCGTGCAGCTGTTCGTGCAGCGGGCGCGCGCCGCGGATCCCGCTTTCAAAGTGACGGAGGGTAACGCGGCAGCGATCGTGGAGATCTGCCGTCGCCTGGATGGGCTCCCGCTGGCCATCGAGCTGGCTGCTTCACGCATCAAGCTCCTGCCACCCCAGGCACTGCTCAACCGGCTGGCGAATCGGCTGGATGTGCTCCAGTCCACGGCCGCCGACCGCACCGATCGGCAGCGCACGCTGCGCGGCGCCATCGACTGGAGCTACGACCTGCTGTCCGAGCCAGAGCGAGCGGTCTTCCGTCGCACGGCGATCTTCGTCGGCGGCTGGACGCTGGAGGCGGCCGAGCACGTCCTGCCGGCGGCCGGCCCGCTCGACGTTGACACGCTGGACGCCATGCAACGCCTGGTCGACAACAGCCTGGCGCGGATGCAGTCAGGACCGGACGAGTCCCGCTTCTTCCTGCTGGAAGTGATCCGCGACTACGGCCTGGAACGCCTGCGCGACGCCGGCGAATTGGCCGCAACCGCGGCCGCCCACGCCCGGCTCTTCCTTGACCTGGCGCAGGCGCTGAGCCCCGAGTTCACCCGGGGTGAGGAGGCCCTGAACACCGCCGAGCGTGAGCACGACAACATTCGCGCCGCCGTGCGGTGGGCGGTCGAGGCCGGCGCCGTGGAGGAGGCGCAAGAGACGACGGGGTTGCTGTGGCGTTTCTGGCATCTCCGCGGGCACCTGCGCGAAGGCGAGCGCTGGACCAAGAAGGTGCTCGGCCTGGCACCCGGGACGGTCACGCACGGGCGGACGCGAGCGCTCAACGCACATGCGGGGCTCATGTACTGGCTGGGCGACTACGCGACGGCGCGTCGTGACTACGACGAGATGCTGGAGAGCGCTCGCGCGTCCGGCGACCGGCCGTCGGAGATGGAGGCGCTCTACTCGCTGGGTTTCATCCACGGCATCGACAACGACTACGACCAGGCGCGCTCGGCTTATCGCGCGAGCAGTGACATCGCGCGCGAGCTCGGAGATCGCCTCGGCGAAGCCAGTGCTGTCTTCGGGGTCGCGTTCACCGATTGGCTGGATGGTCGCTTCCTGGAGGCCCGCGACGGCGTCGAGGTGACGCTCCCGCTGTTTCGACAGTTGGGCGATGACTACGCGTACTACAACGCGGTCGGCGTGCTCGGCCGCGCCCACCAGTCGCTGAACGAGCTCCCAGAGGCGCGCAATCGCGCGCTCGAGCATCTGGACGGCGCGATCGAAATCGGCGATCGGACCATGACGGCGATGGCCCTCCACGACCTCGCCTCCCTGGCGGCACAGGGGAACGACGCCGAACGCGGCCTCCTGCTGGACGGAGCGTCGCAGGCGATCGTGGACCGCAACGGCGGTGGCGCACCGCCGGCGCTGGTCGGCAAGTTCATGCCGGACGAACTGGCGGCGGAAGCCGGGATGTCGCCGGAGGAGATCCGCGCCGCACTGGCCCGGGGAGCGGCGCTTTCCCTGGACGAGGCGGTCGCGCTCGCCCGGCAGGCCGGCCAACTCAAGGACCCGGCAGCACCGACGGCGTGAAGTAGAGCTCCCGACTCACGGGAGCTTCATCGGTGCGAAGTACGGGAACGGCTGGCCGACGCTCACGCGGCCGGGCACGTCCACCCCGACATGAGCGGCGGTCGAAGAGCCCAGCCCATCCACCGCGTAGAGGCCAGGCTCCACTTTCGCAGGCGCGCCGTCCACGATCCAGCCCACCCACCCGGGTCCGGTGATCTGCGCACCGGCGAGCGCGTGGAAGTTGTTGAACGATCCGTCGAGGTTGGTGACCTCGAAGTGCATCGGCTGGCCCGCCTTGAGGACATAGGTCAGGTACTCGTGATCGGCACCGGCCTTCACATCCAACGGGAAGGCGGCCGAGGGCTTGAAGTTGTTCGTGGCCTTGCCATCCGCGTCCGTATTGAGGAAGAAGGTGATCCCGGCGGGCGCTGGCAGCGGAGCGGCCGACGCGAGATCGACCCACACGATCGTGGTTGGGCCGGTGACCTTCATTGATCGGCCGCAGATCACCTCCACTCCCGGGGCAGGCGTGAGATCGGAGCACAGGGAGGTGTACAGGCTCGCGGCCGTCGAGTCGATCGACTCGACGACGCCCATTCCCCAGGTGATGTCGGCCTGCGGCGGCTTGAAGCCCGACGGTTTGCCGTCAGGCGCGTAGAGGTCGTCGATCGCATCCGGCATCAATGCGGGCACGAGCTCCGTGTCCGTGATGTTGGTGAGCAGGCCGTTCGCGCGCAACAGGTTGGTGAACTGGTCCATCCCAAGCGGCGGGCATGCCCCGGCCGCACCGGCCGCGCCGGCCGCGTGCAGCCCACCGACGAGACGCGGCGGCGTGACGAAGCCGCCACCCCCAGTGCATGCCGCCGGGCTCGGCGATGGCGTCGGCACGACCGGTGGCGGACTCGGCGGAGGCGTGACCGCCGTGGGCGGCGGCGTGATTGGAAACGGCGTCGATGGTCCAGGTGGCGGGGTGATTGGCAACGGTGTGTGCGTCGATGGTCCAGGCGGCGGGGTGACAGCGAACGGCGTGGGCGCCG
>CAZENL010000075.1:0-15557 GCA_964513505.1 uncultured Anaerolineaceae bacterium
CCAGGAAGCCGAAGACCTCGCCCTGCTCGACGGTCAGGTCCAGGTCCACGACGCCGCGCTGGGTGCCGTAGGACTTGGTCAGCTTCTGCGTTTCGATGATGGCGGTCATGCGATCCGGGCCAATGTACCGAACGCACGGAATCCGGCTTGGTCGCGCGCCCCATGGCCGGGCTACTGATTCAGCGGCTGCATCAGCTGCCACCCAACAGCAGCACAAGGGCACGGACACCGAGCACGAAGGCGATCGTGAGGATCACCCAACCCCCGACGACGACGAGACGAGCCGTTCGCGCGGACGGGATGTTGCGGGCGATCCGCTGGGGCAGCCACAGGATCCCCATCGCGATCAGGATGCCGACGACGGTGAGGAGTCCCATGAGCCACACCGGCAGGTCGCCGCAGTCTGAGCACGAACTGCCAGGCGCCGCCTTGGCAGACATCGCGAAACCCGGTGCCGCGATGGCGCCGGCCACCAGGACCACGATGGTTCGCTTCGTCCGCATGCGGCCGCAGTCCAACCGCGCCGCGCTGCGCTATCGAGCCTGGCCGAACGGCGCGGCACTCCAGCGCGAGCTTGGCAAAGAGGGTCCTGTCTCAGCGCCAATCGGGTCGCTCATCTCCCGAGACGGCAGTCGTACGAGAACGTGGCCTTCGTGCCCGGCTTGCCGTCCGGGCAGATCACGCCGGACCCGAAGTAGATCTGGGGGCCTCCCGGTGTGAAGTCGACCTGCGACCTGGCATTGGCCGGGAAATGGGCGCCGGTCAGGTCCACGTTGCTGAACGCGAGACCGTTGACGTCCGTGCGGCGGAAGTCGGCGCCGCGCAGGTCACCGACCGCAGCGGAGCCGGACCCGCCGAAGAAGAACGAGGCCAGCGACATCTTCCCGAAGTCGTGGTTCGCGAGACCGGCGCCGCTCGGTCCCACCGTGACCAGCAAGCCCTTGGGGTGCGTGCCGCTGAGGTCCGCGGAGAAGAGCGATTGACCAACGGACGTGCCGTTCAACGTTGCGCCGCGCAGGGTCGCCGTCGTGAGATCCAGCGCCGAGATGTTCGCCCGGTTCAGATTCGCGCCCGAGAAGTCCAGGCCCGTGGCGTCCGTCGAGTAGATGGCGGTGCCGAGCAGGTTGGCCTTGGCGAAGCTCGCGCCTGTGAGATGGACGCCTGCCCGGAACGTCGCCGCGGACAGGTCCGCGCCGGACAGATTGGCCCCGGCCAGGTTTGCACCGTCGTCGAAGACGGCCCCGATCAGGCGCGCGTCGCTGAGGTTGGCACCCGTGAGGTCGGCCGCCGCCGCGATCTCTGAGCCGTAGAGGTCGATGCCGGCCAGGTTCGCGCCGGCTGGCACGCTCGAGATCGTGCTGAACGAGCAGTCGGCGGAAGCCGCGAGGACGCAGGCCACTGGCGGGACGCGGGGGCCCGCAACGCTGCGCCGGTACGTGGTGGGGCCGAACCTGTTGTGGCAGCCGGCGTTTCCGCACAAGGAGCTCGTGATGACCTGGTCGAACAGGTACACGGAACCATCCGGCGCCGCGATCAGCGACGCGTCCGTGGTCACCTCCAGCGGCCGGCTTGGAGCGATCTGTGTCCAGGTCGCCCCGCCGTCCATGGTCCACGCGAAAACCTGTGAACCGAACCCGCTCGTTCGGCCGCTGTCGTCGCGGCGCGCCTCGAGCGACAGGATCGAGAGGCCCGGGCCGTTCGGGGCGGCGACCAACGACCTGGCGGCGCTGACCTGGAAGGTCGAGCCCTCGGCAGGAACCGCGCCGGGCAGATCGCTGAAGTGCCAATTCACCAGGTCCGTCGACGTGGAGACGCGCGCATGGTCGTTGGATATGGCGACCGCCTGTCCGTTGACGACGCCGAGATAGAGGCCAAGCGATTCGTACGCGCCGACGCCGCCGCTGCAGCCACGTTTGGAGGTCGGTGTCGGGCTGGACAGAGTGATGACGCCGCCCGCGGTCTGGTCGCCTTTGCTCCAGGTCCGCCCGGCGTCTGTCGAGCTCCATAACCGCAGGATCGGGCTGCCGATCCCGGCATTGAGCATGAATCCGTTGGCGTCGCACGCCCATTCCGCGCCGCTCAGGATCAATCGATCGCCGAGCGTCTCCAGATGACTCGCGGTGGTCCCCCACGTGCTGCTGATCCTGGACACGACCTTCCAATGGGTGCCGTCCGTCGACGTCAGGACCACGATCGCGGCCTTGGCCGTCAGGTCGCGGCTGCTGAGGCTGCCGGCCACGATCCAGCCACCGGCCGTCGCCGTGACCGTGTCCGGTGCGAATGCGGCACCGGCACCCAGCACCGAGCGGAAGTCGGTACGGGACCAGCGCGTGCCGTCCGCAGAGAACCAGGCAAAGCCGAGCCTCGAGAGGAGGTTGTGACTGGAATCGCCCACGTTCGCCTCGCCGAGTACCACGAAGCCACGCGGTCCAGCCGCGACGCTGCGCGGGAACAGCAAGTCAACGCGTGTGTAGGGGCTCGGTCCGCGGACGTCGGTGCCGGGATCGACCAGGACGTCGCGCCACGTTCCGGGTGATCCCTGGATGGCGGCGCGGATCTGCCTGCCGCGGGATCCGAGGATGATCGCCACCTGGCCGTCAACGGTTGCGCGCAGCGCCGGCACGGGCGCGCCCGGAGGCGTGTTCCAGATGCTGCTGGTCGGCAGGCCCCAGATGTTCTGCTGCGCGGGGTCCAGGTATTGGACGCCGGCCGGGAGAATCTCCGGGGAGCCACTCGGCCCGGGAGTCTCGCTTGGGGCCGGTGTCCCTGTCGGCGTCGGGGTCTGCGTGGCGATCGGGGTGGGCGTTGGACCCGCCGCGGGACTCGCCGTCGGGCTCGACGCGGACGCGCTCGGGGTGGCCGTCGGAACCGGTGTGCCGGTGTTCGGACTCGGAGTGCCGGGCGTCGCTGGCGGTGCCGCGGCGGTCGAGGTGGTCGCGGCAGGGCTGCCGGCGATCGGTCCGGAGGCGCTCGGTGCGGGCGGAGCAGGTGAGGCACACGCGACCACGAGCGCGCCGATGACCACCAGGAGGACGCACCGCACCCGGACGGACGCTGACGGAGTCACGACTGGCTGCCCTCGGTTCCACATCACGGACGGAGGCGTGCAACGTTACCGCCGCGACCAGCCCCACGGCCACCGTTTTCCGCTCAGGACCCTGGCGCGAGACCGCTCAGCCCGCGGTGAGTTCCAACCGCCTGGCGAGCGCGAAGGGCCCCGGCCACAGCCAATCCACCTCGCTCGCGACGGACAGCGCGGAGCCGGGCGGCAGCTCAACGTGGGTGGTCGTGGCCGGGTGGAACGGCAAAGCCCCCGGCTTCAGGTCCCAGACCAGCGCCGTGCCGTTCGGCGTGAGGACCCGCGCGATCTCGTTCAGGCCGGCGGCCCGGTCGGACCAGTGGTGCATGGAGAACGTGCTGACCACCCGGTCGAAGGCCCCGTCTGGGAACGGCAGGTGCGCGACGTCGCCGACCACGAAGGTCGGCTCGGCTCGACCCGCCGGCAATGACCCGGCGGCGTTCGCCCGCGCTCGCTCGATCATGGCCGGATCGAGATCGAGGCCCGTGACGTTGAAGCCGGCCTCTGCCAAGCGAATCGAGAGGAGGCCCGGGCCGCAGCCGATCTCCAGCACCTTCGCTCCGGCCGGGGTGGATGCCGCCACGTCGGCGGCGATGCCGCGAAACAGCGAACCGAGGACCAACCGGCTGATCCGGTCGTAGGAGCCGACGTCACTCATGAGCACGCCGCCCGGTGCGTCGTGGCCATGCGCGGCACGCGAACCGCGGCGCAGGACGGCGGCCGCTCCTCCCACACCGAGCGCGGCCATGGCAATCACACGAAGTCGCGGACGCATCTGCAAGTCCTCAGTGAATTGGGCTCCTCAGTAGAGCGGTACCTCGTCCAGCTTCTCACGCCACAGTTGCTCGAGGGCGTCGAGATCCTCGTGAACGCTGGCCGCCGTCATGTCGGGACGGACATCGAAGACGTCGAGCACTTCCAGGGTAAAGGCGCCGATCCCGTACTGGCGCAGGTCGGCGGCCAGCCTGTGGTCGAGCGCGCCCGGCGTGTTGGTCTGCTGCGCGAAGGCGAGCTTGTTGCGAAGGGCGGCAAGGTCCGGTGCCGAGCCCAGCAGGACCCGTCCGGTCACGTTGTTGCGAAGCGCGTAGACGCCGGCTTGGAGGTGCCGCTCATCGAAGCTCGCCCGAAGCTCACGCCGCCTGTCTCCACTCGTCATGGCTGCGGGGAAATGACGACGGGCGACGTGGCGGTCATGGGATGGCTGCCATCCTAGTCGCTGGCTTCCGGTCGTCCCGGGTGACCACGCCTGGACTCCCCTGTCCGGGAGTAATCTTGCTACCGATGGATAACATGTTATTGCCGCCTCCAAACACCGAGCCGGACCGATGAAGGTCGCCATCGTCGGATGCGGCACGGCGGGCCCGGCTGCCGCGCTGTTGCTGGCTCGAGACGGCCACGACGTGGAGATCCTGGAGCGTGTCGCCGATCCCCGGCCGGTCGGCGCGGGCATCCTGCTGCAACCCGTTGGCCAGCAGGTGCTGGCCTCCCTGGGCCTTGCCGACGATCTGGAACGCTGGTCCACGCCGGTGCGCCGGATCGACGGCCAGTCCAGGAGCGGGCGGCGCGTCATGGACTTCGGCTACGACGACGTGCTGCCGGGCGTGCGCGGCTGGGGCGTCAACCGCGGCGCGCTGTTCGACCTGCTGTGGCGCGCCGTCCACGCAGCCGCGATCCCCGTCCGCACCGGCGCGGCGGTCGAGTCGCTGCGCCACGAGGCCGGCGGCTGGCGCCTCACCACGAACAGGGGCAACCACGGGCCGTTCGACCTGGTGATCGGGGCGGACGGCGCCCGATCGCGCGTCCGTCGGCTGAGTGGGCTCGCCCGGAAGGACGTCGGCTATCCGTACGGCGCCGTGTGGTGCGTGGTGCCGGATCCGGACCGCCTGGCCGGGGACACGCTGGTGCAGCGCTACGGCGGCACGCGGATCACGCTCGGCGTGCTGCCGACCGGGATCGCCGAAGCCTCCATCTTCTGGTCCCTGCCGACCCACCGGATCGCCGCCGTGCGGGCCGCCGGGAGTGCCGCATGGGCGGCCGCGGCGCGACCCTATGCCGGCAGACTTGCCCCTCTGCTCGACGGCGTCAGCGACGACGGCCTGCTGGAGGCGCGCTACCGCGACGTGGTCGTGCACTCCCCTTGCCTGGTCAACGGTCGCAGCGGGCTGGTCCTGATCGGCGACGCGGCACACGCCATGAGCCCGCAATTGGGCCTGGGCGCCAGCCTGGGCCTGGCCGACGCGTGGACGCTGGCGGCGTGCCTCCAACGGCACCCGAACGATCTCGCGGCCGCGCTGGCGGAGCACGCCGCGGCCCGCCGCGCGCATGTCCGCTGGTACACCTGGTGCTCACGGCTGATGACGCCGATCTTTCAGTCCGACCTGGTGCCGCTGGGCTGGGGCCGCGACTGGCTGCTGGAGCCGGTGGCGCGCATCCCATGGGTGCGCCGCCAGTTCGTGACCATGCTGATGGGCATCCGCACCTCGCCATGGACCGTTTGGACTCCACTCTCGCCCGCCTTGCCTCAACATGGCACCAAACCGGCGGCAAACCCGTCACTCGACCCGGACGCGGGGCGTCCTACGTGAACGTCAAGACTTCATAACCGAGTCCTGATCAGCACCGCATCGCCGATCACCAGCAGGTCCGCGAGACTTTCACGCAACGTTCATCCACTCGGAGGACAGATCCCACGGCGATCCGGCGCGCACTCCTGACCATCCTCATCGGCGGCCTGGTGCTGTTCGTCGCGTGGGCCAGCAAGTCCGTTGCGGGCACCGTCGAACAGCTGGGCCTGATGGGCTTCGACGAACCGCGTTCCCACCTGATCGCGGCGCTCACGCTGGGAGCCAGCGCGGCTGCGATCGCGGTGCTGATCACCGGCAGCCGGCGCACCGGCACGCTGCTCGGCCCCATCGGCCTGGCCGCCTTCTTCGGTGCGACGCTGAACGAAGAGACCAACACCGCGCTGCAGTCGTCCGGGCTTTCCGGCGTCTTCGACCCGATCGGCTACGCGTTCAGCATCTTCACGTTCGTCCTGATGAGCGTGGTGTTCGCCTGGGCCGCGGCGACCCTGGCCGTGGAAGTGCGCAACAGCCTGCTGGAGACGTGGAAACGCATCCGCGTCACGCGGCGAGCCGGCGTCGGCCGGCGGCTTGCCGTTGGCCGAGTTGCAGGCACGCTCGCGCTCGCGGTCGCCGTTGCCGCCTCGTTCACCCTGTTCGCCCAGATGATCGACTACACCCCGGACATCGCATTCGTCCAGGGCGGCCCTGCCGTCGGTGGCCTGACGGGAGGCCTGGACTTCCCGACCGACGATCCTGGTGACGGTGGCGACACCTCCAGCATCCCGCCCGGAGGACCGTCCGGGTCGCCACAGACACAGGCTCCCGGCACGACGCCGGCGCCAAGCCCGGCCAACTTCCCCGTCACCCAGATCGAGGCGGGTGGCACCCTGTCGGTCACGCCGGGAGCGGTCAGTCAGCTCGGTCACGGCCACTTTCCGAAGCGCGGCGGATCCAGCCACGTGGATCACTTCACCATGCCGGCTCCCTGGACAGGTGGCTACGCCAACACCGTGGACATCTACGTGCGGACGCCTGCCGGATACGATCCCGCCCACGTCCACTACCCGACCGTCTACGTGACGCCCAATCCCTACGAGGCGTGGACCAACGCGGTGCGCTTGAACTCAACGGTGGACCAGCTGGAGGCATCCGGCGACATCCCACCGATGCTCTACATCTTCGCGCCGGCCACGGGTGGCCCCCATGCCGTCACCGAGTGCATCGATTCGTCAGATGGTCTCCAGCACTGGGACACGTTCATGTCCAGCACGCTGATCGCGTACATCGACAGCCACTACTCCACGATCGCGAGCGCCAGCGCTCGCACGATCATGGGCTCGTCACAGGGCGCCTACTGCAGCGCGCACCTGCTGCTGCGCCACCCGGATGTGTTCAACCAGGAGATCTCGTTCAGTGGCTTCTATGACGCCCCCACGCGCGTCGCCGGCCAGGGTGGCGGCGCCGACGTCTTTGGAGGCGACCAGGCGCTCATGGACGCCTATTCCCCGATCCTCATCGCCCCGAAGCTCCCGGTCGACGTGCGCAAGAGCCTCTTCTTCGTGCTCTGCGGCCTCTCGTCGCAGGACATCTTCGGGCCGCAGATGGATGGCTTCGCGGGGATCCTGGATCAGAACGGGTACGCTCGGGCCGTGATCGAGACGCCCTTCGGACACTCTTGGAAGACAGAGGAGGCCTTCCTGCCGCGGGCGCTGAGCCTCATCGGGCAGCGCCTGGTGGAGCAGGGCGTGTTGCAATGAACTCAGCCTCGGGCACTGCCGTCCTGCGGAGGACGTCGGTCTCGAGGCTCGCGGCGGCCGCAGCGCTGATCCCGGCGCTGCTCCTGGGAATCGACGGCTGGCTTGACGCCGTGTCCGTCCTTCCGTGGGCCGGCGCCGCGCTGGCCTCGGTGCTGCCGATCGATCCGACGAGCGGCTCGGCGATGCTGGTGATCGCGGACGCCCTGGCTGCGTTCCTGCTGGCGATCGCGCTGGCGCGCTGCAAGCGCTTCACCTGGGGAATCGGCATCGCGGTCCTGGCCGCCGGCGCGGTCCAGCAAGGGTTGGTGGTCAACCACCCGATCGGCGCCATCGTCGCGGTCGCCTGCGCGATCATCCTGGTGCTCGATCGCAACCGGTACGTGGGCATGAGCCCGCCGGACACCGGTCGGTTGGTGGCCATCCTGGCCGTGGCCGGGCTGATCGCGCCGGTGGTGGTGTTGGCACTGGCCAAGGCGGGCAGCGCCGGCGCGCCTGGTGCCGCGGTTTCCTGGCTGGCCCTTGGCGACCCGACGCGACCCCTGGGTCTGTCCCTTGACGATGGGATGAACTGGCTGCTGGCGGCCGCGCGCGTGCCGTGGATCCTGGCGCTGATCCTGGTCCTGCGGCCTGCGCCGGACCCGGAATACGTGGCTGCCGGGCGGCCGCGGGCGCGAGACCTGGCCCTCCGATACGGCGGCGGCGCACTGTGGCCGTTCCAGATCGCGGCCGACAAGCAGCTCTTCAGCGAGCCCGGCCGGACCGCGGTGATCGCCTACGGGCGCCATGGCCGGACCGCGTGCGTGGTCGGCGATCCGATGGGAACGCAGGAGAACGGCTGGGCCCTATTCGACGACTTCGTGGCCGAGTGCCACCAGCGCGACTGGCTGCCCGCGGTCTACCAGGCCTCGCCGGAATCGCGTGGCCCACTCGCAGCGGCGGGGTTCACCTGCTACGGCATCGGCCAGGAGGCCGTCCTGCCGCTGGCCGGCTTCAGCCTGATCGGCCGGCCGCGCGCGAACCTGCGGCACACGATCACACGCGCGAAGAAGGGTGGCGTCAGCGTGACGTGGTATCCCCAGGGCCTTTCCGCCGAGGAGGCGGAGAAGCGCTGGCCGGCCCTGAACGAGATGGACCTGCGCTGGCGCAAGAAGGCCGGACCGTCGCTGGGCTTTACCATCGGGCGGTTCGAGCGCAGCATCCTGGAGGACCGGCCCATCTCCATCGCGTACGACGCCGACGATCGTCCGATCGCCTTCACCTCGTTCCTGCCGACGGGCGTGGACGGTTGCTGGGTGCTGGACCTGATGCGCCGTGAGGCCGGCGGCGTGCCCGGCGCGCTCGAGTGGTGCGTGGCCGAGGCCGCCACCGAGCTGGGTCGGGCCGGCGAGACCACGCTCTCCCTGTCGCTGGCTCCACTGGCCGGGATCGGCGGGCCGGGCGCTCCGTGGCCGGAGCGCGTCCTTGCCACGGGCGCACGGCTGTTGCGGCCCGTCTACGACGTCCGCGGATTGGCGTTCTTCAAGGACAAGTTCGACGTGCGCTGGGAGCCGCGGTACCTGGCCATCCAGCATCTCTGGGACCTTCCGTCGATCGGGCTGGGCCTGCTGTCTCTGCATCTGCGTCGCACGCAGTGACGGTGGGGGTCCCCGCGTGACGGCGCTGCTGCGCGCGGCGCTCGTCGGAATCTGGGTCGCCTGCGCGGCCGTGCTGGGCTTCGCCGTCCTCGGGCCGCACAGCGTGGATTCGCTGGCTGAGCTGCTCAGGCATTCACATCGCCGCCAGCGCCGGCCACAGCCACTCTCACCGGCCCTCGTGCGCGAGGCGCGTATCCGGCCGGCTCGCCCTCAGGCAGCGCCGAACATCACCACGCGCCGGGCGCCGTCGCGGCGCCGCATGGCCGCAAGCGCGTCATCGAGGTCGTCCAAGCCGATCCGGCTGGTGACCAGCAGTTCGAGCGGGAGCCGGCCCTCCAGGTAGGCGGTCGCGATCCGCGGGAAGTCCCGCGAAGGAACCGCGGACCCGTAGTTGGAGCCCACCAGGTGGCCGCCGCGCTCCACGAACTGGTAGACGTCCAGCGGGACGCGGTCCGCCTGCGGCGTCATGCCAACGAGCGTGGTGGTTCCGCCCGGACGCGTCACGTCCATGGCAAGCGCCACGGACTCCACCAGGCCGATGGCCTCCAGGGCATGGTCGACGCCCTGGCCAGTCAGGTCCCGTACGAGTTGCCGCGCTTCCTCCGGCGAGACGGCATGCGACGCGCCCGCGCGCACGGCCAGCTCTCGTTTGGCGGGCTCGCGATCGACGGCGATCAGCGGCGATGCGCCAGCTGCCGCGGCGGCCATCAGGGCAGCCAGGCCCACGCCGCCGGCGCCGACGACCAGGACGGACTGACCGGCCCGCACCGCCGCCGTGTTGGTCACGGCGCCGACGCCGGTCGTGACGGCACAGCCGATGAGCGCGGCGATCTCCGGCGGCGTCCGCGGATCGATGGGCACGGCCGCCTCTGCGGCAACCACCTGGGCCGTGCAGAACGTGCCGATGCCGCTGTACGCGCCGATGGGCGTGCCGTCCGGCCGTCGCAGCCGCACGTCGCCGGCGGCAAGCCGGTGGCCGTTGCCGCGCGGCTCAGAGCAGAGCCACGCCTCGTTGGCGCGGCACGCGGCGCAGTGGCCGCACGGTGCCGTCCACGCCAGCACGACCAGGTCGCCGACGCGCAACCCGCCATCGCCGAGCGGGGCGCCTGCCGGCCGTTCCGTGATGCCCGGCCCAAGCGCCTCGACGATCCCGGCACCCTCGTGGCCGAGCACCACGTTCGCCGGCCGTGCCCAGTCGCCATCCACCACGTGCAGGTCCGAGTGGCAGACCCCGGAGGCGACCATGCGGACACGCAATTCACCCTCGACCGGGTCGTCCAGCTGAAGGGTCTCCAGGGAAATCGGCCGGCCGGCTCCGCCGAATACCGCGCCGCGAACCGTGGTTGGGGCCATCCCCCGGAGTATCGCCTAGCATCGGGACATGGAAGTGGCAGACCCGGCCGAGGATCGTTTCTACGCGCTGGTCGAGGACGCGATCGCGGCGATCCCGGAGCCGTTCGCGTCGCGCCTCGGCTCCGTGGCCATCGTGGTCGAGGATTGGGCGTCCCCGGATCAGTTGGATTCGGTCCACGCCGGCGGCCTGTACGGCCTCTACCAGGGCGTGCCGCGCACCACGTTCGGGGCCGAGAACGCGGGTGTGCCGTCCAAGATCACCATCTTCCGCGGTCCGCTGGAGCAGAACTTCCGCGATCCGGCGGCGCTCAGGGCCGCCGTCTTCGACACGGTGCGCCACGAGATCGCCCACCACTTCGGCATCAGCGACGAACGCCTGGTGGAGTTGCAGGGCAGACACGGCTGACCCGCCGGCGACCGGTCAGTCCGTGGTCGCTTAGGACCGATCGCGCGGTGGCGTGAACGGCCCGGGGCTTGGAAGAGGCGCCGGAGCCGCTGGAGCCGCCGACTTGGGATCGGCCGCCGCGTCGAGCAGCCACGGCCGGTCGTTGAAGAGGTCCGAGAGCCAGCGGCCGAACGGACCGGGCGGCGGCGACGGTTCGACGCCCTGGAGCAGTCCCTCCAACGAGGCCTGGATGCGCTCCGTGAGAGCCACCGCTCCGCCTCGCCCGGCGTCGACATCCGCGACGCGAATCGGGTCGCCAATGCGGAACCGGATCGTGCTCCCGAAGTGCACCCACCGCGTCCCGATGACGGCGCAGGGCACCACCGGCACCTTGGCCAGCATCGCGAAGTGGGCGACGCCGGTCTCCAGGGGCAGGATGTGGTTCTCCTCGTCGCTGAGCCGGCCCTCGCCGGCCACGACCAGCAGGTCGCCGCGGCGCAACACCGCGGCCGCCCGCCGCGTGGCGTCCAGGATGTCCGCTCCACCCGGCTTGAACGGAACGCCGCGCCGGGTCCAGGTGATCAACGCATTGCGCACCCCGACGCCCATGTCCTGCTCGCGGGGACCGAAGATCGACAGCCGGCGAGGGTCCGGCCAGGCGGCCGCGAGCACGATCGGGTCCAGCCAGCTCGGGTGGTTGATGCACAGGATGTAGGCCTCGTCCGGCAGCTTCTCGACGCCCTCGGAGCGGAAGCGGACGTAGCTGCGCGCCAGCACGGCCAGGAACAGCCGGATGAGGTGGTAACGAAATGGACCCGGCGGCGGAGGCTGGGTGGATCTCGCTCGCGATTTCGGGAGCATCAGTCCAGGCGGACCGGCCTCAGTGCAACCGGTGCGTGGTGCTCCAGGAGGGCCGCCAGCGGCAGTTCGACGGAGGGCGCCTGGCCCGAGGCAACGCGCTCCGTCTCTTCGATGAAGAGCGGCACCAGCACGGGGTCGAACTGGCTTCCGCTGCACAGCATCAGCTCGACCAGGGCTTCCTCGTGCGATCGGGCGCGGCGGTACGGGCGGCCGAACGTGATCGCATCGTAGGCATCCGCGATCGCCACGATCCTCGCGCCGAGTGGTATCAGTTCCCCGGACAGCCCGTGCGGGTAGCCGGAGCCGTCCCAGCGCTCGTGATGGTGCCGGATCACCGGTGCGAAGAGTTGCGCGGACTGGAGCGGCTCGCAGATGCGCCCGCCGATCTCCGGGTGCTCGCGCATGCGCTCGAGCTCGGCGTCGTCGAGCAGGCCCGGCTTGTTGAGCACGAACTCGGAGATCCCGATCTTGCCGATGTCGTGGAGGATCGCTCCGTAGGCCACGGCTGCAAGCTCATCCCCTCGCAAGCCAACGTACGCGGCGAGCCGCGTCGCGCGGTACGCGAGGCGCCGGCAATGACGATCGATGGTGGGATCCTTGGCCTCCACGGCCTTGGCCAGAGAAGCCACGATCGCATGCGCCTCTTCCTGGCGGTGTGCCAGTTCCCGAACCCGCAACGCTCCACCGATACGCGCCAGCAACTCATTGCGCTGGACGGGCTTGCCGAGGAAGTCCACGGCACCGGCGTCGATCAGCGCGACCATCTCGCGCGGCGAGCGGCGCTGCGTCAGCGCAAGGATGGGCGTGGCCGCCGTGCGCGGATGCGCACGCAACTGCCGCGCCACGGACAACGTGTCCGTGAGTGACCGCGAAAGATCCAGCAGGACCAGGTCGGGTTGGTGCTCGTGGACCACGCCGAGTCCCGTTTCTGCGTCGCCTGCCGACGCGACCCGGTAACCAGCGCGCTCGAGGATGCGCGTCAGATAACTGCGCAGTGACGGATCATCCTCGATGACTGCCACATGCGGGCCCGACCGGGCCCTCCGGGCAGCTTCGACCAATGTGTGTTCCTCCCAACCTCACGACCGGGGCGGAGTATAGCGGTCTGTCAAGCCCTGCAGGGGCAGTCCGGTGCGGTCCGGATGACATGGCTGGGGTTGGAGCGCAAATGGGCGACGCAGGGACGCAACTCGCGGGAGGAGCGTACCCTCCCGGGACGCGAGCGCGCGCGAATCGCGAGACACGCTGTGGGAGGTCCTGGTGCTCGACTCGACGTCACGTCGCGCGCGGATCGTCGCGCTGATCCTGACTGCGACGCTCGGCGGCGCGCTCCCGTCAGGGGCCAGCGCGGGCCTGCCGCGGGCAGCTGACGCGGCACCTGCCAGCGCCACAACCACGGTCGCGGCGTTGCCGGCGGTCCCCGCCGCGACACTGGCAGCTGCGGATGGCTCGGCCACCGGCCCGGGCACCGCCGACGCAATGCTGACGGCCGGCAACGCATCCGCGGTGGCGCAGCCGACCGATGCCACTGGCGCCGGCAACGGCACCGCCGGCTACCCGCCGGCCGACAGCCTGTACCACGACTACCCGGAGATGGTCGCGCACATCAACGATGTGCAGGCCGCCCATCCGGACATCGTGCACATCTTCTCGATCGGCAACAGCTACCAGGGACGACCCATCTGGGCGGCCAAGGTCAGCGACAACGTCAACACGGACGAGCCGGAGCCCGAGGTCCTCTTCGACGGCCTGCACCACGCGCGAGAGCACCTCTCGGCAGAGATGGCCATCTACGTCCTGGACCTGCTGGCCGACAACTACCAGAAGAGCGGGGCGCTCGGCGACCGCGTGACCAGGATCGTCGACAGCCGCGAGATCTACATCGTCTTCATGGTCAACCCGGATGGCCTCCAGTACGACCTGACCGGGAACCCGTACCGCTCGTGGCGCAAGAACCGCCAGCCCAACGCAGGCAGCAACAGCGTTGGCACGGACATCAACCGCAACTACGGCTATGACTGGGGTTGCTGCCCCGGTGGCTCCAGTGGCAACCCTGGCTCCGACACCTATCGCGGACCGTCGGCCTGGTCCACCCCGGAGGCGCGGGCGATTCGGGACTTCGTGCTCAGCAGGGTGGTCAACGGCGTCCAGCAGATCCGCACCCATATCACGTTCCATACGGCCGGCGAGCAGGTGCTCTGGCCGTACGGGCACACCTACAAGGACGTCCCGCCGGACATGACCGCCGTGGACCACAAGGCGTTCGTGGCCATGGGCAAGCACATGGCCGCCAGCAACGGCTACAAGCCGGAGCAGTCCAGCGACCTGTACATCACCGACGGCGACGAGATCGACTGGATGTACGGCACGCAGCGCATCTTCTCCTACACCTTCGAGATGTATCCCGGCCCCAACGACTACCCGTTGCCCTTCTCGACGCGCTGGTACCCGCCCGACCAGATGATCGCCGCGCTCACGTCGGTCAACCAGGACGCCGTGCTGTACCTCATGGAGCAGGCGGACTGCCCCTACCGTTCGATCGGCAAGGCAAGCGCCTACTGCGGCCCCTACTACGACGACCTGGAGATCAGCCGGGGCTGGACGGTCAACCCCGACGGCACGGACACGGCCACCGAGGGCGCCTGGGCGCGCGGCGTTCCGCAGGTCAAGCCGTTCCAGCTGGCGGCGTGGGACGGCCAAAGTGCGTTCGTGACCGGCCTCAAGGGCGCGGACGTGGATGGCGGCCGCACCACCGCGCGATCACCGCTGATCAGCCTGCCGTCGAGCGCCAGCACCCTGCGCCTGCGCTATTGGGTCGGCTTCGACGCCCAGGCCACCGATTCGGACAGCTTCATCGTGCGCCTGGTCAACGCGGCGGGCGACAAGGTCGCGACCGTTGTGGCCGTCAAGGGCAACGGCCGGACGCAGAGGCCGGCCTGGAAGACGCTCACGTTCGCGATTCCGGCCGCGCTGCAGGGCACCAGCGTCGCGATCCAGCTGATGGCCACGGACGCGGGTGCCGACGCGACCGTGGAGGCGGGCGTGGACTCGCTGCGAATCACCACGCCGTAGTGGGCGGGGAGCGGTCTGGCCCGCTCAAGGGTCCCTAGGTGGTCGCCTCGCGGGTGTATGGCTGGCCGTCGGCCGCGGGCGGTGTGCTGCGTCCGATGAGCCCGGCCAGGATCACGATCGTGACCAGGTACGGCAACGCGCTGTAGAACTGCCCCGGGATCTTGGCCATCAGGTCGCCTAGCGATCCCGTCGGAGGAGCGAAGGTCACCGACTGGCTGATCGCGAGCGATGAGCCGAAGATCAGCGCGGCGCCCATCGCGCCGAGCGGCGTCCAGCGCCCCACGATCATGGCCGCCAGGCCGATGAAGCCGCGACCCTGGGTCATGCCCGGCTGGAAGCTGTTGGTGATCTCCATCGAAAGATACGCGCCCCCGAGGGCGGCCAGCGCACCGCCAGCCACCACGTTGCGATAGCGCAGCTTGATGACGTCGATGCCGACCGTTTCGGCGGCCTTGGGGTGCTCGCCGACCGACCGCGTGCGCAGGCCCCAGCGGCTCCGGAACAGCAGCAGCTGCAGCAGCACGGTGATGACGATGGCCGTGATGGCGATCGGGCCCTGCCCGAACACGGCATTGATGAGCCAGCCGACCAGCGGCACGTCCTGGATGTTCTGGGGGATCTGCAGTGGGGAGAAGCTGCCTGCCCCGCGCGGCGACGACTTGGAGATGAGGCTGATGAGATAGCCCGTCAGTCCGAGCGCGATGATGTTGATGATCGTGCCGCTGATGATCTGGTCGGCACGCACCGAGATGGCCAGCCAGGCATGCAGCAGCGAAAGCAGCATGCCGGCGAGGATGGCCGCGATCAGGGCGATGATCAGCGGCAGGGTGAAGCCGAAGATGGCCGTCGGGT
>CAZENL010000076.1:0-3128 GCA_964513505.1 uncultured Anaerolineaceae bacterium
GTGATGACGGCCTGGCGTTCGCCGTTGAGCGTTGACATGGCTACTCCCTGGCGGCCGGCTCGGCCGTCGATCCGATCGAGCGCAGGGCGGCTGCCGCTTCCTCGGCTGAGATCTCGTGCCGGGACAATCGCTCCAGCACGCTGCGCCGGGTGGGCGCGGGGATGGCGGGCTGCGTTCCCGCCGCGACGGGGGCATCGGAACCATCCGGCGGCTCCAGGTCCGACGCGGACCCGCCGAGGCCCAGGGCCTTGACGAGCGTCTCCACGCGCCCCCGGATGGTGGGGTACGAGAGGCCCAGCTCCCGCTCCATCTCGCGCAGGTTGCCGCGCGAGCGGAGGAAGCTCTCCAGCAGTGACAACTGGTCGCGGTTGAGGCGGCCGAAGCGCCCCACCGAGAAGGTGCCCTCGAGCGTGGTGCCGCACTCGCTGCAGTGCAGCCGAGTGACCGCGAGCTCGTGCTCGCAGACGGGGCAGGTGGAGATGACGTCGTGTGTCATGGATCCCCCTAGCGGCGAGCGTCGCGGTCGTCGCGTGGGGCACGAGACGGCGAGTACCTGCCGTCCCGGCGCGGCCAGCGAGTGCCTGACGCATTCAGGCGGTCATACGGCTGGAGATGCTCCGCCTCATTCGGGCGTAGCCAGCGGAAGTCGAACATTGGGTCGATCCCTTTCAGAGCGGGCGCTCAATCGTGTGAGCGCTGGCGCCACTATAGAAGCCCGGCTTTCACTTTGTCAATACCAATCTTGATATTCCGTAAGTGCAACTACGAAACTCGACATGGCATCCGTTGGCAGCATCAGCCAGCGGCCTCCGCGCGTCGCACGAACCCCTACACTCCTGCGCGTGGCAGGCTTGGTGGAGTGCGTCCCCAACTTCAGTGAAGGCAGGCGCACCGAAGTGGTCGATGCGCTGGCTGAGGCGGTCGGCGCAACTGCCGAGGTGCTGCTCCTGGATCGCACATCGGATGCGGACCACAACCGCAGCGTGCTGACCTTCGCCGGGCCGGCGCACGCGGTCGCGGCGGCGGCCGAGGCCGCGACGGCGATCGCCATCGAGCGGATCGACCTCCGCCGTCATGTCGGGCAGCACCCGCGCATCGGCGCGGTGGACGTCGTCCCGTTCGTACCGCTGGAAGGCAGCGACATGGCGGATTGCGTGGCGCTCGCCCGCGAGTTCGGCGCGCGCATCGCCGACCGGTTCGAGCTGCCGGTCTACCTCTACGGGGAAGCGGCCACGCGCGCGGATCGCCGCGTGCTCAGCGACATCCGCAAGCCCCAGTTCGAGGGCCTGGAGGGACTCATCGGAACGCCTGCCTACGAGCCGGATTTCGGTCCCGCGCGGCGTCATCCCTCCGCGGGTGCCACGGTCGTCGGGGCGCGGCCTTTCCTGATCGCCTACAACATCAACCTCGACACGGACGACCTGGCGCTCGCGAAGCACATCGCGTCGACGATCCGTGAGCGCAACGGCGGGCTGCCGCGCGTCCAGGCCCTGGGCCTCTTCCTGCAGGACCTGGACGTGGCCCAGGTCTCGATGAACCTGCTGGACCACACCGTGACTCCCATGTGGCGCGTCTGGGAGGAGGTGGAGCGGCTCGCCGCAGAGGCGGACGTGGCGCCGCTGGAATCGGAGTTGATCGGCCTCGCGCCACTTGCGGCCCTGACGTCGGTGGCAGACCACGCGGGTGTCGACTCCAGGCTGCCCGTGGCGGAACGTCTGGCGGCCGGCGCCGCTTGGCTCCATCTGCGCGACTTCCAGCCGTCGATGGCCCTGGAGTTGCGCCTCGCGAATATGCGTTCTCGGACCGGCTAGCCCTTTCCGCGGGACTCCAGCACGAAGACGGTCGGCTCCTGCGGCACCGTCGAGATGGAGACCTGCAGCTTCGGCACCGGTTGGACCTGGGTCGCGCCCATCTCCTTCAGGAATCGATCGAGTTCCGCGGCCGCCGCAGCGTCATCGCCAACGGCAAGTGGCACGACCAGCCGGGTGTCCAGCTGAGCGACCAGTTCCGCCGCCCGGGCCGCAGTGAGGCCCGCGCCGAGGGTGACGCACGCGATCTCGACCGGCCCGATCTCGCCGATCTGATCCTCGGTGAGCAGGTGGCCAACCTCGCCGAGGTGTACCACGTGGAGCCCATCGAGCTCGTAGACGAAGCTGGTGTTCATTCCACGTTCGGCGCCCTTGGCATCGTCCCGGAAGGTGCGGACGCCGGTGATGAGGACCTCGTGGACCTCGTACTCGCCGGGCGCGTCCAACGTGAACGCGGACTCCAGGCTGGTCGGCCGCACGATGCCAGTGCCGGCCACGTGCTCGGCGCGGCTGCCGCGCCCAGCCATGCGCCCCGGATCCGGATCGGCGTGGCTGTAGGTCAGGATGTCTGCGGTCAGCCCGCGGCCGGTAGGCCCGACGACCGACCGGTAGGCGTCGGCGGCCACGACGCCCTCGCGTCCGCGCAGCCTGACGCAGGTGTCTCCGTACCAGATGATCTCCACGCCACGGATGGTGACACAGCCGACGAACGCCGACCCGCCGCGGGGCGCAGTGCACACAAAAGCCGCGGGGCGCAGTGCACACAAAAGCCGCGGGGCGCAGTGCACACAAAAAGAGAACGAGGGGCGCCTGCCCAATCGGCGCCCCTCGTTCTCGAGGGAGGGAGAGGGAACTTGGAAGCGTTGCTTCTCGGTTCCGCAGCACGAAAGCTACTCGGCCCGAATTACGCCACCAGCCATGAGTCGGTGAAGAAACGCACACCTTCCCCCCTGGTGAGGCCGGGCGGGAGCCGCTGCGAGGGGACCGCGCACCGGAACTGGCAGGCAGGACCATTGGACCGCACGGCCCGGTGGGAGCCGCTGTCACAATCGCCGCCATGACCGATCCCACAGGGTCGCCCCTGCCCGATCCGCCGTGGTCGACGAACCCGGCCGATTTGGAGACCGAGGCGTTTCCATCCACCGGGCCACAGGATCCTACCCGGCCGTATTCCAGCCAGCCCTCACAGCCGCTGGAGCGCAGTTCGGCCACGCCGCCGTATGGCGTTCCACCGGCTCCGATGGGAGGCCAGCCGCCGAGCCAGTACCCAGCCGCGGGTGTCTATCAGCCGCCGACCCCGTACCCGCCGCAAGGCCCGTA
>CAZENL010000076.1:3228-15166 GCA_964513505.1 uncultured Anaerolineaceae bacterium
ACCCAGCCGCGGGTGTCTATCAGCCGCCGACCCCGTACCCGCCGCAAGGCCCGTACCCGCCGCAAGGCCCGTACCCGCCGCAAGGCCCGTACCCGCAGCAGAGTGCGTACCTCCCGCCGGGCCCATACCAGCCGCCTCCGTACGGCACCGCGTGGGGAGGCCAGCCACCTTCCAGGTTTCCGCCCCCCGGCTCGCTGCCGCGCCGCCGGCGACGTCCCAGTGCGTTCGTGGTGGTGCTGGTCCTGCTGCTGGCGATCACCACCATCACCGGCGCAACGGCCTGGTACCTGCTGCTGTTCCAGCCGGGCGCCGCCCCGACGCCGAGCAAATCGCCGGACATTGCCATTGCCAGTCCCGCTCCAACACGGCGTCCCACGCCGACGCCGCGGCCAACGCCCGTTCCGACCGCAACCGTGACGGCGGCGCCCACCGCGGCGCCCACCGTCGTGCGCAGCGATGTCCCGTCCAGCACACCCGCGCCGACTGTCCAGCCGTCGGCGTCCTCCGTTGCCGCGTCGCCGTCCACGCCGGCTGGGTCAGATGCACCTGCGTCGATCGATCCTGCAATCGTGGCCCAGATCGATGCCGTGGTCGCCCAGGTGCCGGCCATTCGCGGCCTCCAGCCGACGCGGAAGGTGCCGTACCGCTTCATCACGCGCGACCAGTTCGCCGCTCAATTCCAGGCACAGTTCGCGCAGGACAATCCACCGGCCCAGCTGAGTGCCGAAGAAGCCCTGGAGAAGCACCTTGGCCTGTTGCCGCCGGATGCCGACCTGGCGGCGCTCGCCACGAAGCTCTACACCAGCCAGGTTCTTGCCTTCTACGACCCCCAGACCAAGGACTTCACCGTCATCCAGCAACCCGGGGCGGCGCTCACCCCGAGCGATGAAGTCACCGTGGCCCACGAGTACGACCATGCGCTCCAGGACCAGCACTGGGACCTGCAGAAGCTCCAGAAGGTCGATCCCAGCGAAGGCGACCGCGCGAATGCCATCACGGCCCTGGCGGAAGGCGACGCCACCGACGTGATGTACCAGTGGGCGTTCCAGAACCTGACCCTGGACCAGATCTCGGCGCTCGGGAGCAGCGCCACCCCAGAGGATCAGCAGCTGCTCGATAGCATGCCGCTGATCCTTCGCTACTCGCTCGAGTTCCCGTACCTGAGCGGCCTGCAGTTCGTGACCAACCTGCAGGCGTCCGGTGGCTGGGACGCCGTCAACGCCGCCTGGGACAACCCGCCGGTCTCAACCGAGCAGATCATGCATCCGGAGAAATACCAGGCCGGGGAACAGCCGATCAGCATCACGCTGCCCGATGTCGCCTCCAGGATCGGGTCGGCCTGGAGCGCCGCGACAACCGAAACCGAGGGCGAGCTCGACACTGGCATCTGGCTCGCGGACGGAGTCGACAATGGCACCGGCGCCCTGGGCCTGCCCGCCCCGCTCCCCAACGCCGAGGCTGCCGCCGGCTGGGGCGGCGACCGCCTGGTGAGCCTGAATGGACCGGACGGCAGCTGGGCCGTGGTCTGGCAGACGGCCTGGGACTCGGCTCAAGACGCGACCGAATTCTCCACCGCCGCGACGACGGTCATGGCGGACCTGCCCGGCGCGCACGCCGTAACGGCTTCCAGCATTGCCGGAAGCCTTCAGTCGCCGGAGCTGGTCCTGGTCGCGAGCGATGCTGCGACGCTGACCACCGTGCAGGGCGCGCTCGGCGTCGGCGGGTAGCCCGCCGGCCTACATCGAATCGGGCGCGGAGATTCCCAGAAGGGCAAGGCTGTTGCGCAGGGCCAGTTGCGCCGCGCTCACCAGTGCGAGCCGTTTCGAGGACGTCAGCGGATCCGCAGGATCCACCACGCGACGATCGCGGTAAAAGGCGTGGAAGGTGGTCGCCAGCTCCGTGGCGTAGGCCGTGATTCCCTGCGTCTCCTCCAGTGCGGCCGCATCCTCGACCACCTCCGGCAGGCGCAGGACCACCTTCGCGAGGCCCTCGGCCACGTCGTCGCCCGCAAGCGCACCCACGAGTGACGGGGCGGGGCGGATCCCTGTCTCGGCCGCCTTGCGCAGGATCGAGGAGATGCGGGCGTGGGCGTACTGGACGTAGTAGACCGGGTTCTCGTTCGACTGCTTCTTGGCCAGCTCGATGTCGAAGTCCACGCCCGAGTTGTGCGAACGCGAGCCGAAGTACCAGCGCGCCGCATCCGGCCCGACCTCGGCCAGCAGCTCGTCCAGCGTGATGAACTCACCGGCTCTCTTGGACATGGAGATTTCCTTGCCGTCGCGAACGAATCGGACCCAGGCGATCAACAGCATCTCCACGGCTTCCTTGTCGAAGCCCATGGCCTCGGCCGCGTTGCGAACGCGTGCCACGGTGCCGTGGTGGTCCGCGCCCCAGACGTAGACAAGCTTGTCGAAGCCACGGGCGAACTTCTCCGTGACGTAGCCGATGTCCGCGGCGAAGTAGGTTGGCTCGCCGTTGGAGCGGATGATCACGCGGTCCTTGTCATCACCGAACGCCGTGGAACGGAACCACGTCGCGCCCTCCTGTTCGTAGACGTGACCACCGGCGCGCAGTCGCTCCACCGCCCGTTCCACCCAACCTTCCCGGTGCAGGGAGGCTTCCGACTTCCAGACGTCGAAGTGAACGCCGAGGTGCTCCAGGCTGGCCTCGATGCCCGCGCGCACGCGCTCTGACGCCCAGGTGCCCAGGACATCGTCGCGATCGGCTCCGGTCTCGATGGCGCGCGCCCAGACCTCGTCCGGCAACTGGTTCGCAAGCGCGTCCACGTATTCGCCGTGGTACCCGTCCTCCGGAATCGGCTCGCCCGTGCGCCGTGCGGCCACCGATGCGCCAAGCAGCTGGACCTGCCGGCCCGCGTCGTTGAAGTAGTACTCCCGCGTGACGCGTTGGCCGCCCGCCTCCAGCACGCGCGACAACAGATCCCCGACGAAGGCGCCGCGGGCGTTGCCCACCGTGAGCGGCCCGGTTGGATTGGCCGACACGAACTCCACATTGATGTGCTTCGGTTGGCTGGCGGCGATGCGGCCGAAGCGCTCGCCAGCAGCCGTGGCGCGATCCACGGCCCGTTCCAGGTACGCCGGGGAGAGGCGCAGGTTGAGGAACCCCGGCGGCGCGACGTCCACCGAGGCGATGGGCGAATCGGCGCCTGGATCGGCCGCCGCCTTGCGCAGCTCCGCGGCCACCGCCTCCGCAATCGCCATGGGAGGGCGTCGCAAGGGCTTGGCCAGCTTCAGGCCAAGGTTCGAGGCCAGGTCGCCGTGCTCCATGTTGGCCGGCCGGGCGAGTTCCACTGGAGGAGCGGGCGTGTCCGGCGTCAGCCCCGGCAGTGTGCCGCTGGCGACGGCCGTGTGCCAGGCACGTGCGACCGCCGTCCGAGCGGCATCGCGAATCGTGGAGGCTGGAGTCGGGTCATCGGCGTTCACGGCCGATTCAGGCTACCCGATTCGGACGCTCAATCCCGGCCGCGCCACATCGACCGGTGCGCTGTAGACCGCACCGGCTTCCTCGCGGCACCTCTCTGGGTCCTGCGAGTCGGCGATGTGCGTCAGGATCAGCCGCCCGGCGCCGCCATCGCGAGTCGCGCATGCGGCATCGGCCGCCGACAGGTGCAACTGGTCCGCCTGCGCCGCGAGCACGCCCCAGAACGCTTCGCTCAGCAGCGTGTCTCCAGGGTGGATCAGCGGAAGGAGGTCCTGCCAGCGGCCGCAATCTCCGGAGTAGACCAGGGCGGGTGCGAGTGGTGAGGCACCGCTCGAGACGCGGAACGCGAAGGCACTCAGTGCGTGGGTGACGGGCCGTGCCTCCACCAGGAACGGGCCAACGGCCCGCGACCCTGCGCTCACGTCTGTGCCCGGCAGGTTGTCCAGGAAACCTTGCTCTCCCAGGAACGTGTCGTAGCGCTGGCGGAGGCCCGGCGGTGCGTGCAGCTGCAGCCCGGACGGACGGCCCAGGCCGTACTTGAGGTAGTGCCGCAGCGCGACCAGGTCCACGTGATGGTCCGGGTGGAGGTGGCTTACGACGATCGCGGCGATCGAGTCCAACGCTCGCCGCTCGGCCAGCTGGCCCATGGAGCCCTGGCCGAGGTCCAGCACGATGGCCTGATCTCCGAGTTCCACCAGGTAGCACGACGAGGGCGTGCCCGCCCGCAGTGACCACGCGGGGGCGGACCCGATGACGGTCAGCCGGAGCGCGGAGTCGGCTGCGATGTTGGCGATCGCCGCCCGCTCAACCATCGGCGGTCGGTGCCGGCCCCGCCCAGGCTTCGTCGACGCGCCGGACCAGCTCCTCGAGCGAATCGACGATCAAGGCGGTCTCCGCCGGCGGCCCGTCCGCATCCCCGATGACGCCCCAGGGCCCGCGACGCAGCCATATGGCACGCAGCCCGGCCGCCACCGCCGGCCGGACGTCGTTGTCCAGCCGATCGCCCACGTAGGCCACCTGCGACGGATCCGGATCGCCCATCAGCCGGAGAGCCTGCCTGAAGAACGCCGGATCGGGCTTGGAAAAGCCCATCTCGGCGCTCATGGCCATCACGTCCGCATCCACCCCGAGCGCCAGCAACTCGGCCGTGCGTTCGGCCGGTTGATTGCCGATGACGGCAGTGTGGTAGCCCGCCGCGCGCAACCCCTCGAGGGCCTGGAGCGCATCCGGGTAGAGGTCTTCTGCCTTGAAGCCGACGTAGCGGCTGCGGAACGCGGGCAGGAGGCTCCGCCAGTCCGGTCGATGAACCAGGTTGAAGGCATCCTGGTGGTCGTTGGTGCGCCCGATGGTCGACCCGATCGCGGCCACGAACGTGAAGGCGGGGATGTCCAGCAGACGTGCCCACTCGATCCACACACGCGTCTCGTCGATCAGCGTCTCGCCGACATCCAGGCAGATCCAGCGGCTCGCGTTGGGACCGCTTTGGCTCACCGCGTCGTGGGTGCTCAGATGAGCCGCAGCTCGCGCCCGACGGTCTCGAACGCGTCCAGCGCCTGCTGGAGCTCGTCTCGCGTGTGCTCGGAGCTGACGATCGTGCGGAGGCGAGCCTTGTCCAGTGCGACCGTGGGGAAGACCACCGAGGTGGCGAAGACACCCAGCTCGAGCAGACGGCGGTTCATCTGCTGGGCGATGGCGGCGTCTCCGACCATGACCGGGGTGATCGGCGTTTCCGAGATGCCGATGTCGAAGCCGAGCGCCGCAAGTCCCGCTTTGAAGAAGCGCGTGTTCTCCCACAAGCGATCGATGCGCTCCGGCTCGCTCTCCAGGATGTCGATGGCGGCCAGGCAGGCCGCCGCGACGGCCGGTGGATGCGACGTTGAGAAGAGGAACGGTCGCGCCCGCTGGATCAGGAAGTCGCGCAGGTGCTGCGGCCCGGCGACGTAGCCGCCCAGGACGCCGATGGCCTTGGAGAGCGTCCCGACCTGGATGTCCACCCGCCCGTGGAGGTCGAAGTGGTCGATGGTGCCGCGGCCATTGCGGCCCAGCACGCCCGAGGCATGGGCGTCATCGACCATGACCGCGGCGGCATATCGCTCGGAGACCTCGCAGATCCCCGGCAGCGGCGCGATGTCGCCGTCCATGCTGAAGACCCCGTCGGTGATGACCAGGATCCGCCGGTAGGCCCCGCGCGGCCCACCCTTGGCGCGCGCCTCCCGAAGCACCGTCTCCAGGCCGTCCACGTCCTTGTGCGGGTACACGGCCCGAGAGGCCTTGGACAGCCGCACCCCGTCGATGATCGAGGCGTGGTTCAACTCGTCGCTGACGATCAGGTCGTCCTCGGAGGTGATGGTGGGGATCACGCCGCTGTTGGCCGTGAAACCGGACTGGAAGACCAGCGTGGCATCGACGTGTTTGAAGACGGCCAGGCGCCGCTCCAGCTCCTCGTGGATCTGCATCGTGCCGGCGATCGTCCGAACGGCGCCGCTGCCGACGCCGAGTTCGCGGACGGCCTTCAGGGCCGCCTCGACCAGGTGCGGATGCGTGGCCAGCCCCAGGTAGTTGTTGGACGAGAGGCTGATCACCGGCCTTCCGTCCATGGTCGTTCGGGGAGCCTGCGGCCCGCTCATGACCGTGAGCGGACGGTAGAGCGACTCCGCCTGGAGGTTCTTGATCTCCTGGCGCAGGTCGCCGAGCGGATCGATCCGCTGGGTCGCCGCCGGTCCGGGGTTCATCTCGCTCAGCGGCTCAGCAGACGCCGCCGCCGCTGGACGGGCTTTCCGGAATGGGCGGGCTGTCCTGCCACTGCTCGGCAAATGTCTTGGCCTGCTCCGGGTCCCAGGTCGGCAGGAGCAACGCGCGATCCCACGAGACCACCGCGAACGGCGTCTCCATGTCGTCGAAGCGGACTGCGATGACCCGGTTGACCTGGCCGCACTGTTGGGCGAAGCCGTCCGATGGGGGAGCGGCCGTGTCCATGACCGTGCGGATGGCGTCGAGCGTGGCCTGGTCCGGGGTGCCCTTGTAGAGGATTGCCACGTACCCATGTTCGAGGTTGTGGAGCCAGTTCTGCGGCTTCAGCGACTGGGTCGGCGGATAGAACTGGCGCGGCAATGGCGCCTGGCCGGCCACGTTGTAGTGGTTGCCGCTGGTCGGCGGGCAGAAACCGTATGTGACCGACTCACCGTTCGCTACGTGCGTGCGGCCGAGGTCATTGGTCGGGAAGCCCAAACGGAGGGTAGGGCTGGGCACGGGCGTGACGCTCGGCGACGGCGAGGCGGATGCCCCCGGAGATCCCAAAGCTACGGGCGAACCGGAAGGGCTCGGCGCCGTGGTCGGGCTCGGCGATGGCGTCGCGGCGATGCTCGGACCGGCCGTTGGCAGCACGTCCGTCGGCCCCGGCGTGAGCAGGGACTCGCAGACGTACGGAGCCGCGCTCACGGAACTGAAGAAGACGACCCCGATGATCGCCACGCCAAGCACGGCAAAGCCGATCAGCAGCAGACCGCGATACCGCTCGAGTGGCGACTTGGGTCGCGCGGCGACCTGGGTCCGTGCTCGACGCCGAGCAGAACGGCTGGTGATCGTGGAGCCGCCCGCGGTGGTCCGGGCTCCGGTGACGCGCGCCGCGTTTGGGCCAGTGCCCGACGTCGGCGGACTGCCCGGCTCGGCCTGGGCGGATGCGTCGTCGCTGGCTGGTCGGTAGAGATTCGCCGAAGGCCGGCGGGTCCCGCGTTGTCGTTTGCTCACGAGTTCCTCTAGGACTGGGTTCCGTCAGAGCTCCACGAACCAGGTGCGCGTCGCGGAGCGGCGGAGCGACCCGATGACGAGCACCGCAAGGCAGAGCACGATCGCCGCTCCAAGGATTCCGGCATCGGAAAATAACATGATGGCGACCAGCGGCACCAACAATGTGGAAAGCCCGAGCGCCATGGGGTAGCCCGCCTGCTTGCGCTGAAGCGTCAGGGTCAGGGTGAAGATCACGTAGGCGAGCAGCAACATCCACACCAGGCCGATCGCCGACACGGGTGCCTCGACGGCCTGGTTGATGATCTGGGGCATGGTCACGCCGATGATGGCGAGCACCAGGAAGCCGTACACGAGGAATATGCGCACGCCGGTCGGCATGTCGCGGACCTGCTGGAGCATCGCGCGGATTCTGCCATGCACGCTCCTGAATGCCCATGACGCCAGGTGGGCCGTCCCGCCCACCTATACTCGCCACACGTGGCGGACTATCCGCTCCAGGTCACCGACCCAGCCCTCCTGGTCGACCTCGAGCGTTCGATTGACCAGGAAGCCAAGATCCCTCGCGCGCTGGAGGCCCTGGGCCCGGTGGCGGGGCAACGTGTCGTGCTCCTGGACAGCGATCGCGGCATTCGCGCGGCGCAACTGCGCGACCTGGGTGCCCGGGTGAGTTCTGTTCCGGGCCTCTCCACGGTCGGGTTGCCGCGCGGCCTGGCGGATGTCGTGGTTTCGTTGTGGGCCGGATTCCGCGGCGGAGCCGCGGACACGGAGGCGCAGATCGCGGATGCGGAGCGCGTCCTGCGGCCGGGCGGCCGTCTCCTCATCGTCCATGACTATGGCCGCGACGATGTCAGCCTGCTGTCCGGCGACGACGCGATGGAGCGTGAGCACGTGGAGTGGAGCCGTCGCGACGGCTGGTTCCTGATCCACGGGTTCAAAGTGCGCGTGCTGCACTGCTGGTGGACCTTCGATTCGCTGGAGCAGGCACACGACGTGCTGGTCGCAGGTTTCGGCGAGCACGGGACGGCGCTGGCACAGCGCATGCGACGGCCGCGGCTCTCCTACAAGGTGGCGATTTATCACCGCACGCTCGGCGCCGAGTCGTGAACTGGAATGAACCGGGCAGGCAGCCCGGCGGCGAACCGCCTGACTACGCACCCGCGTTCCAACCCGAGTTTCCGGCCAGTTACGGCACGCAACCGGACTTCGGCGATCTGCCCGATGAGGATCCGACGCTGGTCGACCGGCCGGATCTCCGGTATGCGCCAAACCCGCGCTACAGCGACCCGCGATCCCAGCCGGATCCCCGATACGGGGCCGAGACGCCCTATGTCCCAGATCCCAGGTACGTGCCGGACCCGCGGTACGTGCCGGACCCCATCTACATTCCGGATTCGGGCTATGCCACCGACCCAGGCTATGCCACCGACCCAGGCTATGCCACCGACCCAGGCTATGCGTCGGATGCCAATGCCGAGTCGTCGGGGTACGGTCCCATCGATGCGGACGAAGACGAGGAACCGCGTGCCGTTGGCCGCGCCGTGACGCCGCTGCGGTTGGTGGCGTTCCTTGCCCTGGTCGTCTCTGGAGCCGTGGCTGCGTACAGCCTGCTGGTCCTGCGTGGCGACCAGTCGATCGCGATCACGGTTGCCGCGCTGGCCGTCTTCGGCCTCACCGCGACCTTCACCGGCCTCGCGCTCGCGGCTGCGGGCGTCCGCGCGGCGCGGGACGGCAGCGTCGGCCGTGCGTTCCTCGGAGGCCTGGTCGGAGGGTTGTTCGTGGTCGCGGCAGCCGGTGCCGCCGCATCTGCGGTCATCTTCCTCTTGCTCAGCCGCCCCTGATTCGCAGGCTGGATCTGCGCTGCAAATGCCGCTGATCCGGTTGCGCTGATTTTTTATCCTCGTGTAGACTTCCGGCATGGCGAACGGCACGCTTTTCATCACCGGCATGGATACCCTGGACGTCCGCTTTCCAACGTCGCGGACGCTGGACGGATCGGATGCCATGAATCCGGATCCTGACTATTCGGCGCCGTACGTGATGCTGCGCACGGAGGATCCGGGCCTCACCGGCCACGGCTTCGCATTCACCATCGGGCCGGGGACGGAAATCGTGGTCGCTGCCATCGAGGCCCTGCGTCCATACGTGCTGGGCATGGATGCCAGGTTGCTGTTCTCGGACATGGGCGCGTTCTATCGGCGCCTCATCGGCGTCAGCCAGTTCCGCTGGTTGGGCCCGGAAAAGGGCGTCATGCACATGGCCATCGGCGCGCTGCTCAACGCGGTCTGGGACCTGTTCGCGAAATGGCGCGGGCTGCCGCTGTGGCAGCTGCTGGTGGAATTCAACCCTGCAGAAATCGTGTCATTGGTGGACTTCAGATACATCGTGGATGCCATCGGTCCGGAAGAGGCAGCGAAGCTGCTGGAATCCCGTGCGGCAGGTAAGAACGCACGATCAGCAGCGTTGGCTGCGGACGGCTTGCCGGCGTACACCACGTCGGCGGGCTGGTTGGGTTACGACGACGACAAGATTCGGCGCCTCACACGTCAGGCCATCGCCGACGGGTTCACGCACATCAAGATCAAGGTCGGGCGCAATCTTGACGAGGACGTCCGGCGCTGCGGCATCGTGCGCGAGGAGATCGGACCGGACCGCTTCCTCATGGTCGACGCCAACCAGGTCTGGAGCGTCCCTGACGCGATCACCTGGATGCGCCGCCTGGCGGAGTTCCGGCCGCTGTGGATCGAAGAGCCCACCAGCCCCGACGACATCCTCGGCCACGCCTCGATCGCCAAAGCCATCGCCCCCATTCGCGTCGCCTCCGGCGAGCACATCCATAACCGCGTGATGTTCAAGCAGTTCCTGCAAGCGGAGGCCCTGTCCTTCTGCCAGATCGATGCCTGTCGCGTGGCCAGCGTCAACGAGGTAGCCGCCATCCTGTTGCTTGCCGCGCACTTCGGCGTCGTGGTCTGTCCGCACGCGGGGGGCGTCGGGCTGTGCGAACTGGTCGTCCACCTGTCGGCCTTCGATGCCATCAGCGTGGGCGGGAACAATCCGGAGCGGGTGGTCGAATACGTCGACCATCTTCACGAGCACTTCGTGGAGCCGACGGTGGTCGAGAACGCCCGCTACCGGTTGCCACGGCGCCCCGGGTACGCGGAGATCAGAGCCGAATCGCTGGAGCGTTTCCGTTTCCCGGACGGTGCCGCGTGGACGGAAAGCCCAGGCTCCGCTGGCACATGAGCGGCGAGTGGTCTCAGCCGGGCGAGACCACGCCGACGGTCAGCAGCACATTCGCGTACGGGCGCAGGTCCGCCGTGGCCACCACCAGGGCCAGGTCCTCGCTCTTCGTGGCTGCGTAGAAGTCGAAGCGACGCAGGTGCTCGACCGGCGTTCCGGCAGGCAGCAGCGGGATCAGTTCGGCGTGTGCTGCGGGGCGCTCATCCGCGTCGTCGGCGGGATCCATGAGCGCGGCGCGCTCGACCACGATCGCCGACAGCAAGGCATCAAGCACCTCGGCAACCGTGAGCCGGCCCGGCGAGAGATTCAGGTAGACGCGGGCCGCGCCCTCGTATGGCGCGGTCACGTGCGGGAAGTTGCCGTCCGTGATGAGGACCTGCGATCCGTGGCCGGCCGCACCGAGGGTTGCCAGCAGCTCCGGGTGGAGCAATTTCGTTCGCAACATCAACGATCCCTTCCCAGCTTGGCCTGTCGATGATGACGTCGGGGCTCGACGAGGATGATGGGCCCGGATGGCCCAGCGTGATTGACGCGCACCAACATGTCTGGGACCCACGCGAAGCGCCCGCCGACTATGCCTGGCTCAGCGGTCCGTACGCGGCCATCAACCGGGCGTTCTCGGCACAGGACCTGCGGCCGTCGCTGGCCGCGGCGGGGGTGGATGCCACGGTTCTGGTCCAGACACGCTCGAGCCTCGCTGAGTCGCAGCACTTCCTGCGGCTCGCGGAGGCTACCGACTTCATCACGGGGGTGGTTGGCTGGGTCGACCTCACCGCCCCCGATACGGCCGACGCCATCGCGATCTTGAGGGCAGGCGCCGGAGGGCACCGGCTGGCCGGCCTTCGCCACCAGGTGCACGATGAGCCCGATCCAGCGTGGCTGCTTCGTCCGGACGTCCTGCGCGGCCTGTCCGCCGTTCGCGACGCCGGCCTGGCCTACGACCTGCTCGTGCGCCCGCGCGAGCTGCCCGCCGCCCTGATCCTGGCGCGGGCCATGCCGGATCTCCCCTTCGTGATCGACCACCTTGGCAAGCCGCCCATCGCCAGCCACGCGATCCGCGATTGGGCTGAGCTGATGGCGCCGTTCGGAGCGCTGCCAAACGTGAGTTGCAAGGTCAGCGGCATGGTTGCCGAGGCCGACCACGCGGCGTGGGCGCTGGCCGATCTCCGCCCCTACGCCGACCGGGCGCTCGAGATCTTCGGGCCGGATCGGCTGCTCTTCGGGTCCGACTGGCCGGTCTGCCTGGTGGCCGCCACGTACCAACAGGTCGTGAGTACTGCCCGGGCGCTGATCGCGGAGTTCACCGCGACTGAGCAGGCGGCCATCATGGGTGGCACGGCGACGCGCGTGTACCGCCTGGGCTGACGCGCGCAACGCGGTCAGCCTTTTACGGCGCCGATCAGGATGCCGCGCGAGATGTAGCGTTCGAGCACGATGGCCATCGCCACCACCGGCGTGATCATGATCAGGATCAGCACGCTTATGGCCCACCATTGCGGGCCGCGAGTCGCGC
>CAZENL010000077.1:0-2691 GCA_964513505.1 uncultured Anaerolineaceae bacterium
CCGGCGGCCAGGAACGCGCCGACGGCGAGCGCCAGGAAGAGCGAATCGCTGTACGCCATGGAGAAGGCCACCGACCCGGGACCCAGCGCCACGAACGCGGCCGCGAGCAACGCCGCATCCCGGGAGAGCCGGCGGCGCGCCAGCGCGTACGCGCCGAGCAGGCCGAGCAGCCCACAGACGTTCGCGACCAGCACCCCGCCGAGCGGCAGGTCCCCGCCGAGCGGCGCAGCCGCCGCCGCGGTCAACGCCGGGTAGAGGGGAAAGAAGACCGTCTCCGGATACGGCCCATTCACGGGCCCAACCTGGTAGCCGTCGCGGGCGATGCCCAGGTAATAGACGCCGTCCCAGGAGGTCAGGCTGGCAAGCACCGGACGCTCGGTGGCACGCAGCAGCGAACCGCCCGGGCCGGCGGAACTCGGCGTCGCCAGCCACTCCACGGACACGGCGGCAAGCACCACGATCAGCCGCGCCACCAGGAACAGGGCAAGCAACTTCGGCACTGCCCATCGCCACTCCGCACTGACCCGCATCGGCCCGATCATAGGTGCGCGGGCGGCAGCCAAGAGGCGTCGAAACCTCCCGGCTTCGGAGGCGCCGCTGCGTTACGATGCGAGGGTTCGCCGCCCCATCCCGTTGCCCCTGGAGAGGTGCGTGTCGTCCGAGCCCGTGGCCAAGTTCTTCGTTAACAGCGGCCTTGTTTCGGCACCCGCGGACATCTACCACCTCCTTCGACCGCTCCTCAAGCAGACCGTCTCCTACCGCTATCTGCGTGCGGGCGCGGTCATCTCGCACGGCACCGGCTGGGTGGAGCGCCTGGTCCGCGACCAGCCGGACATCTCCACGTTCTTCACCCCGCTCTCGATCTGCATCAACGTCGCGTCGTTCGAGCACCTGGAGTTCGAAACGCGCCCGGATCAGCTGCTCTCGTACTGCCTGGTCCAGGGCGATGAACGCGTCGAGATCGAGTTCGCGCCGCTCGCCCGGACGGACGCGGACACGCCGATTCAGCAAGCTTTCCGCCTTGAGCCGCTGCCGGAGTACGTGCAGATGGAGCTCGGCGCGCTTGATGGCGGCGACGGTCCGAGTGGGGGAGAGGAGGCCGCCCGGGACTAGATCGGCTGGCGCGTGGATCGGCGCGCGAGCGGGACGCATCGCAAATACGACCGCCGCGCCAACGAGATAGTCCTTTTAGAGGGAGGGACTCTATCGATGGAAGCAATCGCTTCCTTCTTCAAGTTTGCCGAACGCAAAACGACCTTGGGGACGGAGGTCCGCGCGGGCGTGACCACGTTCCTGGTCATGTCCTACATCATCTTTCTGAACCCCAGCATCATCGCCGGACCGTTGAAGCTCGACCCGGTCGCGGTATCGGCCGCCACCGCGCTGGTCGCCGGGATCATGACCCTGGCCATGGGCGTCGTCGGCAACTACCCCTTCGCGATTGCCGCCGGCCTGGGCATCAACGCGATCGTGGCGTTCACGCTTCCGGCCAAGGGCCTCACGCCCGCAGGTTCGATGGGCGTCATCGTCCTCGAGGGCATCGCCATCACGGTGCTGGTGGTGATCGGCTTGCGCGAAGCGATCATGAACGCCGTGCCGCTGGCGCTCAAGCGCTCCATCGGCGTGGGCATCGGGCTCTTCATCCTGTTCATCGGCTTCGCCAATGGCGGGCTGATCGTGTCCAACTGTGCCCCCGATTCGGCCACGCTCGGCTTCTGCGACGGCACGCTGGTCACGGTCGCCTTCCCGACCACGGCGGCGCAGTTCGTGTTCCTGTTCGGACTGGCCCTGACGGTCGGCCTGTGGGTGCTCAAGATCCGGGCGGCCCTGATCATCAGCATCATCGCCACCACGATCGTGGCCATCCTGGCCGGGGTGAGCAACATCCCGTCCAACCTGACGCTCGCGCCCAAGTTCGACACGCTCTTCAAGTTCGACGTTGGCAACGTCTTCACGCTGCCGATCCTCACCGCCCTGCTGACGATCTTCGCGATCATGCTCAGCGACTTCTTCGACACCATGGGCACCGTCACCGGCGTGGCCGCGGAAGCCGGGCTTGCCGAACCCGACGGCTCAGTGCCCGGCATTGGTCGCGTGCTGATCGTCGACAGCGTGGCGGCCATCGCCGGCGGCGTTGCCGGCATCTCGTCGAACACCACCTACATCGAGAGCGCCGCTGGCGTGGCCGAGGGTGGCCGCACCGGCTTCACCTCGGTGGTCACCGGTGTCCTGTTCCTGCTCGCGATCGTGCTGGCACCAATCGCCGGCATCGTGCCCAATGCGGCGACTGCGCCCGCTCTCGTCCTCGTCGGCTACCTGATGTTCACGTTGGTCAAGGACATCCCGGTGGCCAACGTCGAGGAGGGCATCCCGGCTCTCCTCACGATCGTCCTGATGCCGCTGACCTACGACATCACGGTCGGCATCGGCGCCGGCTTCATCAGCTGGGTGCTCATCAAGACCGTGCTGCGCAAGTGGTCGGAGATCCATCCCCTCATGTGGGTGGTCACCATCGGCTTCGTGATCTACTTCCTGCAGAACTGGATCATCTCCGTCCTGCCCAAGTAAGCCCGCGTCGGGCCATCGCCCGACTCACCTCCACCGCTTCGCACGGGCGCTTCTCCGGTAAGGGGAGGCGCCCGTGTAGCATTCCGGCCAATGTTCCAGCGCACCGTGCTGCCCGATGGGCCG
>CAZENL010000077.1:2791-13636 GCA_964513505.1 uncultured Anaerolineaceae bacterium
CGCCCGTGTAGCATTCCGGCCAATGTTCCAGCGCACCGTGCTGCCCGATGGGCCGCGGGTCATTTCGGCTCGCTTTCCGGGCACACGCTCCTTGTCCGTCGCCGTCTACGTGCTGGTCGGCTCACGCCTCGAGAGCCGCGAGCGCGCGGGCGTGGCGCATTTCATGGAGCACCTGACCTTCAAGGGCACCAAGGCGTACCCCACGACCAAGGCCGTCTCGGAGGCCATCGAAGGGGTTGGCGGGACGTCCAACGCGGCCACCGACCGCGAGTCGACCGTCTACTGGACGCGCCTGCCGCGGCGCGAGGCGGACCGCGCCTTCAACATGCTGGCGGAACTGGTCGTGCGTCCGCTGCTGCGCGCCGAGGACATCGACCGGGAGCGGGACATCATCGTCGAGGAGATCCGCTCCTACCGCGACGATCCCGGCCAGTACATCTTCAACATCTTCGACGAGGGCTTCTTCGGGAACACGCCGCTCGGCTGGGAGATCGCGGGCGACGAGGAGTCGGTGCGCGCCCTCACGGTCGAGGACATTCACGCCTTCTGGCGCGCCGGCTACCAGCCCGCGAACCTGGTCGTGGCCGCCGCCGGGGACATGGACCACGACGAGGTCGTGCAGCTGGTGGAGCGGCATTTCGGTCATGGCACCGGGGTCGTGCCGGAATTCGCGCCGGCGCCGGCGACGCTGCCCGCCGCTCGCCTGACCGTTCGGGAGAGCGCCATCGAGCAGGCCCACGTCTGTATCGGCCTCCCCGCGCTGCGCCGCGACGACCCCGACCAGTGGACGCTGGAGCTGCTCAACACCATCCTCGGCGACGGCTCCAGCAGCCGCCTGTTCCAGAACGTCCGCGAGGAGAAGGGCCTGGCCTACGACGTGCACTCGTTCCAGACCGACTACGCCGATTGCGGCGTGCTCCAGGTCTACGCGGGGGTGGATCCCCATGTCCTGGACAAGGCCATCGGCGCCGTGATGGCCGAGCTGGCGCGCATCCGAGACCAACCGGTGCCGGCCGCCGAGCTGGAGAAGGCGCGAGCCTACTCGCGTGGGCACCTGGAGCTCCGCCTGGAAGAGAGCCGGCACATGGCCGCCTGGCTGGGCGGCCAGGAAGCGTTGCATGACCGGGTGCTCACGCTCGACGAGGCGCTGGAAGCCCTCGACGCGGTCACGACCGGGGACGTGCGTGCGCTGGCAGAGCGGCTCATCGTCGATGAAGGCCTGGCCCTGGCCGTGGTTGCGCCACCGGGACACGCGCGACACCTGGATCGCGCACTCCGGCTGCCGTGATGCCGGAACCCCAGGACCGTGTCGCGACCCAGGTCGACGGGACAGCCGTTGACGGAGGCCTCCTCGGTGCGGACGAGGACCACGTGGCAGCCGTCGAAGCCGCCGTCGTGGGCGATGGTCTCTGGGCCGGCAGGATCGAAGAGCCCTCGCCGCCCGAGCCAGACGTCAGGCCTGACGCAACCCTCGCGCCCGAGCCAGACCCCGCGCCCAGCGCGACGCTCGCCTCCGGGCACGCCCCCGCGCCCGACGCGACCCTCGCCTCTGGGCCGGACGTCGCGCTTGGCGCAACCCTCGTGCCCGATGCGGACCTCCTGTCCGGCCCTCGATCCACCGATGCGCGGCTGGCCCGTCTCCACCTTCGCGGTGGCCTGCTCACCCTGGCGCGCGCGGAGCTGGAGCACATGGCCGGTGCCGGCACCCTGGACCGCGAGGCGCTCGTGGACCTCGCCGAAGCCCGCTGGCGGAGCGGCGATCTCGAAGGAGCCGCCGAGGCGGCGCAGGCCCACCTGGCCAACGACGGCACGGAGCCGCTGGCGCACTTGATCGTCGCCGAGGCGCTCGACCGGCATGGTCACCTCATCGACGCGCGTGCCCACTCCGCCAAGGTCGTGGAACGCGTCGGGCTGGGCGTGGATCGTTTCTTCGCCGGGGAGCCGCGCAGCACGGCATGGCCCGCGTCGGACGGCTCCCAGATGTTCACCGACGCCAACGAGCCCGGACATCGTGGACTGCTCGTCGGCGGTGCGGAAACCGGCGAGCCGGAGGCGTTGCCCTGGGACGTTGCGCCACCGCCTGCGCCGCTGCCCGATCGGCGGAGCCCGGTCACCAGCCAGACCGGGGCATTCGCCGCGCGCGGCCCGGCCGACTCGTGGAGCCGGATGCCCGGTGCGCAACAGCCGGCCCGGCCACAGGCGTTCGGTGCCAGGGTGGGACCCAGCTCGTCCATGCGCGAGCTGCTGGATTCCGGGCATGCCGCGGGACTGGAATTGGAGGCCGTCGAGCGGCAGGTGGAGCGCGGCGAACTCGACGAGGTGGCGGAGCGGCTGGCCCTGCTGCTGCGCATGGACCGTGCGCTGGCACCTGTCATCCTGTCGCTCGCGGATCGCGTCGTGACGTCGTCCCCGCACGAGGATTCGCGGCTCGCGGCTTTGCACACGTTGCGCGGCGACATCTACCGCGGACTCGGCAGGGATGTCGAGGCGACCGCGGCCTACCAGGAAGCCATGCGTGCGGTTTCGCCGCGCGCGCCACTCGAGGAGCCAACGTGACGGAACGGACCCTGGTGCTCATCAAGCCCGATGGCGTGCAGCGCCTGCTCGTCGGCCGGATCATCGAACGGTACGAGCAGCGCGGCCTGAAGCTGATCGGCCTGAAGCTGATCCACGTCGATCGCGACCTGGCCGAACGCCACTACGCGGTGCATCGGGAGAAGCCGTTCTTCCGCGGGCTGGTCGACTTCATCACCTCGGCGCCACTGGTGGCCATGGGGCTGGAAGGCCTCAACGCGATCGCCGTCTGCCGAGCGTTGAACGGAGCCACCAAACCGGTCGACGCGGCCCCGGGCACCATCCGTGGCGACTTTGCGCTGGAGACCGGCCAGAACCTGGTGCATGCCTCGGACTCCGTCGAGAATGCCGAGCAGGAGCTGGCGCTGTGGTTCCAGCCGAGCGAGCTGCTCGCGTACGCCCGAGACATCGACCGCTGGGTGGTCGGCCCGGGCAACTAGGTCCAGCACCTCGGGACATCCTCGCTGCGGGCTGCGCGGCTCACGGAACCCAGGGTCGATCCGGAGCCTGGGCCACCTCGTACCTATGCCGTGAGTCGTGTAGTGGACCGCGGGTCGCTCGCCCCGGCACCGCGTCCAGGACGCTACGGTACGGACGCGGCCTCTGGCGCAGCCCGGAACGACGGTGGCTGGATGACCTGGAGGCTGGAGATCGGCCAGTAGCGCAGGATCGCCCGGCCGATCACCGAGCTGACCGGGATAGTGCCAAGGGCGGTGCGCGAATCGCTCGAGTTGGCGCGGTGATCGCCAAGCACGAAGAGCTGTCCGACGGGCACGACCCAGCTGCTGATCCCATCCATCGGGTCCGTGCGCTGTCCGTGGAACACGTAGGCGGACTCGTCCAACGGGACGCCGTTGAGGCGCACCAGCCCGTCTCGCAGCTCGATGGCGTCACCTGCCACCCCGATGACCCGCTTGATGAACGGCACGTCGCCGTCCGCCGGCGGAGGCTGGAAGACCACGATGTCACCGCGGTGATAGCCGTCGAAGCGCGGCGTCAGCTTGTCCACCAGCACCATCTGGCCGTCCTGGAGGGTGTCCTGCATGCTGATCTTCTCGACCCGGTAGGGCTGCGCTACGGATGTCTGGATGACCACGGCCACCAGAATCGTGAGCAAGGCCGTTTCGACGATCTCGATCAGCAGTCTTCGCCACGCCCTCACGAGGGCCGAGTATGCGACTCCGGAGACCCGCCCTTGCCTGCGGACTGTCCCGCAGCGTTGCGCTCCGCCACCACCGGCTTGTCCGCCGCGCCCGCGAAAGCCGCGCGCCCACGACCACCGACCGGTCCGCCCGGCGACCCGGACCTTGCATATATCCGGCAATCCGCAGATGTTTGACCCCGATCTTCCAGCCTTGCTACACTCGCTGCGCTCGACAATCGGAGCAGCCCCGGATGGCGCCGGGGCTCTTTCCATGTATGCCTGCGGATGGAGTGCTCCGCGGCACGCGTGGTCTCCGCTGAGTTCGCCTGCCGCGCCTCCGGGGAGCGGCGTCCAACACACTGGCCCGCAGCGGGCCCACCCCGCCCGATCCGGGCTGACCAGCAAGGGAGGCTGACCACACAGTGGACGCCATCAACTTCATCATCCCGATCGCGGGTGCACTCTCCGTCCTCTTTGCCTTGTACCTGGCCCGCTGGGTCATCCGACAGGATCCCGGACCACAGGCGATGCAGGACGTGGCCGCGACGATCTACGAAGGCGCCGTGGCCTTCATCCGTCGCCAGTACACGACCATCGGGATCCTCGCGCTGCTTGGTGCGCTCGTGATCGGCTCGGTCATTGCCGTCGTCGAGGGACCCGCCGTCGCCGACACCAACATCAACGGCCTGCCGTTGGGCGTGCGCACCGCGATCGCCTTCCTGGTCGGCGCCGGATGCTCCATGGCCTCCGGAATCATCGGTATGTTCATCAGCGTCAAGGCCAACGTGCGGACGGCGTCCGCGGCACGCACCAGCCTGGTCGGCGCCGTGCGGGTGGCCATGCGCGGTGGCGCGGTCTCCGGCTTCCTCGTCGTGGCCCTGTCGCTGCTCGGCGTGTGGGGCATCTTCGCTGCCTACGGCGGCCTGGCCGGCGGCCAGTCCACGCACGACGCCCCCTTCCTGATCGTCGGCTTCGGCTTCGGCGCCTCGTTCGTGGCCCTCTTCGCACAGCTCGGCGGCGGTATCTACACCAAGGCCGCTGACGTTGGCTCCGACCTGGTCGGCAAGGTGGAAGCCGGCATCCCCGAGGACGACCCGCGCAACGCCGGCGTGATCGCGGACCTGGTGGGCGACAACGTCGGCGACTGCGCCGGCCGCGGAGCGGACCTCTTCGAATCAACGGCCGCCGAAAACATCGGCGCCATGATCCTGGGCGTCGCGGTCTACGGCATCGCCGTCAGCGCGGGCTGGCCCAACCCCACCGCGTGGATCTTCTTCCCGCTGGTCGTGCGCGCGTTCGGCCTCCTCGGAACCATCATCTCGGTCACGTTCTTCATCCGCGGCAAAGAGGATGAGAACCCCATGAACATCCTCAACCGCGGCTACTGGGCGACCACCGCCTTCGCCGTGGTCGGGCTCGGCATCACCACGTTCGTGATGATGCGGACGACCGGCGGCATTGGCGACAACGGCATCCCGCCCTGGGTGTGGTTCTTCGGCTGCGGCATCGTCGGCCTGGCCACCAGCGTCGCCTTCGTCTACATCACGCAGTACTACACGGCCGGCAGCTACCGGCCGGTCCGTGAGATCGCGGAAGCCTCCAAGACCGGTCCGGCGACGAACATCATCTCCGGCACCGCGGTGGGCTTCGAGACCACCTTCGTCACCGCCATCACCATCGGCGCAGCGCTGATCCTCAGCCACTTCCTGGGTGAGAAGGCAGGCATCGTGGATGCCAGCGGCAAGAACGTCGGCGGCATCTTCGGGACGGCGGTCGCCACCATGGGCATGCTCATGACCACGGCCTACATCCTGGCCATGGACACCTTCGGCCCGATCACGGACAACGCCGGCGGCATCGCCGAGTTCTCCAAGGCCGAGTCCGGCGCCCGCGAGATCACCGACCGGCTGGACGCCGTTGGCAACACCACCAAGGCACTCACCAAGGGCTATGCCATCGCATCCGCGAGCCTCGCCGCATTCCTGCTCTTCAGCGCCTACATCGACAAGGTCAACCTGATCCTGCAGCGCCAGATCGATGCCGGCACCCGCACCATCCAGCAGGGCCTGATGACGTCCGTGAACCTGGCCGACGTGCAGGTTTTCGTGGCCGCCTTCATCGGCGCCATGCTGGCCTACTTCTTCAGCTCCCTGGCCATCCGCGCCGTCGGCAAGACGGCGCAGGCGATCATCGTGGAAGTGCGCCGCCAGTTCCGCGAGATGCCCGGGATCATGGATTACACCCAGCGCCCGGATTACGCCCGTGTCGTTGACATCACGACCCGTGCCGCGCTGCGGGAGATGATCCTGCCGGGCGTCGTGGCGGTGGCCACGCCGATCATCGTCGGCGTGCTGCTCGGCTACCAGGCCGTGGCCGGATTGCTGATGGTCGGCACCATCGCCGGCGTGCTGCTGGCGACCTTCCTCAACAACTCGGGCGGTGCCTGGGACAACGCCAAGAAGTACATCGAATCGGGCAGCCTCAAGGACGACAAGGGCAACGTGCTCGGCAAGGGCACGCCGGCTCACCAGGCCGGCGTAGTCGGCGACACCGTCGGCGACCCGTTCAAGGACACGGCCGGCCCGTCGCTGCACGTGCTCGTGAAGCTGCTGGCGACTATCACCCTGGTGCTCGCCCCGCTCTTCATCCGCTAGGTCGCGGCACCTGGCCGTCCATGCGTGCGTTGTCGCTTCCGCGCCGTCGCTCACGCACGAGCCAGTGCGCTCGCGCCGGCGCTCAGCTTCGCCTTCGCCTGAACGGCCATCCGCCGCGACGATGACCATCTGATGGACCACCTCTTCCAGGCAATCGTGATCGGGATCGTGCAGGGACTCACCGAGTTCCTGCCGGTCTCGTCATCCGCCCACCTGATCCTCATCCCGCCGCTGCTCGGTTGGACGGATCCGTTCCTCAACACGGCCACGTTCGACGTGATGGTCCACATGGGCACGCTGCTGGCCCTGGTGGCCTACTTCTGGCGCGACGTGATCCGGCTCATCGTGGCCGGGCTCGCCGCGCTGCGGGACCGCTCGTTCGCCGGAGATCCGGACCGCAAACTCGCATGGCTGCTCGTGGTGAGCGTCATCCCGGCGGCCATCCTCGGCGCACTCGGCGAGAGCTTCTTCGACAACTTCTTCCGCGACCCCGATCACACGGAGCGGCTCTACGGCATTTGCGCCCTGCTGATCGTGGGCGCCTTGATCCTGCTGGCCGCCGAGCGTGTCGGTCGTCGATTGCGTTCGCTCGAGGAGTCCAACCTGGGTGACGCCGTCACCATCGGCGCGGCCCAGGCCCTGGCGCTGTTCCCGGGCATCAGCCGCTCGGGCATCACCATCGCCGCCGGCCTGTTCCGCGGCCTGAAACGTGACGCGGCCGCGCGCTTCGCCTTCCTGATGGGTATTCCCGTGATCGCCGGAGCGGGCCTCTGGAAGCTGCGCGAGGTCATCAGTGCGCCGCAGGGGACTATCGAATACGGCTCGCTGGTGGCGGGCTTCGTCGCGGCGGCCGTGGTCGGCTTCCTGGCGATCGGCTTGCTGCTGCGCTTCCTGCGCACGCACAGCACCGGCATCTTCATCGCCTACCGGATCGTGTTCGCGATCATCGTCGCGGCGATCCTGCTGGTCCGGTAGCCGCCCGCGCAGGGCCGATCGAATCCCATGGAAGTCATGAAGCAGCTGCGCCAGCAGGCCATCCGGGACCTGCTGGAGCTGCATCCCGTGCGCACCCAGCACGAGCTGGCCGCCGCGCTCCGCGAGCGTGGCTTCCGCGCGACCCAGGCCACGATCTCCCGGGACGTGGCGGAGCTTGGCCTGGTCAAGCTCGGGCGTGCCGGCGTGCTCGGCTACGCGCTTCCGTCCCGCGCCGAAGAGCTGGAGGCGAGCGGCGAGGAGCGGCTGACCAAGCTGTTGCGGGACCTGCCGATCGAGGTCAAGCAGGCCGGCCTGCTGCTGGTCGTCCGTGCCGTCCCGGGGAGTGCGCACGCGATCGCGTCCGCACTGGATCGGGCGCGCTGGCCGGAAGTGGTGGGCAGCATCGCCGGGGACGACACGCTTTTCGTTGCGTTTGCCGATCGCTCGTCACTCCAGCGAATCCGCAAGCGGCTGCTGCGCCTCGCCGAGTAAGCCTCGTCGCAGGGTTGACGCGAGGCTGATACACGCGGGCGGGTCGCGATGCTGCTCTGTCTACCTCCGGCTCGTCACCCTGTCCGCATGGCTGACACCGAACTGGTCGAAACTCCCACCCCTCACAGGGCCGATGACGGCACGCGACGCGGCCCGGACCTCCTCCGGTCCATCGGCGTGTTTCTCCTGCGCCTCACCGTCGGGGGATTGCTCACCGGTCACGGCGCGCAGAAGCTGCTGGGCTGGTTCGGCGGTGGCGGCATCAAGAAGACCGGCACGCAGATGGAATCGATGGGCCTCTCGCCCGGGCAGTCGTGGGCGGCCTTCGCCGGTGCTTCGGAACTGGGTGGCGGTCTCCTGACCGCCGCGGGACTGTTCAGCCCGGTCGGGCCGCTGGTGGCGAGCGGAGCGATGCTCGTCGCCGCGCTCACGGTGCACGCCGGCAAGCCCATCTGGATCACCAAGGGCGGTGCCGAGCTGCCGGTTACCAATCTTGCGGCCCTGGGAGCAGTGATGGCCGTCGGTCCCGGACTGTTCTCCCTCGATCGCGTGTTCGGCATCCGGCTGCCTCGGATCCTGGCGCTGCCGGGCCTGGCGGCGGTCGGCGCAATGACCTGGCTCACGCTCAAGGCGAGATCCGCCGGCACGACCAGGTCCGATCTGACAGTGAAGGCCAAACGAGCTGCCTGAGGACACGCCCGAAGTGGCGCCGGCCCCCTAGATCACCCGGCACAACCGGGCGTCGGCGTCCGCCGCGGCGTTCCGCAATCCCCCGGTCACGCACGTTTGACCAGACCGGTGGGCGAGCCTACAATCCGCGCTCCGACAGGGGGCCTGCGCGCAGCCGTCGCAGCGCAGGTGGTTTGCCTTCCCGAGTTGCGACTGTGGCTTTCGCGTAGCCGAGCCCGGTTGGCCCACGCTCATTCAAGGGACACCGAAACGTGAACAACAAGCCCGCATACCTCTCGCGTGAGGGGCTGGCGAAGCTCCGCGAGGAGCTGGACGAGCTCGTCAACGTCCGGCGAGCCGAGGTCGCCAACCGGATCCACGACGCCAAGGAACACGGCGACGTGACCGAGAACGCCGAATACGAGGACGCCAAGAACGAGCAGGCGTTCGTGGAAGGCCGTATCCAGACGCTGTCCGCGCTGATCAAGAACGCGGTGATCATCGAGGAGAAACACTCCACCACCCACGTCCAGATCGGCTCCACCGTGGAGCTGGACGGCGACGGTGGACGCGAGACCTACACCATCGTCGGTTCGGCGGAGGCCGCGCCGCTGGAGGGACGCATCTCCAACGAGTCGCCGGTCGGCCGCTCGCTGCTTGGCAAGAAGAAGGGCGACAAGGTGACCGTCTCGGTCCCGGCGGGAGACTCGGTCTACAAGATCGTCGGCATCAGCTGAAGCGGCCAAAGATGGCCGCACGTCCGCAACCGGAGGTCCGCTCCCTCTTCTGGGCCGACGAGCTTGCCGCGTCCGTCGATGGGCCGCAGGTCGTCAACGATTCCAAGACTCCCTCGGGCACCGTCCACGTGGGCAGCCTGCGCGGCGTGGTGCTCCACGATGCCATCCGCCGCGCCGTCGCGGAACGCGGCCTGGACGTCACGTTCCGTTACGGCGTCGAGGACCTGGACCCCATGGACGCCCAGGCCCTGCTGACGCCCGATGCCGTCGAGGCGGCCATGGGCCGGCCCCTCGCGCACGTGCCCGCCCCCGCGGGGAGCGACTCGCCCAACTACGCGCGCCACTTCGCCGGTCTGTTCCTCAAGACGTTCGAGGGCCTGGGGATCAAGCCCGAGCTCTATTGGATGAGCGAGCGCTATGCGGCCGGGGACATGGACCCCTACATCGAGAAGGCGCTCGACCGAGCCTCCGTGATCCTGGAGATCTACCGCACGGTCAGCACGGTCAACCATCCGCCGGACTGGCTGCCGGTCCACGTGATCTGCGAGAACTGCGGCAAGATCGGGACCACCATCGCCACCGCCTGGGACGGCAAGGAAGTCACCTACGAGTGCCGGCCGGGCCTGGTGGAATGGGCGGTCAGCTGCGGCCACCGCGGCAAGGTGTCGCCGTTCGGCGGTCGCGCCAAGCTGGTCTGGAATGTTGACTGGGCCGCGCGCTGGGGCCTGGTCGGCGCCACCATCGAGGGCTGCGGCAAGGACCTGGCCACGGCCGGCGGATCCCGCGACCGCGCCGACGCGATTTCGCGGCGCGTCTTCGACCGGGAGCCGCCGCTCAACGTGCCCTACGAGTTCCTGAACATCGGCGGCAAGAAGATGAGCACGTCCAAGGGGACGGGCGCGGCCGCCCATGAGATCGCCGACATTCTGCCCAACGAGCTGCTGCGCTTCCTGTTCATCCGCCAGAAGCCGCGCCGCGCCATCGAGTTCGACCCGGAGGGCGACACCATCCCGGGCCTCTTCGACGAGTTCGATCGCATCTGCGCGGCCGTGGCCGGCCGCCCGTTCCGCGGCGAGCTGCCGCCGTCACCGAAGCGGATCCTGCGCCTCAGCCTGGTGGACGGCGCGGCGGACGTGGCCGCTCAGGCGGCCCTGTACCGGCCGGCGTTCCGGCACCTGGCGCTGCTCATCCAGGTCCCTGGCGTGGACATCGAGGAGCGCATCACCGCCGAGAAGGGCGCGCCCCTGGACGAGGAGGAGCGCCACATCCTTTCCGAGCGAACCCGCCTGGCGCGCGCCTGGCTGGACACCTTCGCGCCGGATCGCTACCGCGTGGAAGTGCAGGCGGAGCTGCGGACGGAGGCGCTCGCCGGCATGACCGAGGCGCAGTTCGTCTTCCTGCGTTCGCTGGCCGCGGGTGCCGAGCGTGAGAAGCCCAACAGCGGCGACGCGTGGCAGGACCTGATCTTCCGCACGGCCCAGGAGCGCGGCGTGCCGTCCGGGGACGCGTTCGCTGCGCTGTACGCGGCCTTCCTGGCGCGTGCCAATGGCCCGCGCGCGGGCTGGCTGCTGGCGTCACTCGAACGGGGGTTCGTGATCCG
>CAZENL010000077.1:13736-14834 GCA_964513505.1 uncultured Anaerolineaceae bacterium
CGGCTGAGGCCACGCCTACGGAGGAGCCGGCATGAGCGTCGGACTCCAGCGGCTGCGCGAGGATGCCGCCACGATCCGCCAGGGCGCGATCGCCAAAGGCGAAGATCCCGCCCTCGTGGACAGGGCGATCGCCGTCGACGAGCAGCGGCGCCAGATCCTGGGCCAGGCAGACGGGTTTCGCGCGCAGCGCAATCAGGCCAGCGAGCAGGTCGGCACCGCCATCCGCGGCGGCGCGGACCCCAAGGGCTCAGAGGTAACCGGGCTGCGCGCGGCGTCCACCCAACTCGGCAGCCAGATCGCCGACTTGGAGATCCAGCTCACGGAACTGGAAGCCGAGCTGGACAACCTGCTGTTGCGCATCCCCAACCCGCCGGATCCGGGCATCCCAGTGGGCGGCGAGGAGGCCAGCGTCATCGTGCGAACCTGGGGAGACCCGGCGCCGCATGAAGGCCGCAAGCCCCACTGGGAGATCGCCGAGACGCTCGGCCTGTTCGACCTGGCGGCGGGTGCCAAGGTGGCCGGCTCCGGCTTCCCCATTTACAAGGGCGCCGGCTCGAAGCTGCAGCGCACGCTGATCGACTTCTTCCTGGACCTCCACACCACCGAGCACGGCATGACAGAGATCTGGCCGCCGGCGGTGGTCAACGAGGACTCGGCGCGCGGCACAGGGCAGATCCCGGACAAGGAAGACCAGATGTACGTGGTCACGCGGGACGGCCTGTACCTGGTCCCGACCGCGGAGGTGCCGGTCACCAACATCCATCGCGACGAGATCATCGAGGCAGACCGGCTGCCGATCCGTTACGTGGCCTACTCGCCGTGCTTCCGCCGTGAGGCCGGCGCGGCCGGAGCCAAGACGCGCGGGATCCTGCGAGTTCACCAGTTCGACAAGGTGGAGATGGTCTGCTTCGAGCGCCCTGCCGACTCCGGCGAGACCCTCGAGTGGCTGACCGCCCGCGCGGAGATCTGCCTCCAGCGCCTCGGGCTGCCGTATCGGGTCAAGCTGATGGCCACCGGCGACATGGGCTTCACGCAGGCCAAGAAGTACGACCTGGAGGTCTGGGCGCCCGGCGTGCAGGACTGGCTGGAGGTCAGCTC
>CAZENL010000078.1:0-1626 GCA_964513505.1 uncultured Anaerolineaceae bacterium
CGGACAGCAGCGCGTAGGCCTCCTGGATCGAGAGGAAGCGGAGCGTGTCGCCGCCGTCCGCGTCCGGGTGGTAGCGCTTGGCCAGCTTGCGATGCGCGGCCTTGATCTGCGCCGCGGTGGCTGCCCGCTGCACGCCGAGCTCACGATATGGGTCGGGGACTCCGCGCTGCATGCCCATCGGTCGTGATTATGTGGCCCTTGGTCGGGGCCGCTCCCTCAGCGCAACTCCGAGATGGGTGCCAGTTCGAAGCCGACCACGGTCTCCGCGACCACGCGCCGCTGCGGATCGCGACTCACCGGCCGATGCTGAGCCGCCAGGGCGCGCAGGTCCGCCTCGTCGAGCAGCCCGAGCTGAGAGAGCGCCTCGATGGTCACGGGGCGGTTGGCGCGGCTGAAACCGTCGCCATCTTCGATCTTGACAGCCATGCCGCCGGCGCCGCCACCGCGCAGTCCCCCGGGCAGGATGCCCACGCCGCGCAGCGATTCCGCGCCGCCCTTGACAACCAGGCGGCCGGGCTTGCGACGCATCAACATCGTGTCCAGCACGTCCCGGGTGCCGCCGACCATCTCCGGAGCGGCCAGCATCGCGTCCCGAATCCGTGCCATGTGGGTCGCGATGCGGCTCCGGCCGGGGTTTGCGTCGGACCCCGGGTCGGCGAGGAAGCCGAACGCCCGCGCCACGTCCACCAGCGGGAAGACGTAGGTCTGCACGCCGCAATCGTCGCCGCCGGTGCGCAATTCCTTCGGCGCGACACCGAACGCGGCGGCCACGGCGGCCCGCAACGCCACCTGGCTCTGGTGCTCGGGTCGCCAGTAATCCTCCAGCGTCCACCCGGCATGCCGGCTCAGCAGCAGGCTGGCCGCATGGAAACCGGAACAGTTGTGCCGGATGGCGCCGGGGTCTTCGCCGTCTCTGGCCAGACGCGCCGCCGTCGCCGGATCAAGCGGGGCTCCGCGCGAGCCGCAGGCCAGCAGCGACTGTGTCAGGCCGGCCCGGCGGAAGATGGCCTGGAGGGTTCGAACGTGGACGTCCTCGCCGGCATGCGAGCTGGCCATGATCGCCAGTTCCTGCACCGAGACGCGGAACTCCTCCGCCGCGCCCGACTCCAGGAGGGCCACCAGCGCGAACGGCTTGACCGCCGAGCGCAGCGTCACCAGCGTGTCCGGGTCACCCACGGCACGTTCCACGAGGCCGGCCGCGTCCACCTGGACCACGTGGCCGCGGTGGCGGCTCTCGACGATGCCGGCGCGACGGACCTCCACCAGCACGGGTGCCGCGGCGCCGCGTGGGTAGCGCGGCACACGCCTGGCGGCCACACCTCGCGCGGCGCCGTTTCCGGTTGGGCGTGCCGGCTTCGCAGCCACGGTGACCGGGGTCGCGTGCAGGTTGACGGACGCGCTGGAAGCGGCATTGCGGAGGCTGGATCTGGGCACGGCCAGATGGTACCTGTCAAAGGATCGCAGCCTGTACGATTGGTGCGTGCCCAACTCCGCCGAAGGCCTCGTGGTGAGCCGCGCCGCAGACCTGGCAGCCATCGTCGCGGCCGAGTTCTCCAACCTCCACGTGTCGACGCATCCCGCCGTCAAGCACAAGCTTGCATTGCTGCGGGACGCGGACACCGAGCC
>CAZENL010000078.1:1726-6696 GCA_964513505.1 uncultured Anaerolineaceae bacterium
TGCCCGACCAGGCCACGGTGGACCTCTGCCTGATCCTCGACCCCATGCTGGCCACCGGCGGCTCGGCCACGGCCGCCATCCACGTGCTCAAGGAGTGGGGCGCGCGGCACATCAAGCTGATCAACCTGATCGCCGCTCCCGAGGGCGTGCGGGCCGTGGCGTCGGCGCACCCGGACGTGGAGATCCACACGGCCGCCCTGGACCGCCAGCTCAACGAGCGCGGCTACATCATGCCCGGCCTGGGTGACGCCGGGGATCGCCAGTTCGGGACGGGCCGCTAGGCGACTTCCCCGAGTCCGTCGCGCGACTCGTCCTCGGCCGTCCAGCCCGTCAGCGTTCCGGCTTCCTGGCCTCCGCCAGGTACTCGGCGTCCGTGACCTGGTCGCCCCACTCCGTCTCAGGGCCGTCCGCGGGCGACTCCCAGATGGCGAGGTGGGTCATGAAACGATCGGGCGCCGCACCGTGCCAGTGCCATTCGCGTGGTTCCGTGTAGACGGTGTCTCCGGCGCGGACCCCGATGACGTCGCCGCCGCGTGCCTGGACACGCCCGATGCCCTCGGTGACGTGAAGTGTCTGGCCCATGGGATGCGCGTGCCACGAATTGCGGGCGCCAGGTGAGAACCGGACGACGCTGACGCGGATGTGCGACGGCTCCTCGCCCCGCGCAAGGACGTCGACCCAGGCGTCGCCCGTGAACGTTTCGGCGGGTGCCTTGACGGTCGGCCGCGGTGGTCGGATCTCCATGCTGGTTCTCCTTCTCGGGGCTCTCGTGCAGAGCTGAGCCCGCACGCGGCGGGATAGCACATCTGGGTTCCTTACGCGGCGCTCCTCGCCTACGAGCATGGGTTGGAACCCGAGCGCTCGTTGGCTCGCACCCGGCCGCCCCAGGATACGCATGCCGCTCACCATGATCGCCCGACCCCGTCTGGGCAATCCTGGGCGCCTCGCCTGGATCGGCCTCGGCATCGTGCTGGCCTTCCTGAGTGGGTTCGCGCTCTGGATTGCCCTGACGTCGACCGCGGCCGGCAACGCGGTCCGAACGGCGAGCAAGGTCAGCGACGCCTACGTCCACGCGCAGTTCGCGGTCGCCACCGAGGAATCGCTCGAGCGCAAGTACCGCCTGGAGCCGGGACCGGACGCCGCCGCGATGTACCAGGCGGCCTCGGCAATGCTGGTGGCATCGCTGGAGGCCGCTCGCGCCGCCGGGACCGCGAGTGATGACGCGTTCGTGACGGAAATCCTCGGCATGCACACGTCGTACATCGGGGCCATCGGGCGCATGTTCGCAGCGGTGGACGCCGGCGACGCCGCCCTGGTCCTCCAGATCGACGGCCTGGAAGTGGATCCCACGTTCAGCAGGATCGAGGAGCTGGTCACCACGGCGGCCGAGGATCACGAAACGCGCGCCGCCGATGAGCTGGCGAACCTGGACCGCACCGACGCGCTCATCGTCGCGGCCACCCCGGTCGTGTTCTCCGTTGGAGCGATCCTGCTGCTCCTGTTCGGAGCCGCCTATCGCGGCTACGAACGGCGGCTCGAAGCCGGGGCCAGCCGGGAGCTCGCCCAGGCGCGCATTGGCGAGGAACGCTTCCGCCTGCTGGTGCAGAACGCGGCGGAGACGGTCGCGATCCTGGACCGGTCCGGCGTCATCACCTATTGCAGCCCCGCGATCCAACAGAACTGGGGGTATCTGCCGTCCGCGGTCGAAGGCCGCAGTCTGTTCGACATCGCGCATCCAGAGGACCGGGCGGCCGCACGGACGTTCTTCAACGAGTGCCTGGTTTTGCGGGAGGGGAACATCACCACGGAACTGCGCGCCCCGACGTCCCAACGCGTCTGGCGCCACATCGAGGTGGTGGGCTCCAACCTGCTCGGCCACGAAGGCGTCGACGGCGTGGTGCTGACGCTGCGAGACATCACCGAGCGAAAGGTGTTCGAGCAGGAGTTGAAGGCGTTGGCATTTCGCGACGTGCTGACCAACCTGCCCAATCGGGCCCTGTTCATCGACCGACTCGATCACGCCTTGCTCGCGGCAAACCGGCGGGCGCACGCCGTCGGCGTCCTGTTCCTGGACCTGGACAACTTCAAGCTGGTGAACGACAGTCTCGGGCACTCGGCCGGGGACCAGATCCTGCTCGCGGCCGGCCAGCGCCTGAAATCGGTGCTTCGCCCGGGCGACACGGCCGCCCGGTTCGGTGGCGACGAGTTCACCATCCTGCTCGATGACCTGGCCAGCCCGCGAGATGCCATGGAGATCGTCGAGCGGATCGAGCGTGCCCTGGCCGCGCCCTTTGCCATCGGCGCACGCGAGCTGTTCGTGACCGCCAGCATCGGCATCGCCTTCAGCGGCTCCGACGCCGGCGACCCGGAGGGACTCGTGCGCAGCGCGGATCTGGCCATGTACCGGGCGAAACTCAACGGAAAGGCCGGCCACGAGCGATTCGACGGCTCGATGGAGGCTGGAGCGCTTGCCCGGATCGAGCTGGAGACCGACCTGCGCCATGCCCTGGACCGCAACGAGTTCCGAGTCCACTACCAGCCGATCGTTTCGTTGCGTGACAGCCGCGTCACCGACCTGGAGGCTCTCCTCCGTTGGCAGCACCCTGTGCGCGGTTTCGTGCTTCCGGACACGTTCGTCCCGGCGGCCGAGGCGACCGGTCTGATCGTGCCGATCGGGCGGTGGATCCTGGAGGAAGCCTGCCGCCAGGCCGCCGCCTGGACCCGCGATCTGCCCGGGCCGCCGATCGGGATGGCCGTGAACCTCTCTGCCAGGCAATTCCAGCACGCGGGTTTGCTGGACGATGTCAGGGGCGCACTCAAGAACTCCGGGCTGGATCCCGCCGCCCTGACCCTGGAGATCACCGAGGGCGTCCTCATGCAGGATCCGGAGGCCGTGGCCATCAAGCTCACGGAGATCAGGGCCCTGGGGGTACACATCGCCGTCGATGACTTCGGGACCGGCTACTCCTCGCTCTCGTACCTCAAGGACTTCCCGGTCGACTCGCTCAAGATCGACCAGTCCTTCATCCAGGGACTCGGCCGTGAAGGCGACGAGTCAGCGATCGTTCGAAGCGTCGTCTCGCTCGGACACGGCCTGCATCTCACGGTGATCGCGGAGGGGGTGCAGACCGTCGCGCAACTCGCCGACCTGCGCGCCATCGGCTGCGACTTCGGGCAGGGCTACCTGTTTGCGCGCCCGGCTCCGCCCGCCGACCTCGAGGCTCTCCTCCGCGCACGCGCCAGCTCCCCGCTCCCCCGGCCGGTGCGCCCCAGTGGCCTACCGCGCCCGGCGATCGCCGCCATAGCGCCCGGCAAGCCATAGAAGACGTTGGAGCGTGCCGATCGCGCTCGCGAGGCGCTCAGCGTGCTTGACGCCAGCCGCTCCGGGATGCCCTGGCGAGCGGCGTCGGAGCATGCCGGAGCAGGGCGTCGATCGCGGCCCTGTATCGGCGACCCATTGCGGTGCGCTGGAGCCAGACAAGGTAGTCGGGATCATGACCGACGAGGTCCCTGAGGCTCCAGCCGGCGTATCGGCCGAAGTCCAGCACGTCCGGGCTGCTCTTGACCGGGTCCGGTCGCTCGGGTTGCGTCGGAGCTGACTTCGTGACGGGATCCCCGGCGATCGCCGAGAAGCCATGGTCCTCGTCGTAGGTGGCACGTGCGGACGGGTGGCCCAGCACGGCCCAGGCCTCGTTGAGCGAGGCCATCGCAGCGTTGGAGCCACCCGTGTGGTCGGGATGGTGGACCCGGGCGAGGGCGCGGTAGGCCAACCGAATCGCGGTGGTTTCCGCTTTCGGCTCGATCCCCAGGAGCGTGTAGTAATCCATTGCACCCATCGTCTTGGAGGGTAGCTGCGTCCTCAGCCGGGGGCAGGGAGATAGGCGTACGGCGGGCGCGAGGCCTTTCGCATGCTCCAGCGTCGGCGCCGACGGGCGCGCATGCTGGAAACGCCGCCGAGTTTGCTCATAACAAACCTTCTTGACCATAGCGCATCTTGTGGCACAATCGGTCCATGACCCAGATCTCTTCCTCGCCACTCGCCGGGGCCGCGCAGGCTCCGTCCGCGACGCCGTCCACGGCTCCATCCGCGGCACGATCCGCGGCACCCACCGCCGCCGACTCGTCACAGCCGACGCCCGCTCTGTACCTGGGCCACGGGGCCCCGCCGCTACTGGATGACGTCCAGTGGATGGGGGAGCTGAACCGCTGGGCCACCGCAATGGCCGCGCCCAAGGCCATCCTCATCGTCAGTGCCCACTGGCAGACCGCGCCGATGGCCATCAGCGCGACCACACCGGTGCCGCTGGTCTACGACTTCTACGGCTTTCCGCAGCGCTATTACGACCTGACCTACGACGCGCCCGGAGCGCCCGAGCTGGCCGCCAAGGTCAAGGCGCTGATGCCGGCCAACGAGCCGGTGCTGGAACGCCCGGCGCGCGGCCTGGATCACGGGGCATGGGTGCCGCTGATGGCCATGTACCCGGAGGCCAACATTCCGGTCCTGCAACTCTCCATGCCGGACCTCGATCCGCGCCACCTGTTCGAGGTGGGCAGGCGGCTCGCGCCACTGCGCGACGAGGGCGTGCTGATCATCGGCAGCGGCTTCATGACCCACGGCCTGCCGTTCGTGCAGGAGTACTTCATGGGCAAGCCGGGCGCGCCCGCGTGGTCGGTGGAGTTCGACCGATGGGCCGTGGAGGCGCTGGACGCTGGTGACCTGGACGCGCTCTTCGACTTCCGGACGCGGGCGCCGGGCATGCCCTACGCGCACCCGACGGTCGAGCACTTTGCGCCGCTCTTCGTCACGCTCGGCTCGGTGGCCAAGCCGGACGACGCGCCTGACTACACCATCGACGGCTTCTTTTACGGACTCTCCAAGCGCTCCTTCCAGCTGAAGTAGCGGCTGGGTCCCGCCGCCGGGTCGCGGCCGCGCGGCCGCCGCGGGGCCGAACTGGGGCCGCGCCGCCGCC
>CAZENL010000078.1:6796-8661 GCA_964513505.1 uncultured Anaerolineaceae bacterium
CGAGCGGAGCCAGGGCCGAGCCACGAGCGGAGCCAGGGCCGAGCCACGAGCGGAGCCAGGGCCGAGCCGGGCCGGCGACCTGATCCGGCGGCGCCCTCAGCCCGCCCCGCCGAACGCCGCCAGCGGATGACGCGGCTCGTACAGGCCGATCACCACGCCACCAGGCAGGCGGATGTGCGTCAACAGGCCCCAGCTCTGCTCGGAGATCTCCTCGTCGACGTCCGCGCCCTTCGCTCGAAGGTCGCGAATCGTGGCCCTCACGTCGTCGCACAGGAAGAAGAGCTCGTGCGTGGTGGACCCGTCGCTCGGATGGATCGCCATCTCCGCGGGCGGCAGCGCGAAGATCAGCCAGCCGCCGCCGCTGTCAATGTTGCGCAGGCCGAGCGTGTCCCTGAGGAACGCCCGCGCAGCGTCCGCTTCCGGTGTGTAGATGATCGCGTGGACGCCGGTGATCATGGCCTGCCTCCTGCTCGCCGAGGGTACGGCAGCAGCGTAGACCGACCGGGCCCGGCGCCCACGGGATCGTCAGTGCGTGACGGTCACGGTCAGCGTGGGGCTGTAGCCCGAGGCCGAGCCGTTGGAAAGCCGCCGCAGCTTGGAGCGGAAGCTCCACGTGCCGGCCTTGCTGGGCGTCCATTCCGCACCCGAGTTGACGGTGGACTTGAAGGCCGCGAACGATCCTCCAGGAGCCTTGCGCTGGACCATGTACTTGAAACCGGCCGGCGCCCTGGCCGTTGCCCAACGGATCCAGAAGCTGGTCGTGGTCGTGCCGCTGGTCGGAACGGCCTTCATCTGCACGGCGATGTTGCCGTGCATCTCGGTGGGATGGATCTCGCAGTGGTAGGCGAACGTCCCGGCGGCCGAGAAGACCTTGGAGCCGGACGTGCCGTTCCCGTTCATGTCGAAGGACCACAGCGACAGCGGCGTGTTGCTGGTCGAGGTGTGGTGCGTGGACGGCTGCATCTGGTTCTGCCAGGTCACGGTGTCGCCGATCCCGATCGTCGTCTTTGGCGGGTAGTGCAGCGACGTGATCGTGATCGTGGTCGTTGCCGCGCTGGCGGTCGTCGCGGTCAGTGCCACCAGCAATGCAGCGAGGAAAGCGGTGCGCCGGAACATGTTCCCTCCGAAGGCCACACGGACCCAGGAGCGGGCCGTTCCGGAGACAGGTACGCGCCGTCGGTTGGCCGCGGTTTCCGCGGCTTCGTGGCTGAGGTCAGTGGCTGATCGAGACCACGGGGCTGGTCTGGGACTGGCCGGCGCCGGTCGTTGACAACAGGTACGAACGGAAACGGTATGTGCCGCTGGCGGACGGCGTGTACTTGAACGACGCCGCGCGCGTGGTCTTGATGGCCGAGTAGTGCTGGCCGCCGCCGGGCAGGTCCACCTGGACCACGCGCTCCCAAGGCGAGTCGGAAGGCAACGCGGCGCTGCCGATGGTCACCTTGAAACGCTCGGGCGACCCGGCCATGCGCGTGACCTTCATGGGCACGACCACGGTGCCGCGCATGCCCTCGCCGCTGTGTGCCAGGCAGATGTAGCTGAACGTCCCTGCCGACGAGAACGTGAACGTGTACGACTGGCCGGTGTGGATGCCGGCGGCGTTGCCACTTGTGAAGTACTTGTTGGGCTTGGTGGCGTTCACGTCGTGCTTGGTGATGGCACTGTTGTTCTGCCACTTCACCGCGTTGCCGAGTGCGACCGTGATGGGGCTGGGGCTATAGGCATAGCCGTCGTTCATGGTCACGTTCTGGGTCGCGGCCGCAGCCGCCGCCGGCGACATGGCGATCGCGGCTGCTGCCAGGAGGGCCGGCAAGAGCGCAGCCATCGAGCGCCTGGAGTTCGGTGTCATCGTGGGCTGGCCTCAA
>CAZENL010000078.1:8761-14247 GCA_964513505.1 uncultured Anaerolineaceae bacterium
TCGGTAGACCGATGCCGTGGCGGAGTTGAGCGTCCGCAGGCCCGTGCGTCGTCCAGCGATGGTCGGGACTCCGCACACGCGAGAGGCCGGCCCCGCAATGGGACCGGCCTCCGTTCGAGTCAGATGAGCGTGGGCAGTGCCCCCGCCCGCTATTCGCCCTTGGGCGTCACCGTGACCGTGCCCTTGGTGAAGTTGTTGCCGTTCAGGTCCGCGCCAGCCGGAATCTTGGCACGTGCCTTGGTGGCCAGGTCCGCCCGGTAGGCGGTCGAATCCGGCGCCTTGGTCAGCAGCTTGGCGTCCAGGGAGATCTGGACGGTCTGGTCCCAGGTGGCCTTGGGCATGTCGCCGATGCCATTGGGGGACGGCCAGATGAGCGGGTTGATCTCGTTCATCATCCAGGCCTGGTGGCCTGCGCCGAGCGTGGAGCCGGCATCGGTCGTGTACTGGACGCACTTCGCCGGGTTGTCCCGGCAGAACGCCCAGCCCTGGAATGCGGCGGTCAGGAATCGGACGGCGACGTCCTCGTTGCCCGGCTTTGCGAGCCACGCGGAGCGTGCCCAGATCGCGTCCTGCAGCATGGCCGTGCCAACGTCGTTGAAGTTGATCAGGTTCAGGTCTTCGGGCTGATAGAGCTTCCCGGTGTCCGGGTTGGTCGCCTCGAGCACCTGGGCGTACTCGTTGTAGATCATCCCTTCGGCCGTGTCGATCTGCTTCTGGAGCAGCAGCGACATGTCGAACGGCTGGATCACCCGCGTGTAGTCAGCCGGGTTCTCCAGCGGCGGGGTCTGCTTGCGGGCCGCGGCGATGACCTCGTAGTCGTTGCCGAAGTCCCAGACGCCGACCTTCTTGCCCTTCCAGTCGGCGGGCGAGCTGATGCCGGTGGTCTTCCAGGACACCTCGCGCGTACCGGAGCGCTGGAAGACCTGGGCGATGTCCACCAGATCCGACTGGCCCTTGTCCCGCAGCACCAGCACCTTGGGCACCCACGCCACCGTGAACTCGGGTCCGTTGGGGTCCGATCCGACCGTCTGGTTGTCCACGGTCGGTCCGCCTGGTACCAGGTTCACCTTCAGGCCCTGGGCCGCGAAGTAGCCCTCGCGATCGGCCGCGAAGTAGCCCGCGAACTGGGCCTGCGGCGCCCACTGGAGCTGCAGCGAGACCGTGGTGAGCGCGGCGGCGGTCGGTGCCGCAGTCGCTGGTGGGGCCGTTGGCGCGGTGGTCGCACTCGTGCCCCCGCAGGCGCCGGCGACCAGGGCAACCGTCCCCAGCACGCCGATGAGCGTCGTCGCTCGTTTCATGAAGTCTCCTCCTCCTCCTCGGCACCGATCGCGCCTCCGCCCCTCGGGGTGCGCCGATGCGCCCCGCACAGTAGCGCACGGATACCGGTGCTGACGGAGATTCCAGCGTCCTGATTCGGTCCTTGCCCGGTGGCGAGATTCAGCGCTCGTCGCCCCGCAGCGCGGCGTACCAGGGGATGACGGCCCGCTCGGCCAGGGTGACGGCGACGTACGAGGCGATGGCTCCGACGGCACCGAGCAGGATCGCCGCCCACGCGACGTCGAACGAGCCGCCGCTGATCTCCGTCAGGACGACCCGGCCGAGCACGTCACTGGTGCCGCCGTAGAACTCGCCCACGATGGCGCCGATGAAGGCCAGCGTGGTGCTCACCTTGAGCGCCGTGAAGAAGAACGGCAGCATGTTCGGCACGCGGACCTTGAGGAGCACCTCCACCTCCGAGCTGGCGTAAGAGCGCATCAACTCCAGGGCCGCCGGTTGGACCTGCACCAGGCCGCGCGTCACGTTCACGGTGATGGGGAAGAAGACCAGCAGCGCCGCCATCATCATCTTGGAGAACGGATCCAGGACCCCGAACCAGTTGTTGAGGATGGGCGCGATGGCGATCAGCGGGACCGCGCTGGCACCAACGGCCAGCGGCAGCAGAATGGCGCGCGTGCCCGCCCAGCGGGACGTGGCGAACGCCACCGCCGTGCCGGCAACGGTGCCGATGGCCAGGCCGCCGATGGCCTCGTAGATCGTGGCCTGGGCGGACGCGAGGAGCAGGTCGCGCTCCGTGCCGAGTGCGGCCAGGATCGCGGACGGCGCGGGGATGACCCGTCTTCCGGTGCCGGCTGCGGACAGCTCCCATGCGATCAGCACGGCCACCAGCACGACCGTGGGCGGCAGGTAGCGCCACGCGACGGTGAGCAGCCCCCGGACGACGGACGGGCCGCGATCCGACGGCGAGAGGGTGCCGGCGGACGCGGTCATCCGATGCCGCCCTCGGCTCGGGCCCTGGCCGCGGACGCCGCGGCGCCCCGGCCGCGCAGGCTCTCGCGCACCTGCGTGACCAGCTCGAAGTAGCGCTCGCTCTCGCGCGTCTGGTCGTTGCGCGGCTGCGGCAGGTCGATCGAGATCACCTCGGAGATCCGGCCGGGCCGCGCGCTCATCACCACCACGCGCGTCGAGAGGAAGACGGCCTCCGGGATGGAGTGCGTCACGAAGAGGATCGTCGTCCCGGTCTGCTGCCAGATGCGCAGCACCTCGATGTTGAGCCGCTCCCTGGTCATCTCGTCCAGTGCGCCGAAGGGCTCGTCCATCAGCAGCAAGGCCGGCTGGAAGCAGAGCGCACGGGCGATGGCCACGCGCTGCTGCATGCCACCGGAGAGTTGGTGGGGGTAGTGCTTCTTGAACGCGCCGAGCTCGACCAGCTCCAGCATGTCGTGGACGCGCTGCTCACGGGTCCCCTTGTCGACGCCCATGACCTCCAGCGGCAGACGGACGTTGGCCTCCACGGAACGCCACTCGAAGAGGACGGGCGCCTGGAAGACCATCCCGTAATCGCGATCCAGGCGGGCGCGCCGAGCCGGTTTGCCGTTGACCTGGACCGTGCCGGTGCTCGGTTCGATCAGGTCGCCGACGATGCGCAGCAGGGTGGACTTCCCGCAGCCGGACGGCCCGATCAGCGAGATGAACTCGGTCGGCTGCACGTCCAGGTCGATGTTCTCCAACGCGACCGTACGTCCGCCACCGCTCGTCTGGAACGTCTTGCCGACGCCGGAGAGGCTGACCGGCGCGCCGCTCGGGACGGCGCCGGCACCCATGCCGGAGCGGAGGACGCTCATGCCTGTGCCACCCGTCGTCCGCGCAAGGCGATGACCTCGATCATCCGCACCACCAGGTAGAAGGCCATGCCCAGCAGCGAGGCCACCAGGATCGTGGCCCACAGCTTCTCCGGCCCGGTGATGTACTGCTGGTTGAAGTTGACGATCGCCCGTCCGAGTCCCTCGGACGCCCCGCCCGGATCCTCGCCGATGATCGTGCCGACCACGCTGGCCGTGGCGGCGATCTTGAGCGCCGAGAAGAGGTATGGCACCGACGCCGGCAGGCGCACCTTCCAGAAGATCGACCAGCGCGACGCTGCGTAGGAGCGCATCAGCTCCAGCGAGCGTGGATCCGGGGAGCGCAGGCCGCGGACCTCCGCGATGGTGACCGGAAAGAAGGTCAGGTACACGGCGATGAAGACGATGGAGACGATTCCCCGCCCAAGGCCGACCACGATCAGGGGCGCCAGGGCCACGATCGGGATGGTCTGGCTGGCGATCACGTAAGGCACGAAGGCCCGCTCCGCGAGGCGGCTGTGGACGAACAGCGTGGCCAGCACCACACCCACGAGCGCACCGATGACGAAGCCGATCAGCGCCTCCCACCACGTGAAGATCGCCGCACCGACCAGGAACTGCCCGAGCGACTGCGCCGCGCTGCGCTGGACCGGGTTGGCCAGCGCCCCAACGATGTCCCAGACGTGCGGCAGCTGGAGATCCGCGGCCTGGAGAAGGTGGAACGGCGGCCGGAAGTCGATGCCCAACTGCGGGTAGCGCCATGGGTCGCCGAACAGCGCCTTGAAGCCTTCCCAGATCACGGCCACGCCGAGCAGGAAGAGACCCATCACGGCCGCGGTGCGCAGCAGCGCGCGTGCCGGTGCGGAACTGCGGCCGCGGCTGGTGGCCACGGCGGACTCGGGGGGCGCCTGTTGCTCGTCGGTCAATCGGGCCTCCGGTGGTCGAGACGCCTCCCGATCGCGTTGTGCGCTAGGCGCGGACTCCCCGATCGGCGAGGTCCAGTGCCCCGTCGATGATCGCGAAGGCGTCCGCCAGCTGGTCCTCCGTGATGGTCAGCGGCGGGTTGTTGTGGATGGTGTTCCAGCGCACCAGCGTGTACAGGCCGTTGTCGCGGAGATGCTTGGCAATGGCCTTCATCTCGTCGCTGGTGCCGTTGTACGGGGCCATGGGCTCGTACGTCTTCTGGTCGCGGACCAGCTCCAGGATGCCGAACAGGCCGATGTTGCGGCCGGCGCCGACGCTGGGGTGCTTGGCCTCCATCTCGCGGTGATGGCGGTTGAGCACCGAGCCCATGCGCGCGGCGCGCTCGATGAGCCCGTCCTCCTCGTAGACGCTGATGGTCGCCAGGGCGGCCGCACAACCCATGGGGTGGCTGTTGTACGTGAGGCCGCCGAAGAAGACCTTGTCCTTGAACGCGTCCGCGATGCCCTGGCGCATGCCGACCGCGCCGAGCGGCAGGTAGCTGGAGGTGAGGCCCTTGGCCATGGTGATGAGGTCCGGCACCACGCCCCAGTGGTCGACCGCGAACCAGCGGCCGGTGCGGCCGAAGCCGGACATGACCTCGTCCGCGATCAGGAGGATGCCGTACTTGTCGCAGATGGCGCGGATGCCCTGGAGGTAGCCGTCCGGCGGGATCAGGATCCCATTCGTGCCGACGACCGGCTCGAGGATGAAGGCCGCGATGTTCTGCGGCCCCTCGTACATGATCACGTCCTCGAAGTCGCGCAGGCTCTCCTCGACGGGCTCCGGGTCCTTGCGACCCCAGCGGTGAGAGTCGGGCACGCGGACCATGCCGGAGACGCCCGTCTCCGCGGCCCAGCGGCGCGGATCGCCGGTCGCCGCGATGACCTGGCCCGTGGCGCCGTGGTAGCTGCGATAGCGAACCAGGATCTTCTGGCGGCCGGTGAGCTGGCGCGCCAGCTTGATGGCGTTCTCGTTGGCCTCGGCACCGCCGTTGGTGAAGAAGCTGACGTTGATGTCGCCAGGCATCAGCTCGGCCAGCTTCTCGCCGAGCTTCGCGCGCGGCTCGTGCGCCATGAACGGGTTGGCGTAGGCAAGCTTGTCTGCCTGGGCCTTGATGGCGTCGATGACTCGCTTGTCACCGTGGCCGATGTTCACGGACATCAGCTGGCTGTTGAAGTCCAGGAACCGCTTGCCGTCCGGCGTGTAGAAGTAGACGCCATTGGCGTGATCCACCGGGATCGGGTCAACGGCGTTCTGCGCCGACCACTCATAGAGCGTGTACCGCCGGCAGGCGGCCACGATTTCTTCGGCGCTCATCGTTCCGGGTGCCACATCGATGGCCATTCCGACACCTCCTCTTTCCTACGGCCGAGTGTGCCACGCCCAGCCTCGGGGCGCCGAGTG
>CAZENL010000079.1:0-14228 GCA_964513505.1 uncultured Anaerolineaceae bacterium
ACTCCTACGACGGCGGCCGCGTGGAATACACCACCAACGGGACGACCTGGAAGGATCTCGGGCCGCTGATCACCGTCAACGGCTACAACGGCACGCTCTACGCCGCCAACGGGAATCCGCTGGGCGGACACCGTGCGTTCACGGGCTCCAGCAAGGGCTACTACTCCAGCCGCGCGGACCTTTCGTCGCTGGCAGGAAAGAGCGTCAGGTTCCGCTGGAGGACCGTCACGGACTCGACGTACACCGACGCCGGCTGGTACCTGGATGACATCGCCATCTATTCGTGCACCGGTGCGTCGGACAGCACGGGTCCGACCGTGGGCGCCCCGACCGTGGATATCGGCAAGGGCACGTTGGGCGCCAGCTCAACCCCTGTTCCGCTCAAGGTCTCGTTCACGGCCAGCGACCCGAGCGGGTTGAGCTCCACCCGTCTGGCGCACCAATTCGGCACCGGCGCGTTCACGAACGTGGCGCTTTCGTCGGCCACGGCACTCAAGGGCACGCTGAACGTGGCCGCAAGCGAGCGCAAGCTGCACTCGTTCAGGGCTTCGGCCACGGATACCCAGACGAATGCCACCACGGGGCCCGTGACCAGCCTCCACGTCCGTCTGCGGCAGAACACGGCGACCACGGCCCAGGGTCTGACCTACACGGGTTCCTGGGCGAGCCAGTCCTACGCCAACTTCTCCGGCGGCAGCGTGAAGTACGCGAGCTCGGCCGGCAGAAACGTGCAACTGACACTCGCCGGCGTCACCGACTTTGCGTGGGTCGCCACGCTTGGCAAGGACCGCGGCATGGCGGACGTGTACGTGGATGGCGTGAAGAAGGCCACCGTGGACCTCTATGCGGCCTCCACCAAGTACCGGCAGATCGTGTTCACCTGGGATTCTGGCGGTGCGCCGGGCACACACACCATCCAGATCCAGGTGCTGGGCACCAAGAACATCAAGTCCCACGGCAAGCGCGTGGACCTGGACACGTTTGTGGCGCTCACGAACTGAGATTCGGTCGGCGCCTGGGAATCACCTCGCCACAGTCGGAATTTCGTTGGCCCAGGGCGGTTCGGCGCGGCTAATCTGGCGCTTCCCGTGTTCGCGGGGGAAGGCGGATCGTGCAGAGGGAGCCCGAGATTGTCCATGCGGACCTGGTCCAGCGCCGTGGCGGCGCTGATGATCCTTGCCGGCGGCGTTCAGCCGGTCGCAGCTGCCGTACCGAGCCAATCGGGCGGGCCGGGAGCGCCGGAGGATCTGTCGACGCAGTTCCATGGCGCCCGGATCGCCCTCCATTCGGGGACCGGTGCAGTCCGCATGGTGGGTGGCTCGGTTCAGCATCCGGTCGCATCGCGCGCCGAACTCGGTAGACCTGCCAACGCGAACGCCGCGGCCACGGCCTTCCTGCAGCGCAATGCCGGACTGTTCGGAGTTTCCGACCCCGGCGCCGATCTCCAGCTGGCCAAGCAGCAGAGCGCCAGCCGTGGCCGGACGATTCTTCGCTACCAGCAGCTCTACCACGGCATCCCGGTCATGGCCGGCGACCTGGTGGTGGACGTGAGCAAGAAGCTGGACATCGTCTCGGCGAACGGCGAGGCGTCCCCGCAGCTGAAGGTTGCGACGAGCGCCACGGTGAGCGCGGCGGCGGCGCGGGCCAACGCCGTCGCGGCCGTTGCCAAGGCGGGCGGCCGCGCGGCGGCCAGCCTCACCGCGAGCAAGCCAGCGCTGTGGATCTACGACTCGCGCCTGCTGGGCACGCCGGGGCTACCGATAGTCAGCCTCGTCTGGCGCCTCGACGTGACCAGCGGCACGCCGACCGACGTGGACGAGCTCGTCCTGATCGACGCCCAGAAGGGCTTCGTGGTCCTCCACTTCAACCAGATCGAGACCGGGGCGGCCGCCAATCGAATCGTCTGCGACCACAACGAAGCGGTGACTCCCAGTCTGGACACCTGCGGCACCGGGGCCGAGACGCCCGTCATCACAAGCAATGGCACGGGATACGCAACCGCGGGCAACGACGCGAAGCGAGCCTTCGATTACAGCGGCGACACCTGGATCTACTACTACAACCGTTTTGGCCGCGACAGCCTGGACGGCGTGGGGCTGCAGCTCAAGTCAACCGTCCGATACTGCCCGGACTCGTTCGACTGCCCTTACGCGAACGCGTTCTGGAACGGCACGCAGATGGTCTACGGGCAGGGCTTCGCGGCCGGTGACGATGTCGACGGACACGAGCTGACCCACGGCTTCACCGAGTTCACGTCTCATCTCTTCTACTTCTACCAGTCCGGCGCCATCAACGAGGCCATGTCGGACATCATGGGCGAGTTCATCGACCAGGACTTCAACGATGGCCTCGGCAACGACGCGCCCACGGCCAAATGGCTGATAGGCGAAGATATTCCAGGCTGGCCTTCCGGGCTGCGAAACATGAAAGATCCGACGACGAGCGCAGCCGGCCGGCAGCCCGACAAGATGACGAGCCCCTACTACTACTTCGCGCCCTTCGATCCGTACTCCGACAACGGTGGAGTCCACGAGAACAGCGGCGTGGCCAACAAGGCGGCCTACCTCCTCGGCGAGGACCCGGCATTGAGCGGCCCGATCACATTCAACGGCGTGACCGTCACCCCGCTCGGCCGGGACAAGGCGTCCGCGCTCTTCTTCGAGGTCGACGCGAACCTGCTTACCAGCGGAAGCGACTACGCCGACCTGGGCACGGACATGCTGCAGGCGTGCCAGAACCTGCTGGGCACCACACCAAATGGCATCAACGGCGCGGCCAGCCCGAGTGGAGCCTTCACGGCCGCTGACTGCACGCAGGTCGGCCATGCGGTGACGGCGACGGAGATGGAGCTGGCGCCGACGGTGGCCGGCGCCGGATACCCCGACGCCCCGGTCTGCCCCGTCGCAACGCCGGTGGCCGTCAACGCCTTCAGCGATAACGCCGAATACACCCCCGCGAACGTAGGCAGCGAGCCGTGGGTGACCACTGGCGATGGTGCCTGGGTCCCAAACGACGACCAATACGCGACCAGCGTTGACAAGAGCGCCACCTATCACGACTTCTACGGCCAGGACTTCGCCAGCATTTCGGACAGCGCGCTGGCGATGAAGAACGCCGTCCTCATTCCCGTTGGTGCCTATCTGCGGTTCAGCCAGGCATACGTGTTCGACTACGGCGCCGAATATCCGCCGCCGACCGGCGATTTCTACGATGGAGGCCGCGTCGAATACACCACCGACGGCACAACGTGGAATGACCTTGGACCCCTCATCACTGACAATGGATATAACGGCACGCTGTCCTCGTCTTACGGCAACCCGCTCGGTGGGCAGCGGGCGTTCAGCGGAAACAGCGCAGGCTATTACGCCAGCCGAGCGGACCTTTCGACGCTCGCTGGACAGAGCGTCAAGTTCCGGTGGCGCATCGTCACGGACAGTTCAAGCAATGACCTTGGCTGGCTCCTGGATGACATCGCCGTCTACTCGTGCACGACACCGTCACTTTCGGTGAATGACGCGTCGGTCACGGAAGGCAACTCGGGCACCGTCAACGCCGGATTCACGGTCAGCCTGACGCCGGCGAGCAGCCAGACCGTCACCGTCCACTACGCCACGGCGGACGGCACGGCGACCCAGCCCAGTGACTACACCGCGACCAGCGGTGACCTGACCTTTGCCCCGGGCGAGACCTCCAAGCCGGTCAACGTGCCGGTCCGTGGCGACACCCTGCCCGAGGCCAACGAGACCTTCACCGTCAACCTCTCCGCTCCGGCCAACGCCAGCATCGCCGACGGCCAGGGCCTGGGCACCATCAACGACGATGACGCAGCACCGACCCTCTCGGTCAACGACACCAGCGTTACCGAGGGCAACTCGGGCACCGTCAACGCGGCATTCACGGTCAGCCTGAGCGCCGCCAGCGGCCAGACGGTCACCGTCCACTACGCCACGGCCGATGGAACGGCCACCCAGCCCGGCGACTACACCGCGACCAGCGGTGATCTGACCTTTGCCCCGGGCGACATCTCCAAGCCGGTCAACGTAACGGTCCAGGGCGATACCCTCGTCGAAGGCAACGAGACGTTCAGCGTGGTGCTGTCGGCCCCGGTCAACGCCACCATCGGCGACGGCACAGGGGTCGGCACAATCCTCAACGACGACAGCAGCGGTCCGCCGACCGACACCACCGGCCCGAGCGTCGGGAGCCCGACGCTGGACATCATCGCGGGCACCCTCGGCCGGAAGGCATCGCGCATCCCGGTCCGGATCTCATTCACGGCGACCGATCCGAGCGGCGTCGCGGCCACCAGCCTGCGCGATCGTTTCGGCACCGGTTCCGTCGCGGGCGTGCCACTGCCGTCCGCCACGGCACTGAGCACCACCGTCAAGATCGCCGCCGGCGAGAACAAGGCGCACCACTTCCGGGCCAAGGCCACGGACACGGTGGGCAATTCCGCCATGGGTCCCAAGACCACGTTACATGCGCGGCTGCGCCAGGACACGGCAACGCCGGCGCTGGGTGTCACCTTCAGCGGAACCTGGTCCAGCGTGACCAACCACAACGCCTCGGGCGGCAGCCTGAAGTCGTCCAGCACGGCGGGTGACAGCGTCTCGCTGACCCTCGACGGGGTCACCGACTTCGCGTGGGTCTCATCGCTGGGGGCGAATCGCGGAATGGCCGACGTGTACGTTGACGGGGTCAAGCAGGCCACCGTCGACCTCTACTCGGCGACCACCACCTACCGCCAGGTGGTCTTCAGCTGGGACTCGGGCGGAGTGCCCGGCACCCACACCATCCAGATCCGCGTGCTGGGGACGGCCAATGCCTCATCCCTGGGGACGCGCGTGGATCTCGACACGTTCGTGGCCCTCACCAACTGAGGCAAGCCACGCGGCCACGTTGAAGTCGAGTAAGCCTCCCCAGCCGGGGAGGCTTACTTCTTCACGTCGATCTGGAGCGAAGCATTCGTGGCGGTGGGATCGCTATCCCAGGTCGGCACGCCGATCCGGTGGCAGCCGTTTCCGACCACACCCAGCACCACGTGCCACAGCCCGTCCGAGCCCTGGCCCATGGAGACGTTGGGCACGACGCTCATGCCGGTGGTCACCGGTGACTGTGGGAAACCGTTGACGCGGTGCTCGAACGTCACCACCACCGCGCGGTCCGCGTTCTGTGGCGCCGTCATGCCGAGCTGAGACGAGACCTGACTGAGCGTCATTGACTCCACGGAGATCGTCGCGGTGCGGTTCGTGGCGCCCTGGTTGACCATGTCCAGGATCACCCGGTCAAACCCGCTGGTGGAGAAGGACTTCCACGTGATGTGGTCGGCCTTCCAGCGCGTCAGTGACGCGTCGCCGATGGTGCCCTTGTCGCAGGTGAAGTCGATGGTCGCCGTCAGGTCGCCCGGCGGTGCGGTCACTTCGTCGGTCGGTGTCTCGGTGATGACCGGCGTCGCAGTGGCGCCCGGCGACGGTCCCACGGACCCGAGCGGCACCGACGACGATGGATTGGGGCTTCCGACCGCCACGCTGGGGCGGGGCGACGGGGTGTGAGACGGGTTGGGAGTTCCTCCGCCGCCGGATCCGCGGAGCACCAGGAAGCCCGCCACGACCAGCACTCCGACCGCAGCCAGCAGGCCGATGATCGAGGCAACGCCCGCGCCGCGCTCGCTGGGCAGGTCCGCCTGCCGCGTGGTCGTGCCACGCACCGGGTCCTGGGGCCAGCCAAGCGGCAGGCCGCAGTTGCGGCAGAAGCGCGCGCTGGGATCGTTGCGCAGGCCGCAGCTGGGGCAGACCAGGGCGGGCGGCCCCGCAAACCCTGTATCTCCGGTCCAGCCACCTCGGTCCCCACCGCGCCGGAAGCGGCTGGTCATGCCACGGAAACGGACGCGCGCAGGTGGGGCACGACCTCTCGGCCGTAGATCTCCAGCTGCTCCTCTTCGTCGCCGTTCATCAGGTACAGGTTGAACTGGTCGACCCCGGCGGCCGCCATCTTGCGCAGCTTGTCGACGTGCTCAGTGGCGGAACCCAGGATGCAGAAGCGATCGGTGACGTCGTCACCCACGAACCTGGCATTGGACGAGCCGACCTCGGCGTGATGCTGGTAGTCGTAGCCCTCGCGGCCACCGATGTAGCCGGTCAGCGTGTCGGGCAACTGCTCGCGCGGGTACTTGCTCACCAGGTCCACCACATGGTTGGAGACGAGCGCGGGGAACCATCTGGTGCGCTCGCGACCGGTGGCGCGATCGCCGACGTGCGCCGGAGCCGCGGCCTGCACCTTGATGGACGCGGGATCGCGGTGGGCGGCCTTGGCCGCGGCACGCATCTGCCCGACCATCCAGCGGATCAGATCGGGGTCGGCCAGCTGGAGGATCAGGCCGTCCGCGATGCGTCCGGTCATCGACAGGGCCATCGGGCCGTAGCCGGCCACCCACACGGGCAGCTTCCAACGTCCGGCCCAGCCGAATTGCAGTTCCGTGCCCTCGAACGTGACGGTGCGGCCTTCCACCAGGTCGCGGATGACCTTGATCGCCTCCTCAAGGGTGGCCATGGTGGTCGGCGGCTTTCCGAGGACGCGCCGGGCGCTGTCTCCGCGTCCGATGCCCAGGTCCATGCGCCCGCCGCTGAGCTCGTCCAGCGTCGCGAGGGCGCTGGCCGTCACACTCGGCTCCCGCGTTCCCGGGTTGGTCACGCAGGTTCCCAGCCGCATCCGCTCCGTGCACTGCGCCATGAGCGTCAGGAGGGGATACGGCTCGCGCCAGAGCACGTGGGAGTCGAAGACCCAGCCGTAGGTGAAGCCTGCGGCCTCCGCCTGGCGGGTGAGTTCGACGGTGCGCTCGATCGAGTGCTCGGGCTTGAGGGTGAAGCCGAATTCCATGCGCCGGGAGCGTAGCGCATCAGCACGCCCGGACGGGCCGCCGCCGCGGTTCGTTACCGCTTCAGGCGGCCGCGGGCGTCCTGCGCAACCGCCAGCGGATCGTCAGCACGACCGCCGTGAGCGCGGCGAAGAGCAATCCGAAGGCGTCGCCCGTGTTCAGGCTGGTCTGCCCGATCCCGAAGGAGGCCAGGGCGATCACGCCCAACGCCAGCGCCACGGCACCGAGCACGTCAAACGAATGAGCCTCGACGGCGACAACGGTGAACGCCTTCACCCACGGCTCCACGAGCTCCTGAAAACGCCACTCGCTGATCCACGGCCGGACCAGCAGCGCCAGCGCGGTGTCCTGGGTTGCCATCTCGGCGGCCACGGTCGCCTCCTCGATGCCGCCGCCGCGCAACGACGCGTGGGAGAGCGCCTCCACCACCGCTTCCCTGGCCCGTGCCGTGACCTGTTCGGAATCGACCTGGGCGCCGTTTGCGCGCGCCTCCCGGATGGCTCCCTCGCGGAGCATCGCCCTGCCCGTGACGATCTGGTCGAGCGTGGGCTGGTCGGTCTTCTGCTCCGCGGAGGTACCGAAGCCAGGCGCCCAACCACCGACTTCGAGCTCCGAGCGCGGAATCAACTGGTAGGCCCGCAGGAACGCGCGAGCCTGGCCAAGGGTCAGCTGGCTGATGCGCGCGAACACCTCGTCCACGGACTGCTCCAGCAGCCGCGGCGCTCGCGGAGGCGGCGGCGCGATGTCCCACGGCTCGAATTCGCGATCGCCGTCCGGCTCAGGGCCGGGCTGGTCGGAATCGGGCGTTGCCTCGTGGTTTCCCTCAGTTTCCAGGTCGGGGCCGACGCGCCTGGCGCGTGCCAGGACGTCTGCGGGCGCGGCCGTCCGCAGGTCGTCGTCCGGATCGGGGGCCATGCCCGCCATGGGTTGTGCCGGGTTGCGAGCGTCGCAACCCCAAGCTCAACCGCTACGGACGGACCAGGTCTTCGTACGCGTCGGGACGGCGGTCGCGGTAGAACTGCCACGTCTGGCGGACCTCTTCCACCTTGTCCAGGTCCATGTCGCGGACCAGCAGCTCTTCCTTGTACGCGTCACCCACGTCGCCGATGAACTGGCCGCGCGGATCGCAGAAGTAGCTCTGCCCGTAGAAATCGTCGTCACCCAGGTCCTTCTCGATGCCCACCCGGTTGATGGTGCCGACGAAGTAGCCGTTGGCCACGGCGTGTGAAACCTGCTCGATGCGCCACAGGTACTCCGACAGGCCCCGTGACGTGGCGCTGGGGATGAAGACCATCTCCGCACCATTCAGCCCCAGTGCTCGTGCCCCCTCCGGGAAATGCCGGTCGTAGCAGATGTAGACGCCGACCTTGCCAACGGCCGTGTCGAACACGGGATAGCCGAGGTTTCCGGGCCGGAAGTAGTACTTCTCCCAGAAGCCCTTGACCTGCGGGATATGCGTCTTGCGGTACTTGCCCAGGTACTTCCCGTCGGCGTCGATGACCGCGGCGGTGTTGTAGTAGATGCCGCGGGCCTGCTCGTCCTCCTCGTACATCGGCACGATCAGGACCATGCCCGTCTCCTTGGCCAGCGCCTGCACGCGCTTGGTGGTCGGGCCGTCGGGAATGTGCTCCGTGTAGCTGAAGTACTTGGGATCCTGCACCTGGCAGAAGTAGGGACCGTAGAAGAGCTCCTGGAAGAGCATCACCTGCGCGCCCTGCTTGGCCGCCTCGTGGGCGTACTTCTCGTGCTTCTGGATCATCGATTCCTTGTCGCCGGTCCACTCCGCCTGGAGCAGTGCGCCACGGACGTTTCGGGGCATGCGTCGGACCCTCCCGGAACCTGCTGTATCTCTCCGCCGGCCAATCCGCGGCAGCGTACACCGTGACGCGGCGCCGATCGGCGGTCACCTTTCGCGGCACCGAGCACAGAAAAGCGGCGCCAGGCCAGGACCCGGCGCCGCTCACGGTTGAAAGCCGATCGGGTCAGCGCAGCAGGACGAATGCGTCCACGTCCACGCGCGGGCGACCGCCCGTCCCGAGGGCCTCCACGGTGATGGTGTGCTTTCCGCTATGCGACCAGCTGCGCGAGTAGATCACGCGCCGGTCCTGTGGGGAGTGGCTGTTCAGGTCGATCACATCCACGACGACGCCGTCGACGCTGATGCGAGCCTGGCCCATGGTCGGCCCCAGCGCGGACATGACGCCAACGGCGGAGCCGCGGAACGTCAGCGTCGCCTTGGCGCCCTTCTGGGTGGTGACGCGCGTCTGGCCGCCGGAGGCTGCGCCGTCCTTGCTGACGGCCCAGCTGCCGACCAGCCGCGCCCCGTCCGACTCGCTGACCGTGGGCACGAAACTCACGCCCTGGATCCAGTCGGTGGCATTGCCGGCCTTGTCACGGGCCTTCACGCGGAATTGGACCCGGACGCCGGGCCTGGTGTCCACCTGCACGGATGTCGAGGTGGTGTTGCCCAGCCGGACGGCATGCCACTTGCCGCCCGCGACCCGTTCCTGGAGGTGATACGAGGCCACGCCGCTCTTGTCGTCCGTGCCAGACCAGGCCACGGTCACCCGGACCCGGTCGGGATTCGGCTGGTTGGCCGAGGGCGTGACTTCCGGCACGGCCACCGTCGGTGGCGTGGAATCGCCGTGCGGTGGCGGCGGTGGTGGCGTGCTGGACCAGATGAAGGCGATTCGCGGCGCGTAGTAGCGCTGCTGGATCTGCTGGCGGGTCCAGCCCTGGTTGGCGCAGTCCACCATGCTCTTGGCGAAGATGCGCCACCCATCTGCGTCAGACGCGCACCGGGTGGCGGTCCCGGCGCGGTAGCCGGTCAGGAAGAACTTGCTGCCCTTGCGCAACGTCAGGCCCCACGTGTCGTTGACCGCCGCGAGCTGTTTGGCGGTGGGGTGTGCGACGGTGTGGAAGAGCTGGTCCACGGTGTCGTTGCGGACGTCATAGCAGATGCCACTGGCCGTCTTGTAGTTGGCCCGATGGTGGCCCTTCATGGCGTAGAACCAGGCGTACTGCTTGACGGCCGTGGCGCCAGCCTGGAGCACCGCGGGCGGCAGCCAGGTAGGGAACTCGCCGGAGGCCATGACCATCGCGACGTAGGCGCGGAACTGCGCGACCACCACCCGGTTGTGCTGGTCCGTCAGGAGGACGCGAACGGTCTTCGGTGGGGTGCTGTAGCTGGTCCAGTTGGTGCCGCAGCTCGAAGTGGCGGCGGCGGCCGGCGCGGCGGGGAGTGCCAGTGGCAGCAGCAATGCGATCAGCAGGCCACCGAGCAGGATGGAGATGGGCCGCGGCAGGAAGCGCTCCAGGCGCCCCGGCTGGCGCGGTCCCGCGGACCGCAGCGGCTGGATGGACGGCGCCGATTCAGGGCGCCACGGAACCTCGGGATGGTCAGACGCCCACTGGGCGCCGGTGACGGCGAACTCCAACGATCGTGCCTCCTTCCAGCCGGAACGTCGCACTGGGGTGCGACGACGGTGGTGCTACGGGGCCGCCGTCTGGACAGGGCACACAACGAGAACACGGCGTGTTCCGGACGCGCCACGCGTCCAAAAACCACGTGAGATGGCTCGACGCGCAGCCTGGGGGCCGCACGAATTCGAACCGGATGGGCGAACGCACCGAGACGATCGGGCGATCGACAGAGCCCTGCCGCTGGGGCGGCGGTCTTCTGGTTAGCCTCTCCTGGTCCTGGGTGGTTGGGGCGCTAGAGTACCAGCCCGGCAGATCGGCGCACGGCCACGCACGCAGATGGCGTCACGGCGCCTTGTGCAGGAGCGTGGCCTGCCCGTCCGTCCAGACCACCTTGTACCCGGCCGCGGCAGCCTGGGTGAGGGACGCGTTCGACGGGCCATAGCCCTCCACCACCAGGTACGGGTAGTTCTGTGGCAGCAAGGTGGCCAGGTCCTTGATGTCCATCAGCCGGCCGCCGATGGTGTGGAGGCTGTGCTCCGGGTCCTCCGTGGCATCGGTCTCGATCACGCCGTCGAACACACCGAGGGGCGTCGCCACCCATTGCTGGAAGCTCGGGGCCACGTGCAGCACGGGCGTGTCCGGGCGCCAGCGGCCTGCCGCGATCTCCACCCGAACGGCGGCCAGGAGCGCCTGACGCGGCGCGTCCACGATCTGGCGGCTGTCCGGATAGCCGGTCCAGTAGCCGTTCTGGGCGCGGTGAAGGGAGATGGCGAGGGTGTCGGCATACCGATGCTGCTCGATGCCCTGCTCCTCGATGGAGCCCGGCTGGAAGTCCACGCTGGCGAGGATCACGATCGCGAGCGGGATGCCGACGCGCAGCAGCGGCGCCCATTCACGGCGGTCCCAAACGGCGGCGAGCCCAAGGCCGCCTGCGATGGCCACGAACCAGGGCAGCCAGTAGCCGACCTCCTTTGGCACTTCGTAGGCGATCGATTGGATCAGCAGGTCTCCGGGCGGCAGCGCCTCCGCGATTCCCAGAGCCGTCAGCCCCACGAGCATGGCGGCACCGATCACCCGCCACCCATCCAGCGACCCGGCGAAGGCGACCCAGAGGGCGCCGGGAATGAGCAGGACGCCGTAGTCGACGACGGCGTTGTGGATGGAGTCGAACAGGAGGTCCCGGCCGTTCGGCAGGGTGATCACCGCGACCAGGATGCCGACGATCGCCACGCCGGCGACCACCACGAGCCCGATCATCAGCGGCAGGCCGACGTCCCGGCTTGGTGCGCGGAGTCCGGACGAGAGTGCGCCGCCGGACGTGGTCCCCAGCCAGGCTGCCACGCCAAGGCCGATCGGAAGCGCCGGGATCGCCAGCCACGCGGGCCCGTTGATCCCGATCATCAGGGCGAGCTGTGGCAGCGCGATCACCGCCCCGCCGCAGAACCCGGCGATGGCCAGGCGGGCGCGCTCGGGGGACAGCGGCGCGCACAACAGCACCGTGGCCATGAGGAACGCGCCACCGGTGGGATGGACCAGCACGGCCGCGCCGATCGAGGCTGCCAGGACCATGGCGCGACGCCGACCCACGCCGCTCCGCAGTGACGGGCCGATGTCCTGGCGGTCAGCGCCGCCGCCGATCAGCGTGGCGAGGGCCAGACAGACCAGGGGAAACACCAGCACCGACGCCCGCGAATCCGGCACGCGCAGGAACACGAACGTGATCGGAATGGTCAACATCACCCAGTAGGTGTGGCTGCGCGGCGCGCTCCGGGCACGATCGGACGCGCTGGTCTCGCTCGACGAGCCGTCGGCGGAACGCGTCAACGAGCCGGCCAGCAAGATGGCGCCGGCCGCGATCAACAACGTGCACGGCAGCGCGAACGCCGCCACCGCCAAGGCGGCTGGCAGGTTCGTGAGCACGTCCAGCGCGCCCAGCTGCGCGACATAGCCGAGGAAGAGCCGTGAGGGGCCGTAGATCGGCGACGGATCCACGGAAAGTGCCTCCCACGTCCCGAACGTGCGCAGGTGCTCCACGGGCGCGACATGGTTGGGCAGCACGTCCAGGAACGGGACCACGGGCGAGGCCAGCTGGAGCAGCAGCGGCGCCGACCACACCAGGAGGATCAGGAACCAGCCGATGGGGAACCGGTTGGTGGGGATGCGGCGGCCGTCCTGGAGCCACGGCCGGATGAGAGCCCCGGCGGCCACCAGGCCCAGGTTGATGAGGGCCAGGAGGATCGGCTTGAACTGGCCGATGGGCCCGAGCAGCAGGAGCAGCAGCACGTCCATGAGGACCGCGCCGGCCAGGCCCGAGACGACCAGCTCGGAGATGGAGGCGAACGGCGCCCAGCGCAGCGACCGCGCGATGACGGCGCCCGCGGCGACGTTCAGCGTGCTTGCGAGCAGGATGACCAGCGCGGCGGGGAACGTGGCCGGGAGCTGGGAGAAGATCCCGCTGATCGCCTTGCCGGTATCGAAGTTGGAGGTGCTGGCGCCCCCCAGCAGCCACAGGCCAACGGCAACGGACGCCAGCCCGATGAGATCCAGGACGACCAGCGGGCGCTCGGCACCGCCGTCGCGTCGGAAGGGCGACGCGTCCGGGGAGATCGAGCTATGTCCGAAACCGGAATCGCGGCGCCGAAAGGCTCGCGTGAGGATGGAGTCATCTCCCTTTTGCGGCGGGCGCCGATCGTAGCAAGCGCCGCGTCGTCGGTCGGGTTTGTGGCGTGCGGTCGTGTCTTTCGGGGAGGGGAGCGGTTGCCGACGGTGCTGGGCACTGATCCCCGTACCAACGCCTGTGCCCGACTAGCCGCTCCGGCGCCGGCACTCGGCCGGGCGCGCTTCTACGCTCGGCCTGCGCCGACGACGCTCAGGCAGGCGAGCGCCGGCGCATTTGCGCTGGTCGGCCGGGCGTCCTCCTCATCGCCAGGCCGGTCAATCAGCGAAAGGGGCGCTTCACCGGCGCCCCTTTCGCGCGTCCAAGGGGCGCGGGCTACTGCCCGATCGGGAGCGTCAGCGACTTGACGTCGGCTGCCTTGAGTCCATAGAAGAGGATCTCGGTCTGCTTGCCCGCTTCGAGCGTCACGTCGATCGGCCCCAGGTCCGGCTTGCCCGTGCAGTCCTTCGGCAGGGATGCGTTGAGCCAGATGCCGACGTGCGTCGCACCGGCCGGCAGCCGGAACGCCTGCTGCCCGAACAGGAGGGCAATGGCCCCGTTGGCCGTGGATGCATCAGCGACCTGGAGGCAGCCTGTGCCGCCGATCACGCCGATCGCCGGTGACGGCCACCCCTCGCCATTGGGGATGGCGTCCAGCGGCTGGACGTCCGTCCACAGCAGGGCATCGGACGCGCCCGGTGTGGGTCGCGGATTCGTGCCGCCCTTCTCCTCGATCACGTAGGTCGCACCCGGGTTGGGCTTCCCCGCGTCCGGCGGCGTGCTGTCGTTGAAGAGGATCACCGAGATCTGCTTGCCGGCCATGCTCGACCAGCCCTGTTGCATGACCAGCCGGGTGTAGTCGTTCACGCCGGTGGGGAAGAACGCGAATTCGGCGGAGCCATCCCCGGAATCGCCCGGGTCCATGTAGTCACTCGCCGAGAACGGCGCCACGGTGGCCAGCGTCCGGCCGCCGAATCCACTCTGCGTCACGTCGATGGGGAACGGAGCGGCTGTGCCCGGGAAGTACACGTTGATGAAACGCGCCGTCCCGCCGACCGGCGGCCACGTGGGCTGCGGCGGAATGCTGTAGGGCGGAAACGTGTACGCGGGCTGTGCCGGCGTGGCACCGGCTCCGCCATTGGCCGTGGCACCGGCTCCTGCATTGGCCGTGGCACCGGCTCCGCCATTGGCCGTGGCACCGGCCGCGGGACCGCCACCCGCCGGTGTTCCCGTCGCCGCCGCCCCGCCGGACGAGCAGGCGGCCACGAGCAAGGC
>CAZENL010000080.1:0-14087 GCA_964513505.1 uncultured Anaerolineaceae bacterium
GAATGAGGTAGTCGCTGACCAGCTGGCGGATCCCGAACTGGTTGCTCAGCCTGGATAACGCCCCGGGTTGGGCAGGTGGAGTGGGAGCCGCCTCGGGGGACGTAGACGCCGTCATTCCGTCCATCCTCTCGCCAGGATGACTCCGCGCGCCCCGGTCGATCCGGTCGCACACGGCGAGATCGCCACTCTAGACGGCAGTTGGTGGCGCGACTAGGCCAAACGGCCTGTTGTAACGAAACAACTTGGCGGGTGCAGCGTGCGCAAACAGGCGATTCAGCCGTGGTGCGGGGAGGCGCCTCCGCGGTATCAGACCGCGCGCGCCTCCTCGCGCTGCTCCCACCACGTCTCGAACGCCTCGAAGGTCGGCGCGATCGGGTCCGGGATCGGAATGCCGTCCGCGATGGCATCGAGCGTCTTGAGCCCGTTGCCGGTGACGACCACCACGACCTCGTCGCTGCGCTTGACGGTCCCGGCCTCGATGGCATCGCCGAGTGCCGCCAGCGTCACGCCGCCGGCGGTCTCGGTGAGGATGCCCTCCGTCTCGGCCAGCAGCCGAATGGCCGCGATGGTCGATTCGTCCGGAACGCCGTAGATGCCCCCGTTCGACTGGCGCGCCAGCTTGAGCGCAAAGCCACCGTCCGCCGGATTGCCGATGGCCAGCGAGCGCACGATGGTGTCCGGGCGCTCCACGGGGGACACGACCTCCGAGCCATCCGCGTAGGCGTTGGCGATGGGACCGCAGCCCTGAGCCTGGCCCCCGACGAAGCGCGGCGCGTGCTGGCCATCGATCAGGCCCAGCGTCGCCAGCTCACCGAAGCCCTTGCCGAGCTTGGTGTAGAGCGACCCGGAGGCGAGCGGTGCCACGACCACGTCCGGCGCCCGCCAGCCGAGCTGCTGCGCGATCTCATAGGCAAGTGTCTTGGAGCCCTCCGCGTAGAACGGCCGCAGGTTCACGTTGACGACCGCCCAACCGTCCAGCTCGCCGGTCAGCTCCAGGCAGAGCCGGTTGACGCCGTCGTACGGACCGTCGACGCGCACCAGGGTTGCGCCGAGGGCCAGGGCCTGGGCCACCTTGGCCGGCTCCAGGTCAGCGGGCACGAAGACCACGGCGCGCATGCCGAGCGCGTTGGCGGCCGCCGCCACGGACGCCGAGAGGTTGCCGGTCGACGCGCAGGCAAGGGTGGTGAAGCCGAACTCGGCAGCACGTGTCGCGGCAACGCCCACCACGCGGTCCTTGAACGAGAGCGTGGGGTTGCGCGAGTCGTCCTTGATCCAGAGCCGCTCCAGGCCAAGCCGTCTGGCCAGGCGCGGAGCCGGCGTCAGCGGACTGACCGGGACGCGCAGGCCCGCGGTCGGGATACGGTCCAGGGGGAGGAGCTCGGCAAAGCGCCACAGGTCGGCGGGTCGGGCATCGAACGTGGAACGGCTGACGCGCTTGGCAATCGCCGGGAGGTCGTAGGTCGGCTCGAGAGGGCCGAAACAGCGGGTACAGACGAAGAGCGGGCCGGTCTCGTGCGGCGTGCCGCAGGCTCGGCAGCGCAGGCCGGCGTAGCCGGGGACGAACGCGTTCTCAGGGGCGTGCGGCGGCGAGGTTCCCTCAGAGAGGTAGGGGTCCACGTGCGTGGTGGTCGCCTGGGTCATCGAACCATCTCCTTGCTTCCTGAATGGGTGTTGTGAATGGGGTGTTGTGAATCACGAAGGCCGCGACCCTCGTTGGTCGCGGCCCCTGGATCCCGAGCCTGTGGACGTTCGCCGTTCGCTGGGTGCGCGGCGGTCCTCAGGCCCCGTCGGATCCGACCGGGGCCCCGGGCATCGTCATGCGAATGTCGAGCGGTTCCATGCGGTGAGTATGCCAACAACCTGCATGCCGATGCAAGTCCCCCTGGATTCGCCCGCCAGACCACGAGTGTGCAGCCCAAACTGCATAACACTGCATGCGAACCGTATACTCGCGGCCATGAGCGGCCCATCGCCCGATCCCGACCGGCGCACCGGCACGACCCGCGCCGTGAAGCGGGAGCGCCAGCGGGCCATCCGCGAGCTGGTGGCGCGGTTCCCCATCGCCAGCCAGCAGGAGTTCACCGAGGTGCTCGCGGAACGCGGCTTCGACGTGACGCAGGCCACCGTGAGCCGCGACATCGCCGAGCTCGGGCTGGTCAAGGTGATGCGCGCCGACCGGCACGTCTATGCGTCGCCGGAGGACCTCGCCCCACCCCAGGTGCAGTCGGACGAGACCCTGCGCCGCCTGCTCAACGATCTGCCGGTATCGGTTCGCCGGTCCGGCCTTATCCTGCTGTTGATCTCCACGCCTGGCAGCGCCAATGCCATCGCCCAGGCCATCGACGAGTCAAACCTCAACGAGCAGGAAGGCACGGTCGCAGGCGACAACACCGTGCTGGTCCTCTTCGGAGACGAGGAGCGGCTGGTGCGCTGGCAGCAGAAGCTGGAACGCCTGCGTGGAGCACCGATTTCTTTGGCCGTGGCAGGGAGGGCTTCGCGGTGAGCGCCGATCCGGATGTCATGCGTACCCAGCGGCTGCCGCCTGCCGCCGGCTCCCACGGCGAGCCCCTGAAGATCCTGGTCGTCGACGACGAGCCGGCCATGGTCGGCGCTCTCGGCGCGCTCCTGGGGCAGGCCGGGCACCGCATCGTGGCCGCGTACGACGGCGAGGAAGCGTTGCGCCGCTTCCGCAGCGACGCCCCGGACCTGGTCCTGCTGGACCTGGCGATGCCCGGGATGGACGGCGCCACGGTGGTGCAGAAGATCCGCGAGGAGAGCGACACGCCGATCGTGATCGTGTCCGGCGAGCGCGAGCGGACGGCCACGGCCGAGCTCCTGGATGCGGGCGCGGACGACTACATCCGCAAGCCCTTCCGCGCAGACGAGCTCCTGGCACGGGTGCGCGCGGTGATGCGCCGCACGGCGGCACGCTCGGCGAGCGCCGGTGCGGTGGCCGCGTCCACCGCGCTTGCGGACTCCGGCTGGGAGCTGGACCTGCGGCGCCACGAGATCCGCTGGGAGGGCGCCGTGGTGCCCGCCACCACCATCGAGTTCCGGCTGCTGCGCATGCTGGTGGAACGCCTCGGGGAGCTGGTTGCGCATCGCGACCTGCTGGAAGCGGGCTGGCCGGACGTGCCGGATCCGGACCCGCTGTGGCTCAAGTCGCATGTGGCCCGTCTGCGCGACAAGCTCATCTCCATCGGCGCACCCACGCCGATTGCCGTGCGCGCGGTGGGGTACCGGCTGGAGCAGTAGTCGCCACCCAATCCCTCGCGGGGGTGCGCCTGACTGCGAGCCAGGCGGTGCGACCGTTTCGCGACCGAACGTCTACCGGCGGCGCACCCTGGTCAAATGACGGCGGGGGGAGACTATGAGGGTCGCCTTTTCTCTCCCAATCCTCTGAACGCGCCCCGGTGGCGGAGGTCTCTCATGGACGTAACGATCACCCAATGGCTGGCGGTGCCCGACCCGCGCGGGCCCGTCACGTGTGCCACCTGCGGTTGCCGACTGGAGGAGGCCGGCACCGACGCCAACGCGTGGCGTCACTTCTCCTCCCTGCACCCCGGCCAGGACGCCCGTGGCTGCCGAACGGACTGCGTGGATGCCGTCCACGGCCGGGATGGCCGGACGATCGACCGGCAGCGTGAGCCCGTCCCGTTCATGATCGACCAGGGCATGGACGAGAGCCTGATGCCGAGCCGCGAGGACGTGGCGACCGTCTGATCTGGGGGACCATCACCCGACCGGACGGTCGGGCCGCTTTTGACACACGACCCGCGGAGCCATCCGCGGGTTTCGTGATTCTGAGCGCGGCGGGCACTCCACCGCGAGACACCGATTCCCGCTACAGACGGCCCTCGGAGGATTGATGCTCGGGCTGATGCTGGGTTGCCTCGCGTGCTTCCCCCGCGGCAACGCCCCCCGCCACGCCGGTCCTGCCGACGAGTGCCAGGTCCAGCACGAACTGGCTGCCGGCGGGGACGCGTGCCTCCACGCGCAGGTCGCCGCCCATGGCCCGTGCCAGGTGGCGCGCCGCGAAAAGGCCGATGCCGGCCCCGCGTGGTGAATCGTCCAGCCGCACGAACGGCTCGAAGATGCGTTCGCGCCACTGTTCGGGGATGCCGGGCCCGTCGTCGGTAACGGCCAGGAAGGCGCGGCCTTCGTGCCGCCAGCCGTAGATGTCGATGGAGCCGCCGACCGGGGCGTACTTGGACGCGTTCTCCAGCAGGTAGCCGAGCAGCCGGCGCAACGCCTCGTCCGAGCCGTACGCAATCAGGGGGCCGTCGCGGAACGTGGTCTTCAGCACGTGCCGTCGCAGCATCGGCGCGACGTCCCGGGCCTCCTCCTCGGCGATCCTGGTCAGGTCGACGCGGGTGATCTCGATGGTGGCATCGGGGAAGACGCGGAGGCTCTCGAGGATCGAGTCGACCGTGCGGTCCAGCCTGTCCACCTGGTCGAGTGCCTGCTGCTCCCAGTTGGCGGCATCCGGCTGTTCGGAAGCCTGGATGCGGCCACCCAGCAGCTCCACGTATGCGCGGACCACGGCGAGTGGCGTTCTCAGCGCGTGGGTGACAACGGCCACCAGGTTCGCGCGTGCCTCGTCGATGGCACGCAGACTCTCGATCTGGTCGTGCGCCTCCTGCTGGAGGCGGCTCTTCTCCACGAGCCCTGCCAGCAGCCCCGCGAACGCCTCCAGGAAGCGGATATCCGCCGCCGAGAAGATGCGCCGCTGCACGGTCTGGACGTTGAGGACGCCGACCACCTGCTCGTTCCACAGCAGGGGCACGGAGCACATGGACGTGTACTTGGCCTGGTCAACGCCGCGGATCCACGAGAACCGCGGGTCCACGTGGACGTCTTCGGATATCACGGGCCTGCGATCGCGGGCGGCGGTGCCGGTGAGTCCCTGGCCCAGGCCAAGGTGGGCGACGCCGATGGCCTCGCGGTCCAGGCCGTTGGTGGCTGCCAGCGTCACGCCCGTGCCGTCGCGGTCCATCAGGTAGAGCGAGCAGACGTCGGCGCGGGCGGCCGCACGGGCACGATCGATGACGCGGCTCATCAACTCGTCCCACGTGCGGGCGGACGCCGCGAGGTGCGCGACGGCCGCGAGAAAGGTCATCTCGCGGAGGCGGCGCGCATCGTCGACGGGAGCCGCGTCGAGCGCGGGGGTCGCCGGAGCGGTGGCGGCGGGTGCCGCGACCGCGGCGTTGCCCGCGTTCTTCGGTGCGTCCATGCCTCTGATGGTCGCGGCCACAGTGCAAACGGTCAACCAGTCCCGTCGCTACGGACGGGTCGCGACCGAACGAGCACCCAGCTGTCACCAAGTGACGCCCGTCCGGTGGGGAGGCTGGACGCAGCATCGCATCTCCGATGCAGATGGCACGTCCTGATTCCGCGTACCCGCTCTACGACGCACGCTTCGAGCACGACGCGTGCGGCGTCGGCTTCGTCGCGGACGCCGGCCGACGATCGCGCGCGCGCGTCCTGGATCTGGCGCTCACCGGACTCTCCAACCTCGGCCACCGCGGCGCGTTCGCCGCCGACGGCGAATCGAGCGACGGCGCGGGCGTGGCGCTGCCACTTGAGCCGGCACTCGTCCGCCACCTGACCAGGGACCTGCCCCACCTGGGACTGGCCGGCCGGCCCGGCGTGCTGATGCTCTTCCTGCCGGCCGAACCCGGTTCGCGCACGCAGGCCAAGGCGCTTGTCGAGGAATCCTTGGCCGCGGAGGGGCTCGCTCTCCTTGCCTGGCGTGACGTGCCGGTGGATCCGTCGGCACTCGGCCAGGAGGCGCGCGGCTCCATGCCGTCCGTCGCCCAGGGTTTCGTGGCCGCCCCGGGCGGATCGCGTCTTGCCTTTGAACGCTCGCTGCTTCTCGCGCGCCGCCGGATGGAGATCCTTGCCGAGCGTGCCGGCCTGCGGGACTTCTCCATTCCGTCTGCCTCCTCGCGCACCGTGGTCTACAAGGGCCTGGTGGCCGGCAATCGGCTGGCAGCTCTGTATCCGGACCTGGCCATGGGCGCGGCAGCTGGCGTGCCCATCTCGCATGCCGTGTTCCACCAGCGCTACGCCACCAACACGCGGCCGACCTGGAAGCTGGCGCAGCCCTTCCGGCTCATCTCCCACAACGGCGAGATCAACACCGTCCGAGGCAACCGCGAGGAACTGCGCGGGCGGCGCGCGGAGCTCGGCGGCGATCTCGGCAGGCGCCTGGAGGCCGCCGGGCCGCTGCTGAGCGCGGACGGCTCGGACTCGATGTCGCTCGATGAGGCCCTGGACCTGCTGCTCGCCGCCGGCTGGCGGCTGGATGCGGCGCTGACGCTGGCCATGCCGGATGCCGCCGCGATGCGCACCGAGCCGATGCCGGAGGTGGACGCCTTCAACCGGCGGACCGCGGGCCTGCTGTCGCCGTGGGACGGCCCGGCGGCGATGGCCTTCAGCGACGGCTACCGCGTTGGCATGACCCTGGACCGCAACGGTCTGCGACCCGCCGCGGTGACGATCACCCGAGACGGCCTGGTGGTGGTGGCGTCCGAGGCCGGCGCGGTCCCCGTGACGGCGGCTGAGACGGCCGAGCGACTCCGCCTTGGCCCCGGCCAGATGCTGGTCGTCGATCCGCGGCGTGGCACGGTCCTGCGGGACGCCGAGTCGCGGCGGGAAGCGGTCCACCGCGTCGCGGCGGGCACTCCCCCACGGGGCGCGCGCAAGCCGTTCACGGACGATGCGGCCGCGGTGCCGCCGACCCGCACCATGCCGCGCGTCCGCTGGATGGCGGGCCTGGACGCGGAACGGCAGCGGCTGGACATCAAGACCATGGCGCTGGAGGCGCACGAGCCGCTGTGGAGCATGGGCGACGACACGCCGACCCCCGGGCTCGCGCGCCTGGATCGCCCCGTCGCGGACCATCTCCGCCAATCGTTCGCGCAGGTGACCAACCCGGCCATCGACCCCGAGCGCGAGCGGATCGTCATGGACATGGCGGTGGAGCTCGGCCGGCGGTCGCCGCTGCTCGGCGCCTTGCCGCGCCAGCCTCGGACGTTGCGACTGCTCTCGCCCTTCGTGGCGGATCTCGACGGCCTGAAGCGCGCCTTCGGCCGCCGGCACGGCGGCCGAAGCAAGCTGGCCACGCTGGACGCGACCTGGGACCCTCAGCTGGGCCCTGGAGCGCTCGCGGGAGCGATCGGGCGCCTCACCGACCAGGCGCGCGACGCCTCCGCCGCCGGTGTCGAGCTGCTGGTGGTGTCTGACCGGGCCATCCAGGGAGGCGACTGCCTGCCGATCCCGTCCGTGCTGGCGGCCGGAGCCGTGCACGCCGTCCTCACGGACGCGGGCACGCGCGGCCGCACGGACATCCTGCTGGACGCGTCGGACATCCTGGACGTGCACTCGGCCGCCATGGCGCTCTCCGCCGGTGCCGGAGCCGTGGTCCCGTGGCTGGCCATGGAGCTTGCCGCCGAGCTCGCGGGCTCTCGCGGAGCGGAGGACGTGCGGGCGGCGGACGCGATCGGCAACCTGATCCGGGCCCTGGAGAAGGGCCTGCGCAAGGTGCTCGCCCGGATGGGCATCAGCAGCGTGGCTTCCTATGTCGGAGGCCAGTTCTTCGAGATCCTGGAGCTGGCGCCGGACGTGAGCGCCCGCTGCTTCCCGGCGGCGCCCGGCTGGGCCGGTTCCGTGGGCTTCTCCGAGATCGCTGCGCGGCAGCTGCGGCGGCTCTCGTCCGCGGCGGACCTGCCAACCGGCGACCGGCTTCCGGACCCGGGCTTCGTCCGGTTCCGTGCGGACGGCGAGCATCACCTCTACTCGCCGTCCATCGTCAAAGCCGTGCAGCTGCTCTCCGGCGCGGGCGCGCCGCCCGAAGAGCCGCGCAGCACCGCCGAGGCGCTGGCCGCCTACCGCGAATCCCTCTCCCGGTCCGCGGCCACGGTCCGCGATCAGTTGACGCTGGTCTCCGATCGCAAGCCCATCCCGCTCAGCGAGATCGAGCCGGCCGAGGCCATCCTGCGGCGCTTCGTGGGAGCGGCCATGTCCCTTGGCTCGCTGTCTCCGGAAGCGCACCAGGCGCTGACCATCGGCCTGCGGCGCATCGGCGCCGCGTCCAACACCGGCGAGGGCGGCGAGGATCCGGCGTGGTACGTGGACGGTCCGGACGGCGTTCGGCATGACGCGGCCATCAAACAGGTCGCCAGTGCCAGGTTCGGTGTCACAGCCACCTATCTCTCGCGGGCCGACCAACTCGAGATCAAGATCGCCCAGGGCTCCAAGCCGGGCGAAGGCGGCCAGTTGCCCGCCAAGAAGGTGACGCCGCTCATCGCAAGGCTGCGCAAGGCGCAACCCGGGCAGAGCCTCATCAGCCCTCCCCCGCACCACGACATCTATTCCATCGAGGACCTCGCCCAGCTGATCGCCGACCTGCGCGCCATCAATCCGGGTGCGCGCATCGGGGTCAAGCTGGTCGCCGCTCTGGGTGTCGGGACCATCGCCGCGGGTGTCGCCAAGGCGGGCGCCGACTACGTGCAGATCAGCGGCCATGCCGGCGGGACCGGCGCCAGCCCACTCTCGTCGATCAAGCACGTTGGCATCCCGTGGGAGCTCGGCCTGGCGGAAGCGCACCAGGTGCTGATGCGGAACGGCCTCCGCAATCGCGTCTCCGTTCGAACCGATGGCGGCCTCCAGACCGGCCGCGATGTGCTGGTCGCGGCACTGCTCGGCGCCGAGGAATACGGCTTCGGCACCGCCGCGCTGGTGGCACTCGGCTGCGACATGGCCCGCCAATGCCATTTGGACACCTGCCCGACCGGCATCGCCACGCAGCGCGAGGACCTGCGTGCCAAGTTCACCGGCACGCCGGAACACGTGGTCACGTTCTTCACGGCGGTCGCCGAGGACGTGCGGCACGAGCTGGCGCACCTTGGGGCGCGCTCGCTCGCGGACGTCATTGGCAACACCGCGTGGCTGATCCCGCATCCGGAGGCCGTCCCGACCCTGGACTTCGCACCCATGCTCGGCGCGCCAGCCTGGGAAGCCACGCCCGCCCGGCGCGCCGATCCGCGCCGTGCCCGGCTGGAAGTGGTGCGAGAGCAGGCCTCACCCGTGGAGGTGAAGCTGGCCAATCGCTACGCCCACCTGACCCAGATCGAGCACGACCCTGCCATCCCAACGCTGGAGCACGCCGACACGCCGGTCGAGGAGCATCCGTTCGAGGCAATCGCCGCCATCACCACCGCGGAGCGCTCGTTCGGCGCGCACGTGTCCGGGATGATCGAGCGCAGCATCGTCCGCCGGCCGGTGCGCTGGACCCTGGAGGGCTCGGCCGGCCAGAGCTTCGGCGCGTTCGCCAACGAGCTGGTGCAGCTGGAGCTGATCGGACAGGCCAACGACTACGTCGGCAAGGGCCTCTCGGGTGGCGTGGTAGTCCTGCGGCCGGAGCCTGAACTGGCCGGCACGGCCTCCGAGCTGGCGATCTGCGGCAATACCTGCCTCTATGGCGCGACCGCCGGCCGGCTGCACGTGATCGGTCGTGCCGGGATGCGCTTCGCGGTGCGCAACTCAGGCGCGACGGCGGTCGTGGAGGGCGTTGGTGCTCACGGCTGCGAATACATGACCGGCGGGACCGCCGCGATCCTCGGTCCCGCCGGATCCAACCTGTGTGCAGGCATGACCGGTGGACGGGTCTACCTGTGGGACCCGACCGGCGAGCGCATCGGCAGCGTGGACCAGACGTCGGCCGTGGCCGCCCGCCTCTCCTCGCTGGTGCGGGACGGCCGCGAGGATGCCGGCGATCGCGTGGCCGAGTTCCGCGGCCTGCTGGAAATGCACCGCGACGCGGGATCGGTCCTGGCGCGGCAGCTCCTCAGCCGCAAGGGCCGGCTGGGCGACGAGGTCTGGCTGATCGAGCCGATCGACACTGCGCCGATGGCCGCGCCGCCGGCTGCTCCCGTGGAAACGAGCGTGGCCCAGCCTCAAACGGAGAGCATGGCCGCCCGCGCCTGATCCGCTCTCGGCATCGGACCGACGGCGGCTGACCCTTGGCGAGTTGGCCACATATCGCCGGTGGTGTTGCCAGGCGCGATCCATGGCACCCGCAGGCCCCGAATCGGGCCGTTCGAAGTCGCCGAGCAACTGTTCCAAGCGTGAGAACCTGCCGTGGCGGGGTCATCGCGTCGCGCGCCGACGCGTGAACCCGGGCGAACACTGCCGAGGGTGATATTTGGCAGGATCCGGGAATCCGCGCTGGCCTGACAAAGCCACGTGGATCATGGGCTCACTCGGAGGCTGGGACTCCCAGCGCCATGGCGTTCTGGGCGTGGCCGAGTTCGTGAGGTGCTACTTCCCTCCGCGCTGAGGCGGGCCAGCCGCGCCTCCTATGGCGTAGCCATTGCGAACGCCGAGACGTTGGGCGTGCCCATTCCCGTGGCCATGTCGTAGGCCCGTGAGGTGGGGTAGTAGCCGTTGTTGTTCTCGGTCTGATGCCTTCCCGTGATGTCGTGGAAGTCGGCGGCGTAGGCCTGTGGCGAGCGGAGCAGCCGATACAGGCCCACGTTGGCCTCACCGAAGCGCCGGCCGTGGTAGCCGATCGAGAGGTCCACGATCGCCGACCAGACGGGCGAGGACAGGCTGGTGCCCCCGATGCCGAACCATCCGGCGACCGTGTCGTCCGGCAGGTATGAGGCGCAACTCGAGGAGCCAGCGCCCGTCGTGGTGCGGTCGCCGGTGCAGTACTCCGCGTACGGCGTGTACTGATCGGCATTGGCGGACACGTCCGGGATCTCGCGGCAGCGCTGGCCCTTCTTGGCCTGGCTGCAATAGGGTCCCTTTTGGTTGAACGAGCTCACCACGCCGGGGCCGTTCTGGTAGCTCGGGCGCGGCCAGAAGCGGCTGACGCCGCCGCCGCTCGCCCCGACGGTTTCGCAGCCGTCGCCGACGGGGTGCTTGGCGGTGCCCTGGCACTTGTTGAGCGGGTTCCAGACCGTCTCGTGGCCCTGCGGGTACACGGGATCGGCGGTCGAGCCGGGATCGAACGTGCCCAGCGAGCTGCCGCCCACGGCCGTCATGTACGGCTGGGACGGCGGATCGTCAACCTCCAGGCCCTTGTGACCGGGATCGCCGAGGCAGTCGTACGCGCCGTTGTCCCCGGATGAGCCGAAGACGCTCTGGCCCTGCGCGGCCATCTGGGCCAGTGCAACGTATTCGGCCTCGGCCACGCCGAGCGTGTCGTCCGGCTCGCAGAGCCCCCAGCTGCTGCTGACCACGTCCGCCAGGTTGTCGTTGGCGATCTTGAACAGCTCGTCCACGGACGTTGCGCCGGTAATGTCGTTGGGCGCGTTGTAGACCAGCAGGCTGGCGGCGGCAGGCGCCACGGCGATCTGCACCTCGATGTCCGCCTCGTCCTCGACGTCACCGGAGTAGTCCGCCGAGTTGCAGCCGTTCGAGCACGTGCCGCCATCGAAGGGGCCGCAACCGTCGCCGGTCGGACAGTCCGGGGTGATCGGACCGCCGTCCACGTTGACCGTGGTCACGGGAACCTGTGGCGCCGCCCCGAAGAACTGCGATTGGTACGCGTCGATGTCTGCCGGCGTGTAGCCGGACAGTTCGAAGACCGCCAACGTGGTGCCCTCGCCACGGCCATTCGGCGCGGCGTGCACGGCGGCTGCCGAGTAGATGCCCTCGATCTGGGAGGGCGTGAGTCCGCTGCCGCCCGGGCCGCCGCCGTACTTCGGTGCCTTGCTGCCGTCCGAGGTGGGCGCGGTCGCCGCGAGCTTGTACTGGGGATGCATGCGGACCGTGTTGGTCAGCCCGGAGACGCCGATGACGCGGCCCACCAGCGACTGCGGGATCCGCGCCGGCTGGGCGTTGGTGTAGAACAGCTTTCCAGAGGCCGCGCGGTAGTCGTCGATGCCGGTGCCGAAGGCGCGTTCCACCTGTTCGGTGGTGCCGCTCGCCCGCAGCACGAACGGCGACGGAGTTGCCTCCAGGTGGAGTCCAGCCTGCGCCAGGAACGTTCGCGCAGCGCCGGCGACCTCCGACGACGGTGCGAATCGCCGGTTGAACTGGCCGGTGAGCAGCCACTGGTGGTAGAGGGGGCTCGACGGATCCTGGAGCCGCGCGATGAACCGATCCATGGCGGCCCCGCCCCGCGGCGCGAGCACCAGCGAGACCAGCAGCCTGCCGGCGCTCGCGTGTGGCCCGACCAGGTGTGCGCCGGCCGGCGTTCCCTGGCTGCCGGCGAGTGCCACGTCCGACGCAGGCGCAGCCGCGTCCGCCGTCATGCCGACCGATGCGATTCCGAGTGCCAGCATGGCGCCCAGTACCAGGCGTCGGGTCAGCCGCATTCGCCGTTCGAGAGCCATTGGTGATCCTCCGGTCGCTGCCACGTCCCTGGGTCCGAACGAGCCGCCGCGGATCATGAGCCGAGGCTCGGGGGCACGCGGCGGAGCGTGCTGTCAACTATCGGGCAACGGCTCCCCGAATGCGAGCCTCTCTTGTGCTGGCCAAACGGTCCACCAACGATGGAATCTCCAGTGATCGCCGCATGTTGCGATCGAGGCAGGCAGCCCGCTTCCTGCGTCAGACATGGCCTTCGTGGGACGCCCGCGCGTTGACGGTGGCTCCTCAGGACTGATACTGTCAGTTCCGGTGATGGCCATTGAGTGACGAGCGACCCAGAAAAGTAACCCTCGCGGACGTTGCCAGGGAAGCCGGCCTGTCCGCCGCCGCGGCATCGCTGGCCATTCGCGGCGAACCTGGGGTGAGCCGGCAGACCCGCGATCGCGTGGTCGAGACGGCGCGTCGCCTGGGATACCGGGGGCTCGCCAGGCCGGCCGGCCGCCGGTCGCGCCAGGTGACGGTGGGACTGATCATCAAGGCGCCCAAGGGCGACGCGCCGGAGGCCAACCGCTTCTATGCCCCGGTCATGGCCGGTGTCGAGGAGATGTGCCGCATCCGTGAGGCGGACCTCCTCTTCGCGACCATGCCCGTGGATGAGGGTTATCACCCGATCGAGGTGCCGCGGCTGGTCACCGAACGTGCCTGTGACGGCCTGATCGTCATCGGCGCGCACCTGTCCAGCAGCACCACCGCGCTGCTCGAGCAGGGACCGCCCGCCATCCTCGTGGACGCGTACGCGGAGGACGTGGCCTTCGACTCGGTGGTGAGCGACAACGTCGGGGGCGCGCGCGCCGCCGTGGAGCACCTCATCGGGCGCGGGCACCGGGACATCGCCATCCTTGGCAGCGCGCCGGACTCGTTCCCCAGCATCCTGCTGCGGCGACGCGGCTACGCCCAGGCCATCGCCGAGGCGGAGCTGACGCCGCACTTCGTCGACGAGCGCTACGTGCCGCCGGATGCCGCCGCGGCCGCCGGCCTGGAGTACATCCGCCAGCACCCGCAGGTGACCGCCGCCTTCTGCTGCAACGACGAAGTCGCGGTAAGCCTCATCCAGATGGCCCAGCTGGCCGGCATCCCCGTCCCCGGGTCACTCTCCGTGGTCGGCTATGACGACGTGGACCTGGCCCGCTACGTCTCGCCGCAGCTGACCACCCTCGCGGTGGACAAGCTGGGCATGGGCCGGCTGGCCGTCACGCTCCTGCTCCACCGGCTGGAATTCGGGCACGGCGCCATGACCCAGGCATTCCTGCGGCCGACGCTGATCGAGCGCGGCTCGGTGCGGACCATCCGCGCCACCGCGCCCGAAGCCGCGATGCCTAGGAGCGAATGAAGTCCAGGATCTCCGAGATCCGCCCGTGGGCCAGGCAGGTCACCGTGTCGGCGGCGCCGTAGTAGATGGTGATCCGGTCGCCATCCACCAGTGCGGCGCACGGAAAGACCACGTTCTGCACGTCACCGACCTGCTCGTAGGGGACCTGCGGAGAAAGCAGGTAGTCGCTCCCGCGGCGGATGACCTTCCACGGCTCGTCCAGGTCCAGGAGCGCGGCGCCCATGGAGTACACGAAGCCGTTGCAGGACGTCAGGACGCCGTGGTAGATCAGGAGCCAGCCCTCGGGCGTCTCGATCGGGGTCGGGCCGGCGCCGATCTTGGTTGACTGCCAGGTCCATTCCAGCGGCGACATCACGTGGCGGTGCCGGCCCCA
>CAZENL010000081.1:0-13492 GCA_964513505.1 uncultured Anaerolineaceae bacterium
CAACCCCGACGGCTGCCTGCCCACGCTGTTGCCGTCGATCACCGGCGCCGACCTGATTCTGGTCGCCCTGTCCTGGCTGCTCCTGGGAGCTGCCATCTACCTGGTGGCGCTCACGGTGTCGTACTTCGTGAGGACCCAAGGCTTTCGGTAGCTCACGGCGCGTCTCCGTTCCGCCACCGATACTTGGCCGTGCCACGGAGAGGTGGCCGAGTGGTTGAAGGCAGCGGTCTTGAAAACCGCCGAGCGAAAGCTTCGTGGGTTCGAATCCCACCCTCTCCGCCAGCTTCGCCTGTCGGTCAGACGGCGGGCAAGACCCGGGGCACCGACAACGGCGGCTGCCCACGATCGGCCTTGGAACGCCGCTGTTCCATGGTGTCCGCCGCCGCGCCGTCAGACGCTGCTTCGCAGCGGTTCCTGCCCTTCATCTTGGCCCGATAGAGGGCCGCATCGGCTCGCGCGAACCACGTGGCGTCATCGGCGGACAGATCGCCCGGCCCGACGGTGATGACCCCAATCGACGTGGTCAGGAGCCCATACGGTTCGTTCCGCGCGTTGGGGATCTGCAGCGACTCGATCGCCGCTCGCATCCGCTCGGCAGCCGCGGCCGCATCTTGCGGTCGCGCAAGCAGGATCAGCGCGACGAACTCCTCGCCGCCGTACCGATAGGCTGAGTCGCCGGCACGGAGGACGCCCCGCAATGCCTCGCTCGCCGCGCGGAGCACGTCGTCGCCCGCCAGGTGGCCACGCTCATCGTTGATTGCCTTGAAGCGATCGAGATCGAGGATCAAGAGGCCGTAGTGGTCCCGCTGCCGTTCGATGCGGGAGCGCACGAGCCTGAGGCCGGCATCAAGCGCCAGGCGGTTCCCGAAACCGGTCAGCATGTCGGTCGCCGCCGTCGTCTCCAGAACCGCATTGAGGCTATCCAGTCGATTCTGGTCCCGGCGCGCCTGTCGATTGAGCGCCTTGATCTGCTGCACCTGACTGAAGTTGGAGACCCCGCCTCGAACGCCCGTCACGTGACCGAACTGGCTGATCGCGACGGCAACGACGAGGAGCGCGAACAGCTGGTCGCGAGAGCCAGCGGGTATGGACGCCGCGGGCGCGAACGCGGTGTAGGCAAGGACCAGGGCAGCGTGGAGGCTCAGCCAGGTGACGTGGATCCGCGTCGCCCAGGGAATGACGAGCGGAACGACCACCGGCAGCAAGAGGAGGTAGCCGACCGCCACGAAAGCGAGCGCCTGGTGCCCGAGACCGAGCGCGATCGTTGCGGCATCGACGGCAAAGAGCGTGCCCATGACAACGACCTCGGGCCTTCGCCGTGCCACCGACCCAAGCGCCAGGAAGCCGACCACGGCCACGACGGCGATCAACACGTTGAGCGCGACGACCAACGCTGCCGTGTCGCTGTGCCACGCCACCAGCCAGATGCAATCCAGGGCGGCGACGCCGAAGGCCAGGATCATCGCGTACCTGGAGGAGGCCTGGACTCGCCGTCGCTGGGACGCGCGGTACCGTCGCGTTGCCGCGATCCGGAAGAACTCCAGAGGGCGGATCTCGATCACCCTCCACCAGCCCGATTTTGTAAACACGCGAGCGACGTACCTGTTCCGTTCCAGCCAAAGAGATCGGGTACCTGCGCCCCGATCCCGCCGGCCAACGATCTGCGCCACGCTTCCGCCCCGCAATCAACCCAAGGTCACCTCGCCGCGCGGCGTCTGCCTTCGACTGCGCTGCATGATCCGGGCCGGACAACTGCGGAGGTCGTGGAAACCTTTCAGAATGGCGTCCCCGCAAACGTCCAGAGGTTTCCGCTGATCAGGATGAGCCGAACGCTCGCGCCACTGGCGCTGTTACTGCTCCTCGTCGCCGCCGGCTGCGACACGACGGTCCCGGCCGGATCCGGCGCGTCGCCAACGCCGCTCACCATCAACCGCAGCGGAACCGGCCCCGGCCACTCGGCCGACTTTCACCTGGTCGCCGGCGACTACGCGTTCGCGTGGGTCGGCACGGACCCACAGCCGGCCGCCTGTCAGATCGACATCCGTCTGAGCGGCAACGGCAGTTCCATCCCGATCATCTCGCAGTCGGTCACGGGCCAGCAGAACGGCACGAAGTTCCTGCATGGCATCCCGGGCGGCGCGTACTTCTTCGATTCGGCCTCGACCTGCCAGTGGCGCGTCGCCCTGGTCGGAGGGCCTCCGCCGACTCCGTAATTCGCGGCTGGCGCGCCTATCCCCCGCAGGCCGCGACGGTCGGGAACGGCGTCTCCGGGAGGGCTTCCGCCGGCAGGTTGATGCTGCCGGTGAGCGGGTTGGAGACGCCGGTGTGGATCGTGAACAGCTCCAGGTTGCCGTTGGCGGTGATCGCATCGATGACGTCGCACTGCTCGGACAAGAGCTGGACCCTGAGTGGCAGGCCGCTGTCCCAGATCGGGCCGATCCCGGTCAGGTAGCCAGTCTGGTCGGCGGCCACGCGAACCACGGAGTTGACGGCGCCCTGCATCCGAATCAGCTGGTCCGCGCCGCTGTCGTTGCGCAGGTAGTAGCCGATCTGAATGCACACCACGCCGGGATCGCCGCCTTCGCCGCCAATGCACTGGCGATCCGTGCGGCCGTCGTTGTACTGAAGTGGGAAGGTCGGCAGCGGGCCGGCGGGAGCGTCAGCAGAAGCTGCGCCGAACCAGACGGTCGGATCGCCCGAGTCCTGATCGATCGAAACCAGGCCCCGGTCACCCACGGCGATCATTCCGGCGTTCGGGTCAACGGCGCCGACTGACGATGGATCCGCAAGGAACGCGCTCGGTGCGTGCCACGCCAGTCCATCCTGTGACACCCAGATGCGGCCGGATGGGGCCACGTAGACGATCCGGCTGCCGTCCGAGGTCATCTGGCCACCCAGACCGCTGCCGACCTTGCCGTCGAACGGCCCGATCCCCGCCAGGTCCACCCAGTTGATGCCGTCCGAGGACTGGCGGTAGGTAGCGAACATGATCGGACCGAAGCAGGCGAGGCACGTCGACTCGGGTTCCACACTCGCCACAAGGCCGTCCGCTCCCGGGATGAATCCGCCCAGGCGGTCCGAGTTCGTGCCATTGGCGCGAGTCCACGATCGGCCGTCGGCTGACAGCCATTCGACTCCATCCACCGCGGCGAAGTACCCGCGGGCCGTCCCGACCACGCTGCCGGACCTGGTTGATGGAAATGTCTGGTCGGGCTCCCACACACGTCCGTCGGCGGAAATCCACGTCTGGAACACGGTCCGCTGCCAGTCCGCGGCGTATGCGATGAAGCCGCTGGGGCCGCGCGTGACGCCCTGGACCACGAGTCCAGCAAACGTTTGGGTTGCGCCTGGCACGGGCGTCCAGGTCATAGCGCCGTCGCTCGACGTCCAGACTGCACTCGGTCCTGCACCGGGATCACTGCCGGTGTCGCCGAGCGCGACCAGGACGCCCCCGAATTCAACGACCCATGACAGCCGTGCACCCTCGAAGGTGCCGGTCGGATCGGGTACGCGCTGCCACGTTCGGCCGTCCGCGGAGAACCACACGACTCCATGCGGTTTGGTACCGGTTTCATACCCGACAGCCACGAACCCATCGCCGTCGGCCACCACGTGCTGAACGAATCGGTTTCCGGGTCCGTGCCACGGATCGGGCGCGGTTGGCGACCACGTGATCGCGTTCCAGGGTGCCGGCAAGAGAGGAGGGTAGACGTCTGATGACGAAGGCTGCGCACTGGCCGCCGTCACAGACGACGACACTGGCAGCGTTGCCGGCGGCCGCGTGGACAACGTGCCGGACCCCGAATCGAGCGGCGATATCTCCCCGTTGTCCAGCTGATTCCCGACGCGAAGGACAACGGCCGCCGCGACCAGGATCACGGCCAGTGCGCCGATGCCCAATGGCAGGGCCGACACAGAACGGCGCGCGGCCCGGGCCGGCGACCGCAATGGGATCCCCGAGCGTTCCAGGTTCACCTTCGCTCGTGCCGTCTCCTGCGCAAAGGATCGCTCCAGTCGCTCGATCGTCGGTCGATCATCCGGCGCCGGAGCGCCGTCTCTGGCGGCCGGCGGCACTTCCATGTTCACCGCAGCTCCTCGCGGAGGCGGGCCAGCCCAAGGCGCAGTTGCGTCTTGACCGTGTTCTGGCTCACGCCGAGCGCCAGCGCCACGTCCGCAACCGGCAGACCCGCCATGTGGTGCAGCACGACGGCGACACGCATCCGTGGCGGAAGCGACTGGAGCGCCGTCCGGATGGCCAGCGCCTCCGGATCCGGTCCCGGCACGGACGGCAGCGAGACACGCCCGATCGCCACCCAGCGTCGGAGACGGACGCGCAGCCGGAACGCTTCCCGCGCCTGGATGGTGAGTAGCCACGCCGTGATCGCGGCGGGATCGCGGAGCGTGCCGCCCCGCCGCAGGGCGATCTCTGCCGTGTGCTGGGTCAGGTCGCGCGCATCCGCCTCCTGGCTCATCAGCGCTCGGGCGGTGGCCAGGAGCATCGGCAGGCGCTCGGTCACGGCGTCGCGAAGCCACGTCTCGGGCACCGCAGACGCGACGCGCCGGTCCCCGGAGTCGCCGGCGACCCGGACTCCCGGTGCCCGATCGGCTTTCACCCACTCCCTCATGGCAGCTGTGCTGACAGTCACGATGGTAAGGAGGCGCCATCCCGGGGAAATGGGTGATCCCGGCGCGCACGAGACGTTGTCATCCGGCCGTCACTTCCGGAGGCGCCACGGGACGGTCCCTGAGACGCATTGCCACGCAACATCCGCTGCATGCCAGCACGTGACAGTCTCCCCGGGACGCTCAAACGCTCGCCCAAGAAGGCTCAGCGGACGTGGATGGAGACGCACGACAGTGCCGTTGAGCAATACGGGGAGGGCGAGCAGGCTCACCGCACGGCGTTCGCGTCCCTCAAGCACTCCTTCGAGAAGGTGGACGACCACTGGGAGGCGAAGCCGGAGAAAGGACCGTCCGATCCACGCTCCAAAATCGGTGGCGTGCGTGCGCGGCGTGGCGAGCTACCGACCGCCGGCGGTGTCGATGTCCTCGGTCATTCGCGTCCGGAACTGCTCGAGCGCGCCCGGAAGCTGGAAATCAAGGGCCGCTCCCGGATGACCAAGCTGGAGCTCGGACAGGCGATCGCCAGGAAGCAGGACTGACCCAGGTCGGGCGTCAGGACGCAGAATCGTCGCTCGGCTTGGCGAACCCCGAAACGGGATCGTTCGGGCCACTTGGCTCCTGGCCGTGGTCGAGCGGGTTTGGCTCGCGAGCGTCCATCGACCCGGAATCGCCTCCTGCCTCCGGCTCATCCCGAGCGATGGACGGCTGTGCGGCGTCCGGGTCGTCGATGCCGCCGCCGATGACATCGGGGCTCCCAAACGGCCGGCCGAAGCCCTTCATGGTCTGATCCATTGGTTGGCCTCCAGGTGTGACGCGGCGCTTCCCCGCAGTGGCAAGTCTTGATCGGGTCGCGGAAGAGCGGCGTCCTCAGATCGGTCGTGCCGTTGCACCTTGGTGACGAATCCGCCGTCACCGGAGCCCGTCAGCGAGCGGGAGTCCTCGTCCAGGGTGGCGGGACGTGGCCGGCGTTTTCGGACACGGCGCGCAGCCGCAGACCGAAGAAGATGAACATGAACCCCGAGGCGACCGCGAAGGCGGCGATGAGCCAGATGAGCGCCAGCGCCCCGTCACCCGGCACGACCCATACCAGGACGCCGAAGGCCACTGAGATCACGCCCTCGGCGATCAGCCAGGCCGTGTTGCGCACGGCACCGCGCAGCCGCAGCGCGGCCGCGATCTCGAAGGCGCCGGTGACGATGGCCCACGCTCCGATGAGGTAGACCAGGGCGATCGCGGTCAGGTCCGGCTGGACGAACGCGAACAGCCCGACGACGACCCCGGCGACGCCGCCGATGACCAGCAGCCAGTCCCGGCCGTGTGCCCCGTGCGGGCGGATGCCGCTCATGATCGCGAAGACCCCGTCGATCAGCGCGTACGCGCCGAAGAGCAGGATGAAGGCCGCCAGCGCGATCCCGGGCAGCAGGAAGGCCATCACCCCGAAGGCGACGGCCACGATGCCCCGGAGCACCAGCGACCACCAACTCGCGGCCAATCGTTCGTGCATGGTTACCTCCCGAGTCGAGCGAGGCGGTTTGCCGCGCTCAGGATCTTGCGGCCAACGTTGGGTGAGACACGCGACACGGCCTCCAGCGTCGCGGCCAGGTCGTCTTCCGGCAGGCTGCCGAACAGCTCCAGGAGCCGGTCGATGGTCCCGTCGGACATGCGCGCCAGGACGTTGAAGCCGGTCGCGATCTGGGTCGTCTCCGCGCGAGCGAGGAGGCTGACCGCACGATCGAACAGGCGCATGAACCCCAGCAGGTCCTCCAGCCAGGCGCGCAGTCGAACGACTTCCGGGTCGTCCGGCAGGTTCTGGGATGCCTGCGCCGCGAGGTCCAGGCATTCCTGCACCAACGGCCGCAGCGGGTCGGCTTCCCGCACCTTGCGCTGCTCGGCGACCAATTGGAGCCAGCGCCAGCGATCGCCGGCGATCGTGTAGGCCGTGGCATTGGGTCCGCGACGACCGGTGGGTCGTGGGTCCGGGACGCGCTCGATCAGGCCCCACGTCTCCGTCTCGTTGAGCGCGATGCTGGCCGCCCGGTGGCTCAGCCCCAGTGCCTCGCGCACCTCGCGCTCCGTGAGCACGCCCGGGCGGGCGAGCATGTAGCCGTGGACGCGTGCCACCGACGGCTGCACGCCCCAGGCAGCGCCCATCCGGCCCCAGGCGTCGGCAAAGGCAAGGCGGATGGTCTCTGCCGTGACCTCTGAGGGCGGCCCGGCGTCGGCATGCGCAGCCATGACTGGCACGATAGCAGGGCAGGTTGCGCGTGCGGCGGAGCCAACCTAGACTCGGCGGCCAAACCCGCGTGCCGGTCCTGTTCGAATGGCCCCGCGGTTCCGAGGGTCTCCAGGAGCGGATCGTTGAGCGAAGCCATCCGTCGTGCGCTCGTTGCCGTCGTCTCCGGCGAGACGCTGTCTCGCGCCGAGGCGGAGTCGGTGATGGGCGCCGTGCTGGACGGCGAAGTCACCCCCGCGCAGCTCGGGGCGCTGCTCATGGGCCTGCGCATGCGTGGCGAGACCATCGAGGAGCTGACCGGTTTCGCCTCCGCTATGCGGGCGCGCGTCATCCGGGTGCATGCCCCTGAGGGCGTCATCGACACGTGCGGGACCGGCGGGGACCTGCGGGCCACGTTCAACATCTCCACGGCATCTGCGCTGGTGGTCGCCGCCGCCGGCGTGCCCGTGGCCAAGCACGGCAACCGCGCGGTGACCTCCGCATCCGGGAGCTCGGACGTGATCGGCGCGCTGGGGCTGTCCGTCGAGACGAGCGCAGAGGAGGCCGAGGCGTCCATTGCCGAGGTGGGCTTCGGCTTTCTGCACGCGCCCGGGTTCCATCCCGGCATGCGGCACGCCGGACCGACGCGCCGCGAGCTTGGCGTGCGCACCGCATTCAACCTGTGCGGCCCGATTGCCAACCCGGCCATGCCGGCCCGCCAATTGGTTGGCGTGGCGGATCCCGCATCTGCCGAGCGGGTGGCGCACGCGCTGCGCGCGCTCGGCGTGGAGCGCGCGTTCGTGGTCCACGGCGACCGGATCGACGAGCTGCCGCTGGACGGCAGCGGCGTCATCTACGACGTGCGTCCGGACGGCGTGACGCGCCTGCGCGTGGATCCGTTGGCGGTCGGGATCGAGCGCGCAGACAGCGCCGCCCTCGCGGGCGGCACTCCCGACGAGAGCGCCGCGATCATCAGGGCGGTCTTCGACGGCAGCCGGACGGGTCCTGCGGCAGACGTGGTGGCACTCAACGCGGGCGCGGCACTGGTCGTGGCGGGTCGGGCGGAGAGCCTCGCGGAGGGCGTGGCATTGGCGCGCGAGACCATCGCATCCCGGCGGACGGCCGCGCTCCTGGAGCGGCTGCGGGCCAGGGAACAGGCACGCGTGGAAGCCGCGCAGGCGGCGGACGCTGCGCAGTCCGCGGGCGCTGCTGCGGCTGGCAGTGGCGCCAACACCGGCTCGTCCTCGGCGGCCGTCGCGTGACTGCAATCTCCGATCCTCGGGGAGCTTCCTCGTCCGGCCCTCAGGCGGCCACCGGCGCCGGCAGCGCAGGCGTGCTCGAGGAGATTGCGGCCCGCCGCCGCGCGGACATCGAGCGAGAGCTCGGTTCCCGAACCTACGCCGAGCTGGCGCGCGAGGCCGCGAGGGCGCCGGAGCCGCGCGATCAGCTCGGCCGCCTATTGCGACCCGGCCTGCACCTGATTGCCGAGATCAAGCGCCGCTCCCCGTCGGCGGGCACGCTCGCGGATGGCCACCTCCATGTCGCCGAACGGGCTCGCGCGTACGAGGCCGGTGGAGCGTCGGCGATCTCCGTGCTCGTGGAGCCGCACTGGTTTGGCGGCACGCTCGCGGACATTGCCGCGGCACGTGACGCCACCGCGCTGCCGATCCTGGCCAAGGAGTTCGTGGTGGACCCGCGCCAGCTGCCGTTGGTCCGAGCCGCCGGCGCAGACCTGGTCCTGCTGCTGGCCGTGCTGCATCCACGCGCGCGGCTGGCCAGGCTGGTTGCGCAGGCCGTGGACCTGGGGCTGGAACCGCTGGTGGAGGCGCACGACCAGCGCGAGCTGGAGGCCGCGGTCGGCAGCGGGGCGCGCCTGATCGGCATCAACAACCGCGACCTGCGCTCGCTGCGCACCGATCCGGAGCAGGCGGAGCGGCTGCGGCACCTGGTGCCCGACGATCGGCTGGTCGTGGCCGAATCCGGAGTCCGCGACGAATCGCGCCTGCGCCGCTGGCGAGCGCTGGGCTTCGACGCGGCACTCGTCGGGGAGGAACTGATGCGCGCAGGGTCGGACCCGCGGTCCGTCCGCGCCCGGACCGCGGCGCTGGTCGAGGCGGGCCGCCCACCCACGGCCGATGAGGATCCGGCCGCGGCCGACCGCCAGCCGTTCGTGAAGATCTGCGGAATCACCGAGAGCGGCGGGCTCCGCGCCGCGATCAATGCGGGCGCGGACGCGATCGGGCTGAACTTCGTGCAGGGCACGAAACGGGCGCTCAGCGAGGAAGAGGGCACGACCCTGGCACGCGAGGCGCGGGCACTTTCCGCAGCCGGGGCGGGGCCCCGGTTGGTCGGCATCTTCGCGGACCGCGAGCCGGCCGAGGTACAGGCCATGGCCGCACGCATTGGCCTGGACGCCGTCCAGCTGAGCGGCGCCGAGCCGGCCGACGCGCTGGACTCGATCGCTTTGCCGGTGGTCAAGGTCATCCACCTGCGCGACGCGGTCGAAACGGACATGGTCCCGACGGTTGCCGACGATGCGATCACCCGCGCCGAGGCCTTCCTGGCCAGGCCCAACCTCTGGAAGCTCCTGCTGGACACCGCGGACGCAACGGTCCCCGGCGGCACCGGCCGCCGCGTGCCCGTCGACGTGGCGCGGCTGGTTGCCCGGCAGGTTCCGGTGGTTCTTGCCGGTGGGCTGACGCCTGCCAACGTCGCTGACGCGCTGCGGAACGTGCCCGCGATCGGCGTGGACGTCGCCGGTGGCGTCGAGCCGCATCCGCCCCCAGGAGGGCGGCCGCGGAAGGACCCGTACCGGGTCGCCCTGTTCGTCAAGCGTGCCCGCGCCTCCCGCGTCGATCGCCCGACCGTGGATTCTCGCCCCCAGCGGATCGACCAGGCCCTGGTGGAGCCCGATGCCCGCGGCCGATGGGGGAGGGAGCGCCAGTTCGGTGGCCGCTTCGTCCCGGAAACGCTGATCTCGGCCCTGCTGGACCTGGAAGCCGCCTACCTGGAGATCCGCGAGCAGCCGGAGTTCTGGGCCGATTTGCGGGAGCTCGGCCGGCACTACGTCGGGCGGCCAACACCGCTGTACCGCGCTGACCGGTTGGCGGCGGAATTGGAAGGCCGTGCCGGCCGCGAGACCGGCGGGCTCCGCTTGTACCTGAAGCGCGAGGACCTGGCGCACACCGGCGCGCACAAGATCAACAACGCGCTGGGCCAGTCCCTGTTGACACGGCGGCTCGGCAAGACCCGGGTGATCGCCGAGACCGGCGCCGGACAGCACGGTGTGGCCACGGCCACCGCCTGCGCGCTGCTGGACCTGGAGTGCGTCGTGTACATGGGTGCGGAGGACGTCAAGCGGCAGGCGCCCAACGTGCTGCGCATGCGCGCGCTGGGCACGGAGGTGCGCGAGGTCCACGCCGGAAGCGCCACGCTCAAGGACGCAATCAACGAGGCCATGCGCGACTGGGTCACCAACGTCGCCACGACGCATTACGTGCTCGGCTCCGCGGTCGGGCCGCACCCGTACCCGGCGCTTGTCCGTGACCTCCAGCGCGTCATCGGCGACGAGGCTGCCGCGCAACTGCTCGCTGTGGAGGGGCGCCTGCCGGACGCGGCCATCGCCTCACTGGGTGGCGGCTCCAACTCGATCGGGCTGCTGAGCCGGTTCATCGGCGAACCGGCAACGCGCCTCGTGGTGGTGGAAGCGGCGGGGGAGGGACTGTCCCGCCGGCACGCGGCCGCACTCGCCGGTGGTTCCCCGGGCGTGCTGCACGGCTCCCGGTCGTACCTGCTCCAGGACGCGGACGGGCAGGTCAAGGAGGCGCACTCGATCTCCGCCGGCCTCGACTACCCGGGCGTCGGACCCCAGCTTGCGGCACTCTTCGAGGCGGGCCGGCTGGAGATCCTCTCCGCGACCGACGATGAGGCGATCGACGGGGTCAGGACGCTCACGCGCACCGAGGGCATCCTGCCCGCCCTCGAGCCGGCGCACGTGGTCGCAGCCCTTGGCGCGTGGCTGGCCGGGACGACCAACCTCGCGGACCTGCCCCCCAGGTCGATCGTGCTGCTGGGGCTTTCTGGCCGGGGCGACAAGGACATCGCCGCCATCGCCGATCGGCTGGAGGCCCATGACCACTGAGGCCGTGGCGGTCAACACGGACGTCGACAGGGACGTTTCCGGTGCCGTCGCCATCCGGGCGGCCTTTGCGAAGGCGTCGGCAGGCGGGCGGGCGGCGTTGATCCCGTATGCCGTGGCGGGCTACCCGGACGCGGCGCGCTCGCTGGAGATCGCCTTGGCCCTGATCGATGCGGGCGCCGACCTGCTGGAGATCGGCCTGCCGTATTCGGACCCGACCGCTGACGGGTTGACGCTGCAGCGCGCCTCGGTCACGGCACTCGCCAACGGAGCGACACTGGACCGCTCCATCGAGCTGGTGGCGCGGGTGCACGCCGCGCGGCCCGGCGTCCCACTGATCCCCATGGGCTACGTCAACCAGGTCGTCGGCGGCAGCGACGGCAGCACGGTCCTGGCACGCCTGGCCGCGGCCGGGGCGAGCGGCCTCATCCTGGCGGACCTGACGCCCGACGAAGGCGCGGACGTCGAGGAGAGCGCCGCGCGCCACGGCATTTCGATCATCTACCTGGTCACACCAACGACGCTGCCGGCGCGCCGCCGCATGATCGCCGAGCGCTCGACCGGGTTCCTCTACGCCGTCTCCCTGGCCGGGGTCACCGGGGCCCGGAGGTCGCTGCCGGCCGGGATCGGGAAGTTCCTGAAGGACGTGCGTGGCGTTTCTCCCGTTCCGGTCGCGGTCGGGTTCGGCGTCTCGCGGCCGGAGCACGCCAGGCGCCTCGCGCCGATGGCGGACGGCGTGATCGTGGCCAGCGCCCTCGTCGATTCGCTGGGTCCCGACGGGCGGGACGTGGAACGTATGTCTGCCCTGGCGGCTGCCCTGGCTAGCGCGACTCGCCGCTGACGGGCCGCAGCGCCACGCCGAGCGGTCGCTCGGCTCGCCAGATGGTGGCGCTCGCAACGGTGACCCACCCGAGGACCCCGAGCAGAGCCGCCCATTCGATGACCGAATCCAGGGCGATCGCGGGACGCGGGGCATTCGGGTCGGCCGCGCCACCCAGGCCAGGTCCCTCCACCCGATTCAGGATGAAGAAGGCGATGGAGGCAGCCACGGTGAGCAGTCCGAGCCACGACGCTGCGGCGCGCCGCGGAAAGGCCTTGCCGCCCATCCACAGAGTGGCCAGCCCGACCGCCGCCGCAAGGGCCAGGAAGAACGATCCCGAGACCAGCAGGTGCGACGCCTTTTCGTCCATGGGAATGAAGCCGACGAAGGTGCCGGACACGCCGGCCAGCGCGCCGAGCACGCTGACGGCCAGGCCCCTCCCGCCGCCGATCCGGCGACCGACCTCCACCAGCAGCACGGCCAGGCAGATGCCGCCGATGGCGACACCGGAGTTGAAGACCACGGACAGTTCCGAGTTCTTGCGCTCGCCCAACTCTGAAACGTAGTGGTTGAGCGGCGAATACGGCTCACCGGCGCTGCCGGTGTAGGCGACGGCCGTCACCACCGCCGTGCCGAGGAACACGGCCACGCCGAGCCAGCCGATCAGGGCCGCGAGTCGGGACAGGTTCGGCATCGGTGCAGGGTACGCGTTCGCAAACGCCGTCGAGGCGCCTGCACGCCTCGCGTGCGATCGCGACTCAAGTGGAGGTGCGGGCGGCCGAACGCGGCACGAATCGGTTGCGTTTGCACGGCAACCGAGCCGTGTCGACGCTGTTCCGTTGCGGGGTCACGGGTTCCGGTTGGATTCGTGTGCCGATCGCACGCGAAACGTTCGGCCGGAGCGCCGGGACGCGGCTCTTCTGCGGTCCGCCGGCAGCGATGGTCACCGCATGCACATTGGCGACGTGTTTCGGAGGAATGGTGGCCGTTTGGAGGTCGATTCGGTCGGACGTGCGCACGCAGTGACCAAGCAAGACGGGATTCGGGAGCCGGAGGGCCGTGCGTGATCGTTTCGGGTCGCCAATGGTCGTGCCGTGCACAACGGGCGTTCAGCCGGCCACGGGCCCCACGGCACGCAGCACCCGCAGGGCGTTGCCGCCCATGACGGCCGTCACCGTGGCCGCGTCGTGTCCACGCTGCAACAGTTCCCCCGTGAGTGCCGGGAACCCGGCCGCATCCACCAGCATGCGCAGGCCGCCGTCCATGTCCGAGCCGATGGCCACGTGGTCCGGGCCGCACAACTCCAGTGCCAGGTCCACGGCCCTGCCGAACGCGTCCAGCGTGTCGCCGCCGAGCAGCCACGTGGACAACGTGAGGCCGATCACGCCGCCTGCCGCGGCCACGTCGCGTGCCAGCTCCGAGGGGAGGTTGCGGGTCTGCGGGGAGTAGTGCCGCAGCGGGACGCTCTGCCCAGCCAGTGCCGTCAACCCCGTGTGGCTCAGCACGAATGGCTCCCGCACCAGCGGCAGCGCATCTCGGATGCCAGCTTCGGACATGTGCGCCAGGTCCACGAGCAGGCCAATTCGCTGGCATTCCGCGATGACGTCGCGGCCGTACGGCGTCAACCCACCCTTGCGCACGCCGGTGTCAGAGCCGACCAGCTCGTTGTCCATCACGTGTGCCGGCGCGAGCATCCGCA
>CAZENL010000082.1:0-13353 GCA_964513505.1 uncultured Anaerolineaceae bacterium
CACGGACGGCGCCATGCCGTCGTCCCCATCGGCCTCCGGGCCGCTCGGCGGTGCCGACGGCGCGGCCTCCGGTCCGTCCGGCTCGTCGTCCGCGGTGATGTTGGAAACCAGGGGCGGCGTGGGGATGCGGACCCGGCGCCCCTCGCGCCGTCCAACGCGTTCGGCGGCTCGCGTGGTCACGTCTCGCGCGCCACCGGTGGAGCGCTGCAGGTAGTAGAAGAAGAACGTGCTGATCACGGCGGCCACCGGGATGGCGAAGATCGCGCCGACCACCCCGGCCAGCTTGATGCCGATCAGCACGGACACCAGCACGCCCACCGGGTGGATGCCCACCGTGCGCTCCATGAGGCGCGGCTGGAGCATGTTCATGATCACGAACCAGGCGACCCACATGACGATGAAGATGGGCAGCAGGTTGGGCGAGTTGGTCACCAGGGCGGCCAGCACCGGGGGCGCCCAGGACACGAACGGGCCGAAGAACGGGATCATCTGGAGGATGCCCACGGTCACGGCCGTGACCGGGATGAAGTCGATGCCCAGCCACCAGCTGGCCACCGCGGCGATCGCGCCGTAGATCAGCCCCTGGATGGCCTGGCCGCGCAGGAAGCCGCCGAACGACGAGGCCACGCTCTGCTGGAAGAGGTCCGCCTCCGGCGCCCAGCGCGGCGGAATGAGGCGGTTGACGAAGGCCAGGATCTTGTCCTTGTCGATGACGATGAAGATCGACAGGAAGACCACGATCAGCAGGTTGCCCAGGACGCCCAGGCTGGCCAGGGCCAGGCTGGTGAGCGGAGTGACCAGCGTCTCGGCGAACTTCTGGAGGCTGGCCACGGCATCGTTGGTGACAGCCTGCAAGTTGACCTGGAACCCCAGCGCATCCAGCTGGTTCTGCCATGGCTGGAGAAGGGTTGGCAGCCGGTCCTGGAAGGCCGGCAGGTTGTGGACGAAGTCCAGGATGGAACTCGCCAGCTGGCCGGCCAAAAGGCCCAGCACCGCCAGCAGCACCACGAAGAACGCCGCATAGACCAGGACCACCACCACCGTGCGCGGGATGGCCGTGGCGCGGCGCGTGATGCCATCCACGACCGGCGAGGCGAGGAAGGCAAACACCCAGGCCAGGACCAGCGTGATCAGGATGTCGCTGAAATAGATCAGCACGTTGGCGACCAGGCCCAGCAGGTACAGGCCGACCGTGAGCGTGCCCAGGACCAGCAGCGTGCGCAACCAGCGGCGCTCGGACTCGGGCAGTTGCCTCGTCACCATGGCGCGAGTCTAGCGCGGCGCCCTCACGCGTCCGTTACTCAAACGCGCTGCAATCAGCCGAATGTGGGGCAATCCCAGAACAGTGTCCAGCCGTTCAGGTCGGGCAGCAGGTCCACCAGCACCGCCGTGTCATGGTCCAGCGCTGGATTCACGGTCCGTACCACGTTGTGCATGGCCACCTGGGACGTGCTCGCATGCGTTGGCGCAAAGCTGCCCGCGTACGTCGCCACGGTCCCGCCGTTCACCGGGTCGATGCGCTCGACCGTGAACGTGCCACTGGCCATGACCAGCGTTGCCTGGGCGGGAAAGGGCAGGTCGCCGGCAGAGAAGGTCCGCCGGCTGGTCACGCTCAGCAACGTGGTGTGCGTGGGATCCCAGGCGCAGCGTGCCGGACCATCGAATTGCGCCAGGTCTTCGCTGGGTGTCGGTGGGGGGCCGTTGCCGATGATGGGGAGCGACGGATCGAACAGCAGGACATCGCCATCGGTCGTGTCGCCGGGGACCACCCGGAAGGCCAGCGTGGCTCCCACGTTCCAGCCGATGAGCACCGCCACCAGCACGAACGCGACGCGGATGTCGGAAAGCATCACGGCGCGGGCCGCGGCAGCGAGGCCGCCGGCCACCAGTGCGATCACCGCCGCCAGGCTGATGAAGTGCTCCAGGTCCAGCTGATCGGCGCCGCGCGAGCTTCCCAGGTACCAGATGCCGAACCCCAGCGCGACGCCGGCGATCGCGCCTGCCAGCACGATCCACGGCAGTTCCGGGTAGCGCTCCAGCAGGCCCGCCCGGCGCCTGCCGGTTGCCGGTCGCGCGGGTCGTGGTGGCTCGAAGGCGCTCAGCGGGGTCCCAGTCCCATCAGGTCGTGGCACTGGCGCATGGTCTCGGTGGCGATCGGGGCCAGCTTCTCCGCGCCGGCGTGGAGGACCTCCTCCACGTAACCCGGCTTCGCGGCCAGTTCGGCGCGCCGTTCGCGGGCCTCGGCGAATGTGGCAATGATGCGATCCGCCAGCAGCCGCTTGGTATCCACGCAGCCGGTGCGTGCGGTCCGCTCGCCCTCCCAGATGGTCTCGTAATCGTCCGGGCTGAAGAAGCGGTGCAGCTGGCAGACGTTGCAGACCTCCGGCCGCCCGGGCTGCGTCCGCAGGATGCGCTGCGTGTCCGTGACCATGCTCATGATCTGCTTGCGGATGGTGGCCTCGTCCGCGAAGATCTCAACCACGTTGCCGGTGGACTTGGACATCTTGTTGACGCCGTCCGTGCCCAGGATGACCGGCGATTCCGTGTACACCGCCTGCGGCTCGGGGAAGACGTCGCCGTAGCGCCGGTTGAAGGCGCGCACGATCTCGCGCGCCAGCTCAAGGTGCGCGTCCTGGTCCTTGCCCACCGGCACGTGCGTGGCCTTGTAGATCGCGATGTCCGCGGCCTGGAGCACCGGATAGCCGAGCAGCGCGAAATTCACGTCGTCCGGCTGGCTGCGCATCTTCTCCTTGAAGGTGGGCGTTCGCTCCACCCACGGCACCGGGACGACCGACGAAAAGAACCACGCAAGCTCGAGGTGCTCCGGTCGATCCGACTGGCGGAAGAGCACCGAGCGCTCGGGATCCAGCCCCAGCGCCAGCAGGTCCAGTGCCATCTCGGTGGTGTTGGCGCGGATCAGCGTGCCGTCGTGGGTGGAGGTGAGCGCGTGGTAGTCCACGATGCAGTAGATCGCGTCGTGCGTCTCCTGCATGGCGATGTAGTTGCGGAACGCGCCCAGGTAGTTGCCGATGTGGGGCAGGCCGGACGGCTGCACGCCGGAAAAAACGCGCTCGGGCCACGCGGCCGCAGGTGCGGCGGGAGCGGCGTTGGCTTCAACGGCGGTGATGTTCACGGCGCGGCCGAGTCTACAGTGCGTCCCGTTGACAGGGGTCCGGCAGCCCGCGATAGTCGGGCGCTTCCAGTCGTTGAAGCGTGAGGCTCCTGTGAGACCGACCCTGTGGGCTTCCGTCGTGATTTTGGCGACCGCGACCGGCCTCGCGTGGCAACCGGTGGCAGCCGATGGCGCGCATGGCGTTTCGCCCGCCGTGCATGGAACCGCCTTTGCCTGGGCGGTGGCAACCAAACCGACGACATCCAGCTACACGCCAGACGCCAACCACCAATACGCCTCGATCGGCGCGGCCGACGTGACCATTACTCGATCTGGCGAAGGGTCCTACACCGCGCGAATGCCGATTGAGAACGCCGGAGTTGATCCCGTGAGCGTCCACGTGACCGCCCTGGGCAATGCCGTGGTGCATTGCAACCCGTACGACGTGACCTTCAACCCAGGACCTCCACGCAACACCGTGGACGTTGACGTGCTCTGCTTCGACCGTGCCGGCAACCCGGTGGACAGCAAGTTCAGCATCAACGTCATGCAACCGGGATCTGTCGTGTCGGGAGACGTTGGCTTCGTACAGGATCCCCTTCAGTCGTCCGGGACGGTGACCCCGACCGTGTCATACAACTACCGGGGGTTCGGGAACTCGGTCAGCCGGCTCTCGGACCCCGGCCAATACGAGGTCGTCTTCACCGGCATCACGGATGCCTTGGGAGGCTCCGTCCAGATCACCCCTGTCAAGACCGCGGCCACCTGCTCGATCGATCACTGGGGAACGGTGACGTCGGCGTTCTCCGTGGCTTCGCTCCACGTCTTCATTCAATGTCGGGCACCCGACGGTGCCGAGACGGACGCAGGCTTCTACCTGACTTTCATGAGCCAGACCTCGCTCAAGGGCGCGGCGGGTGGGGGCCAGTACTACCTCCTGGCGAACCAGCCCGCGAAGAAGTCGTACTCGCCACTGGCGGCGGACCAGTGGTCGTCCACCGGTGACAAGGCGAACATCAAGCGCTCATCGGCCGGCGTCTACACGGTCACCCTGCGCGGCATGACCAGCTATGGATCGGCACAGGTCACTCCATACGGAGGGCGCCCGAGCGGTTCCACCCTTGATCGGCGCTGCGTGGTCAGCTCGATCGCGTCCAAGAGCACGCCCCTGGCGTCGGGCGGCACGGCCGAGAAGATCGGCGTGCGTTGCTACAGCAGCAAGGGTCATCTGGCGGACAGCGAGTTCACGCTCAGCTACGTCAAGTAGGGGACGCGGCGCGCCACCTACAATCCGGGCGTGGGAGGGACACCGTCACCGCAGCCGCTTCGCGTTGCCCTGCTCGGGCTCGGAAACGTGGGTCGATCCGTGGCTGCGCGACTGCTCGATGGAGAGTGGCGCGCCGGCGTTGAGGCACGCGGCATCGTGCCGCCTGAGCTGGTCGCCATCGGCGTGAGGGATCCGGAGCGCGCTCGCGGCATCCAGGTGCCGGACAGCGTTCGCCGCACGGACGACCTGAAGGCGCTCGCCGCGGACGCCGGCGTGGACGTGGTCGTCGAGGTGGTCGGCGGATTGGAAGACGCGCAGGCGGCGATCGAAGCGGCCATCGATTCCGGCAAGGGCGTGGTCACGGCCAACAAGGCGCTGCTGGGGGCCTGCGGCGCGGCGCTTGAGGCTCGCGCGCGCGAGCGCGCCACGGCCTTGCGCTTCGAGGCCGCCGTGGCCGGCGGCATTCCCGTGCTGGAACCGATCGTGCGGGACCTGGCCGCCAACCGCATCGATGCCGTGCGGGGCGTGATCAACGGCACCACCAACCACATCCTCACGGCCATGGCACGCGACGTGCGCACCTACGAGGACGTGTTGGACGAGGCGCAGGCGCGCGGCTACGCGGAAGCCGACCCGACCGCCGACGTCTCCGGCCTTGACGCCGCCAACAAGCTGGCCATCCTCATCCGGCTCACCTTCGGCGGCTGGCCGGACGTGGCCGCGCTCCGGCGGAACGTGCCGACGATCGCCGCCACGTCACCGGACGGCATCACCGGCGTCACCACCCTGGAGCTGCGCGCAGCCAAGGGCCTGGATCTGACCCTGAAGCTGGTGGCGCGTGCCGAGCGGCTGGCGGACGGCACCATCTCGGCCGGCGTCACGCTCGCGGCCGTGCCACACGGCTCGCCGCTCGGAGAGGTCCCCGGTGTCACGAACCTGGTCGAGGTGCTGGGCGAACCCATCGGCCGCGTCTCGTTCCGCGGCCCGGGCGCCGGCGGCGACGCGACCAGCAGCGCCGTCCTGGCCGACGTGCTGGCGCTGGCCCGCGGCGAGGGCAGCACCTGGGAGCCGCTTCCGCCGGCGGTCGCGCCGGACGTCACCGATGACCTGAGCGGTCCGCGCGCCTGGTTCTTCACCGCACCCGAGCTTGCCATGGGCCCGATGCCCAAGTCGATCGCGGAGGTCACGCTGATCTCGTCCGACGATGCCGTGGTGACGCGGCCCATGGACGTGGACGATCTGCGGCTGCGCCTGGCCGCCGCCGGCGTGGACGAACTGACGCTCTACCCCGTGCTCGCCATGGGCCAGAACTGAGATGGGGGGACCACCATGCGCATGAGCGACGTGCTCCGCCAACTGCACGCGGAGCAGAGCAAGAGTGTGGGCGCGCGGCCGCGCCTGATGCAGCGTTTCGAGGCCTTCCTGCCGGTCACCGACGCCACGCCGAAGCTGTCCCTCGGCGAGGGCTTCACGCCCCTTGTCCACGCCCGCACGCTGGGCCGTGCCATCGGCTGCCCGCTCCTGTACCTGAAGTTCGAGGGCATGAATCCCACCGGGTCGTTCAAGGACCGCGGCATGGTGCTGGCCGTGTCCAAGGCGCTGGAGGCCGGAGCGGACGCCATCGTGTGCGCCTCGACCGGCAACACCGCCGCGTCGGCGGCGGCGTACGGTGCCAGTGCGGGCATGGAAGTGGTGGTGGTCCTGCCGCTCGGTCAGATCGCCGCCGGCAAGCTGGTCCAGGCGCAGGTGGCCGGGGCGCACGTGGTCGGTGTCGAGGGCAATTTCGACGACGCGCTCCGAGTGGTCCGCGAGATGATCGCCAAGCAGCATCCGGACCACCCCATCACGCTGGTCAACTCGCTCAATCCGTTCCGCCTGGCGGGGCAGAAGACGGCGGCATTCGAGGTTTGCGAGGACCTCGGTGGTGCGCCGGACTACCTTTCTGTGCCGGTCGGCAACGCCGGCAACATCAGTGCGTACTGGCAGGGCTTCCAGGACTACCGGCAGGCCGGGCTCGTGGAAACCGTGCCCGTGATGCTCGGCTTCCAGGCGTCCGGCGCCGCGCCCCTGGTGACCGGCCAGAAGGTCGCCAACCCCGAGACGATCGCCACCGCCATCCGCGTCGGTGATCCCGCCTCGGCCGCGCTGGCGCTCAAGGCGCGCGACGAGTCCGGCGGCCGCATCGACGCGGTCACGGACCAGGAGATCATCGACGCCTACCGGGACCTGGCGCGCCACGAGGGCGTGTTCTGCGAACCCGCCTCCGCCGCGTCCGTCGCCGGCATCCGCAAGCTGGCCGCTGAGGGCGCCATCGATCCTGGCGCCACGATCGTGTGCGTCCTGACCGGTCACGGCCTCAAGGACCCGAATTTCGCGGTCAAGAACGTGGCCCCGATCCTCCAGGCGGAGCCGACGCTGACAGGAGTCCACCAAGCCCTCGGCTGGTGAGCGCGGGCGGGCTCGCCGATGGGCGCCCGCACCGCAAGCGCACGCACCGCACACAGCCTCACCGCACCGCTCCACGCTGAGCGGTCGCGCCCGGAGAGGCTCCGCGAACCCCCGTGGACATTGCGGACTAGGAGGCCCCGGACCATCTCGCGGTTGGTCGCGAAGGGCTTACGGAGCGACTCTGGACCTCGTACATTAGGTGCGTCTTCCGGACGTGCCCCAGTTGAATCCGGAGAGCTCTGTTCATGCCTGACTCGATCGCCCCAGCGGTCGCTCGTCCTCGCACGACGCGCGCAACTATGCTCGTCGCCACCGCGTTTGTGGCGATCCTCACGCTCGGTCTCAGCGGCGCCGCGTCGGCGTCCAGCGCCCTGGCGACCAGCGCCGCGGCGACTCCGGTCGCCCAGGCGCAGGCATCCCAATTGCTGGCCCTTTCCGCCTCCAGCAGCACCTCCTCTTCGCCGCGCACCGCCACGGCCGCCGCACCCAAGCGTGCCGTGATCGTGGTCGGCCCGGTCGCCGGCCAGACGGCCGAATACGTCGGGGACGCCAAGAAGATCGCCGCGGCGCTCGAGGCGGCGGGCGTGAGCGTGGACCTGATCCTGCCCCCGCATTCCACCTGGAAGAACGTGACCGCGGTCGCGGATGGCGCTGACTTCTTCGCCTACCTTGGCCACGGCAACGGCTGGCCGTCTCCCTACACCAACAACGGCGAGGAATCGCACGATGGCCTGGGCCTGGACCCGACCGACGGCGACACCAACTACTCGCACGTCAAGTACTTCGGCGCCAACTACCTGAAGGGCGGCTTCCACTGCACGCTGGGCGTCCCAACGCCGGCGACGCAGGCTGCTTGCTCCAACATCCGCTACGGCGAATGGAAGGACTACGGCGCGGGAATCCACCTGGCATCCGACGCCATCGTGCTGCTCAACCACCTGTGCTACGCCAGCGGCAACGGCGAGCCCGGAATGGCGATCCCGACCCAGTCCGTGGCCATGCAGCGGGTCGACAACCACGCCAACGGCTGGCTGGCCGCCGGCGCCAAGGTGGTCTTCTCACTGAGCTGGCAGCCGGGCGAGGACATCGTCAACTGGCTGCGCACGGAACACACGTCCATGGACGGCATGTTCGAGATGCGCGACTCGACGAACGGGATCACGCCCTTCCACGGCTGGGTTGGCTATGTGCCGGACCTCTACCTGAACTCAGTGCGGACGCCCGGCGCCACCGTGCACCTGGATCCCGACCTGGATCCGGCGCACAAGAACGGGTACCTCCGCGCCGTCACCGGCGACCTGTCGTTCACCACGGATGACTGGTGGGCCTCGACCGGAACGGGCAGTGGTGGCACCGACACCACGCCTCCGGTGATCTCGGGCCTGGCCGCGCAGCAGACTGCCGGCATCATCCCCGCGGACACCAGCGATCCCGCGATCTTCACCCCCAACGGCGATGGCCTCAGTGACACCGTCACGTTCCATCAGTCCCTGTCCGAGCCGGCCTACCTGGCCGTGGCGGTCACGGCCGCCGACGGTTCGACGGTGGATCGGTTCACCAACTTCTCCGACGCCGGCGATACCACTGACTCCTGGGACGGCCAGGGCTCCGATGGCTCGGTGGTCCCCGACGGCACGTATACCGTCACGGTGGTGCCGACCGATCCGTCCGGCAACGTCGGCGACGCCGCCTCGACGCGGGTCATGGTGCTCACCACCATCAAGTCCATGTCCCTCTCGCCCAACCTGTTCAATCCCGCCGACGGCGACGCCCTGGCCCAGACCTCCACCCAGTCGCTGAGGCTCACCACCGACGCGACGCTCACCTGGGTCATCACGGACCGCCGCGGCAACGTGGTCAGGACCGGGCTCTCGTCCCAGGCAACCAGCGCCGGGCTGGTCAGCTGGGACTGGGACGGCACGGACGACAACGGCCAGCTGCTCCCCAACGGCATCTACTCGAGCAAGGTGACGGCCAGGACGGACGCGGGCACCTACAGCCAGCTTCTGCCGGTGCGCGTGATGCCCTTCAAGGTCTCGGCCAAGGTCACCACGGTCCGCGTCGGGCAGTCGGCCAAGATCAGCATCACGGCCGCCGAGCCCCAGCTGGGCCGGCCCGCCGTCAACGTCAGCCAGCCGGGCCTGGCGGCCGCGTACAAGGTCTCGGTGATCCAGCATTCCGACACCAAGTTCACCGTCACCTTCAAGGTGCGAGCCGGCGGCACTGCCGGTCGCGCCACGATCACCATCGTTGGCACGGACGCCAACGGCGGCATTGACACGCAGACCTTCATCATCACCGTCAAGTGAGCCAAACTGGCTGAGTGCCAGGCCCATCCCAAGCGCAGACCATCCGGATCGTCGTCCCCGCGACGACGGCCAACCTCGGGGCCGGATTCGATGCGCTTGCGCTGGCGTTGGAGATGGCCAACGTCGTCGACATCGAGCTGGTGACCGGCCGCCCGGGCTGGGTTGACCTGAACGTCGAAGGCGAGGGCGCAGGGCGCCTGCGGGTCGGGCGCGGCAATCGCTTCATCGGCGGCCTGCGTGCCGGTCTGGAGGCCGCCGGCGCCGACTTCAGGCAGTGGTCGTACCGCATCACCATGCGCAACGAGATTCCGCTGTCGCGCGGCCTCGGATCGTCGGCCGCGGCGGCCGTCGGGGGGCTGGTCGCCGCTCGCGAGCTTGCCGGTACCGCGGGCGCTGCGGCACTTCCGGACGCGCGCATCCTGGAACTGGCAGCCACCGCGGAGGGCCATCCGGACAATGCGGCGGCCGCGGTGTACGGCGGGTTCGTGGTCGTTGCCGCGGTGGATGGTGTGCCGCGCGCGGTGCGCTTCGATCCGCCGGCCGCGCTCACCTGCGCACTGTTCATTCCGGAACGGCCACTCTCCACCGCGGCGATGCGCGCGGCTTTGCCGGAATTCGTGCCCCTCGGCGATGCTGTGCACAACGTGGGCGCCGCGGCACTGTGCGTGGCGGCGTTCGCCACGGGGGACCTGGACCTGTTGCGAGCGGCGACCGAGGACCGGCTCCACGAGCCCTATCGCGCCGCCGCCGTCTATCCGGAACTGCCCAAGCTGGTGGCGGCGGCCCGGGATGCCGGCGCGCTCGGAGCGTGCCTGTCGGGCGCCGGGTCCACGGTCATCGCGTTTGCCGATTCGCCGGGGCGTGCCGAATCTGCAGGTCGGGCCATGGCGGCGGCCGCCGCAGCCGCCGGGATGCCCGGTACGGCGCGGGTCATCCGGCCTCGGTCAGACGGAGCGACTGCCGCCCACCTGTAGGGCGTTGTGGCGCGTCCGTCCCGACCATCACGCGCCCCGTGTCAGGGGCACGGGCCTCCCGACCACGGAAAGCGGAGTTCGTGGCGGATGAACTGCCGGAAGCGGATCGACTGGGTCTGCGCGATTGCCAGCCAGTGGAACTCGACGATCGCCTGGTCAATCATGAAGCCGCCGCCACTGCCGACCATCAGACACGGAGATCCCCTGGCCACGATCACGATCGTGCGTTCCTGTCCCTCCCCAAGCACGAAGGGCGCGAACGGTATGGTCGCGTCGAGGGCCATGTCGTGGGACTCCTCCGGGATCATGCGCAGGCTCTCGACCGCGACTGAGCTTGGCCCGACCAGGCGGATACCGCTGATGGTCAGCGGCAGCGACCTGCGGTTCTGCACCGAGAAGCCGAACTCGAACGCCTCGCCCGGCAGGGGCTCGCGAATGTCGCAGCCGGCGTCGTGTGCCGGATCGGGGCAGACGCGCACCCCGATGTCAGTCGAGCCGTTGGTCAGCGGCGTGGTGCGCGCCCATGCCGCTTCCACGCCACCCACACCGGCCAGGACGACGGCCAACCCGATGGCGATCACGAGCCTGAGACGCATGTTTCGCTAGCCGCCCCCACGCGGTGCCCGTTTGGTGCTGTTCACCGCCACGATATCGACCGCGTCGAGGGCCGTTCGGCCTGGGGAGGGAGCCTCCGCCTACAATCGGCCGGCCATGGCTCTACTCGTCGTTCAGAAATACGGGGGTTCGTCGCTCGCCGACGCGGACCGCATCAGGCACGTCGCGCGGCGCATCGTCCGCGAGCGCGCTACGGGCGCCCGGCTGGTCGTCGTGGTCAGCGCCATGGGCGACACCACGGACCACCTCATCGAGATGGCGGCGCGCATAACCGACGATCCGGACCCGCGCGAGATGGACCTGTTGCTGGCCACCGGCGAGCACATGAGCGGCACGCTCGTGGCCATGGCCCTCCAGTCGCTCGGTGTGCCGGCGATCTCGCTGACCGGCGCGCAGGCCGGCATCTACACCGACTCGACGCACGGCCGCGCCCGAATCGCCAACGTGGATCCGGCGCGCGTGCGGACGGAGCTGGACGCGGGTCGCGTGGTCATCGTGGCCGGCTTCCAGGGCGCCACCGACCAGACGCATCAGACCGGAGAGGTGACCACGCTCGGCCGTGGTGGCTCGGACACCACGGCCGTGGCACTGGCCGCGCGCCTCGGCGCCGACCGCTGCGAGATCTACACGGACGTGGAGGGCATCTTCACGGCGGACCCGCGCGTGGTCCCCGACGCCAGGCTCCTGCCCGTGATCGGCTACGAGGAGATGCTCGAGCTTGCGCAGCAGGGCGCCCAGGTGATGCAGACCCGCGCGGTCGAGCTCGGCTGGGTCAACGGCGTCGAGATCGCGGTCCGCTCCACCTTCTCCGACCATCCGGGAACGCGCATCAAGGAGGACCCTGACGTGGAACAGCGCAACAAGGTGCGCGGCCTGGCGCTGGAGCGGAAGGTCGCCAAGCTGACCCTGGTGGAGGTGCCCGACCGGCCGGGCATCGCGCGCGCCGTTTTCGAGCCGCTGGCCGGCGCCGGCATCAACGTGGACATGATCGTCCAGAACGTGGGCCATTCCGGCACCACCGACCTGTCCTTCACCGTGCCCAAGACCGACCTGGCCAAGGCCCGCAAGCTGCTCGATCCGCTGGTGCGGGAGATGGGCGCCCGAGAGCTGACCACCGACGCCGCGGTCGCCAAGGTTTCGATCGTGGGGGCCGGGATCCAGAACGCGCCCGGCTACGCGGCGCGCATGTTCGGCGCACTCGCGGACGCGGGCATCAACATCGAGATGATCTCCACCTCGGAGATCCGCATCACCTGCATCATCTCCGAGGCAGACGTGGAAACGGCCGCCCGCGCGCTGCACGCGGCGTTCCAGCTGGAACAGCCGGAGGCGGAGATCCTGGCCGCGGCCGGCTAGGCCGTTCGCGACCGCCGATCGCCGACCGCCGGGCCGGGGCCCGCCGGGCCGCCGGGCCGCCGCGACCCGCGGCTCGACTCATGTGCATCCGGTGACCATTCGCGACGTGGTCCGGTCGGCGGCGTGCATGTGGTAACCAATCGCGACGTCAGTAGACGCATGCCGCCTCGATGGAGCCCGATTCCCGTCGATTCGGTGCACGCGACGCCCAGGATCGACGGGTCCTCGTGCGTGCCTGTCGCCAATGGTCACCTGGTGCACAAGGTGACTGAGGCGTAGCTGCCGGGAGCTCGCCTCCTCTTGACACGGCGCTCTGCGACGGTACTGTCCTGCTCCGAGGGTGCAGGGAGTGGAGGGCATGGGAACTCGCGGCCGATCGGTCGGTCCATTGCGGTGGCGCGTTCTGGCGTGGGTGGTCGTCGCCGTCGCCCTGGTCGCCGCATGCTCGAGCGCCGCCACCGGGCCGACGCCGACGGACTTCCAGATCGGCCCAGTCCCGACGGTCCGCAATTCGGTGGGGCAGTTGCCGACCTTCATCCCGCCGGAGTCGACGGAGCCGCCGCCGACCCTGGCGCCGGACGAGACACCGAACGAGACCCCCGGGGAAACCGTCGGCGAAACGCCCGAGGAAACCCTGCCGCCCGAAACCGCCCCAGCGGACACGACACCGCCGGTGCCGACCGGGAGCCGGCCACCGGGTGGACTGGTGCGCTTCACGAACCTGTCCGACCAGGCGGTCGACGTTCGGACCTTCACTTTCAACGAGAGCGGCCATGCGAGCGAGCAGTTCGGCGTTCCGCTGGAGCCGCACGGCCTGGCCTCCGCATCCGCGATCCCCGGTGGCACCTACCGCCTGATCTTCGAGGACCACGTCACCAGCAACCAGCTGGGGACCTGCGATTTCTCGCTCGGCGCAGACGCGACGCTCGACTTCGTCGTGGTTGACGAGACCGACATTGCGGTCGCGGATTCCGACACGCCCGCGAATGTCCTGGACGACCTCCTCCTTGCGACCGCGCCGGTGTGCCATGCGACTCCGTGATGCCCGGCTGGCCCGGTCGCGGCGCCCGTCCCTGCCGATCTGTCTGGCCCTGGTGATCGGCCTCCTGGCTGCCGGCTGCAGCGAGATCGACCCGTCGGTCGTGGCCGCCGTCGTCGCCTGCAACGCCACTGTGAACCCGGTGCACCTGCGCATCCAGGTCGGCTACGGGACAGATGTCGACGCGGTCACCGACGCCGGATCCTGTGAGACGGCCTACACGGTCGAGACCG
>CAZENL010000083.1:0-13222 GCA_964513505.1 uncultured Anaerolineaceae bacterium
TGCTGCGGGTCGTCCTCGCCCAGCTCGCGCTGGATGGCCTTGAGCTGCTCGCGCAAGATGTACTCGCGCTGGGTCTTGTCCATCTCGGACTTGACTTCGGACTGGATGCGGCCCTTGAGCTCGTTGATCTCGATCTGGCGAGCGAGGAACGCGGAGACCAGCTTCAGCCGCTCGATGACGTCGATCGTCTCCAGCAGCTCCTGGCGCTGTTCCGTGGTCATGTCCGGGCTGTAGGCCACCATGTCCGCGAGCAGGCCCGGTTCCGTGATGTTGCGCGCTGCCACGGCCGCCTCCGGCGGGACCGGGGCTCCGGACTGCACGTACTGCTCGATCTGCGCCTGCACCGAACGGACCAGCGCCTGGACCTCGATGTCCGCGCTGCCCTCGTTGGTGATCGGCTCGATGCGGGCCGAGATGTACGGCTCCGTCGACTCGAAGGCCAGCACGCGAAGGCGCTGCTGCCCCTGGACGATGGCACGCACGGTGCCGTCCTGGAGTTGCACCACCTGGGCGATCTTTGCCAGCGTGCCGATGGTGTACAGCTCGGACGGGTCGTTGATGTCCTCGCGGTCAGCCTGGCGCTGCGTGACGAGGGCGATCAGCGAGCTCTCCGCCACGGCGCGGTTGAGCGCCTGGACGGACTTGTCGCGGCCCACCTGGAGCGGGACGATCATCTCCGGGAAGATGACGGTCTCGCGGAGCGCCACGAGCGGAATGATCTTCACCGGTCCGGCGTCTGGGCTCTCCGGTGGCGGGGTGCCGGATGCGCGTTTGGGGGTTCGGGTAGCCATCGAGTCTCCTTCGAGCGGCGTGTGCCGTCAGAACGGGGTGGTTGCCGTCTTGGCGGGTTCGGCCGGCGTTTCCTCTGCTGGTCGGGGCACGTCGTTGTAGAGCCGTTCGAGGATGCGAGTGCCCAATCGCTCCTCGAGCTCAAAGAGGACGCGCACCCCCGCAAGGTTCACGCCCAGGTTCTGGGTCAGGTGCCGGATCCACAGGACCCGGCGGATGTCCGTCTCCGAGTACAGACGGATGTTGGTGCGAGTGCGGGCTGGACAGAGCAGGCCCTCCTCCTCATAGATGCGGAGGGTCCGCGGGTGGACGCGAACGAGTTCTGCGGCCACGCTGATGACGTAGACGGGGCGCGATGGATCGCGTGCCGGCTCGTCCCTGGTCTCCTGGCGAATCGCCATGCGCTCAGTCCTTCTCAGGCGTGGCGATGGCGGCCCGCCGCGGGCCGTTTCGTAGGCAACATGGCATGCCGGGGATGCTAGAACCCTGACAATGACGTTGTCAAGACTCCTAGGTGGAAAAGCGTAGCCATCTTCATTACAACGTGACCCTCAGGGCTCCCCGGTGAAGCTGACACCCTCGATCAGCCAGACGGACGCACCCGTGGCGGCAAGGGCACCGTCCAGCGGCCGGCGGACCAGCGTTGCGCTCCCGACGGTGTCCACGATTCGCGTTTCCGTACGGGTCGCCGGTACCAGCCCGAAGAACGTGGTGGGCAGGCTGACCTGCCGGACCACGTGGATGTCGAACTGCACCGGGCTCGCTCCCGAATCGGCGGCGGCCTGATCGTGCAGGTCGAAGCGCAGGTTGGTGTCCGGGTTCTCCGTGTCCAGGCTGAACTCGGGATTGGCATCGGCGAGCTCGTCGATGCGGGCGGCGATGAAGCTCTCCTGGGCTTCCCACTGGCCGACCAGCGTGGGCGCGTCCGGCGGTTGCGCGAAGAGGCCAACGGCCGCCGCGGCGTCGTCATGGTGCCACGCGCCGATGTACCGCTGGAAGGTTGCCGCGGGGGACGCCTCGGCTCCCGAGAAGAGCCAGAAGCCGGTGAGCAGCGCGATCACGAACGGAGCCACTGCCAGCAGCCAGGCCGCTCCCGTATTGGCGCCACTCCGCACGCGTGCCTTCCGGTAGGCGTTGACCGCCTGCGCGACCCACGCGACGATGAAGCCGGCCAGCAGCCCATAGGCCACCAGCCACCGGTCCGTCTGGAGCAAGGCGAGCGACAGGCCGAATGCCGCCAGCCACGCAATCTCCAGCCCCAGCAACGCCCAGCCGCGCCCATCGCCGAGGGACAGGTGACCCAGGCCCCAGGCGACCAGGGAGCGGCGCAGGACCCGCCCGGGATCCACCGCCGAGGACTCGACCACCAGTCGGCTTCCGGGTACGGGCACCTCCACCGGGCCAACGCCCCCGGCCGGCGGCGGTGGCTGCACGACGATCGGGTAGCCGTGCGGCGGCGTCGCGTCCGGTTCGAATGCGTCCGGATCGAACTCGCTCAGGAGCGGGCGGCCTCCACGGCCTCGTCACCGATGAGCTGCCGACGAAGTTCGGCCTCGCACTCGGTGCGCGCCAGCGCGAGGACCTTGTCGCCGATCTGGAAGATCGTGTCGGGCCGCAGGGACTGCGCGGTCTCGTCGCGGATCACACCGAACAGGGAGCAGCCGTCCGGCAGGGCGATGTCACCGGGGCGCTTGCCGATCAAGGGCGAGCCGCCGTCGATCTGGGCCTCCAGCAGCTCCACCTCGCCGCCCTGGAGCTGGGCGAGGTGCAGCAGCTCGTGCACCGGGATGTCCTGCTCGATCGCCGCCAGCGCCATTCGCGTGGGGTTGATGATCTCGTTCACGCCAAGGTGCCGGAAGAGCGACTCGTTGCGCGGATTGTTGACGCGCGCGATGGTGCGCGGCACGTCGAAGTGGTACCTGGCCATCTGGCAGATCACCAGGTTGTCCTCGTCGTCGCCGGTGACCGCGCAGATGATGGCGGCTCGATTGGCGCCTGCCTCCTCGAGGTGCTTGCCCTCGCAGCCGTCCCGGTTGAGCACGATGCTGCCCACCTCGTCCGCGATCTGGCGGGCGCGATGGGCGTCCTTCTCCAGCAGCACCAGCTCATGCCCGGCAGCCAGCAGCTCCTTGGTCAGGTAGTAGCCCACCTTGCCGCCGCCCACGATGATCACGTACATGCGCTAGGAACCTCGTGCCAGCGAGCCCGGGACGCGCTCCGGAGAGGCGGCGACCGGAGGGTCCACGTGATCACCCGGCCGGTGCTCGTCGTGGCTGCCGGGATGATGGCCGGTGGCGCGCATGACGCCCTGCATGGCATGGTCCAGCGGCAGTCCGAGATGGACCGTGAGCGCGTCAACCATCATGCCCGTCCGGCAGATGGTGGCAATGCCCAGCGCCGTATACGCGTCGGCACGCACCGGATCGTTCACCTTGGCAACGACATTCCGGACCTGCAGCGATTCGGCCGCCAGTTGCGTGATCAGCACGTTCCGGTTGTCGCCCTCGGTCAGCGCGAAGAGGTACTCCGCATCCTCGGCACCTGCGCGGCGCAGCACGTCTTCGTCCGTGCCGTCACCACGCACCGCCGCGCCACCGAAGTCTTCCGGCAGGCGGCTGAATGCCTCCGTGGCGAGGTCGATGACGGTCACCTCGTGTCCGGCGGAGAACAGGCGACCGGCAAGCTCGGCGCCGACGCGACCGCACCCGACGATCACGGTCCGGGGACGGGCAGGAGGACTGATCGGGGCGGGTCCTCGCGCCATCACGCGGTGATCCCGGTCGGGACGCGCCCGTCGGTCTGGGCCCGTCGAGCCTCACTGCGGGCGACCGGCTCTCGAATCACGAACACCGTGCACGGTGCGTTCTGGAAGACGTACGGAATCGTTGACCCCATGGCGAAATCCCCGCCGAAACGCGTGCGGAAGGGTAGGCCCAGCAGTACCGCGTCGGCGTTCAGCTCCACGGCCTCATCGACCAGGGCGGCGCCGACGTCGCGCGCCTGCAGCAACTCCGTGCGCAGCTTGATCTTGTACTTCTCTGCCATCGCCTCCGCCATGTCCAGTACCGCAGAGGCGCGCTCGCCGCTTCCCCGGATCTCCTCGCCGAGATCGTGGCGCCAGTCCACTTCGACGACGTGCAAAGCCACCAATTCGATGCCGTGATCGCGCGCCAGCTCGCATCCCACCTTGACCACGAGGGGATCGGTCGGTCCGCCGTTCAGTCCGAGGACTGCACGGCGAAAAATGGCCGGGCTGGGCGTGTCAGGCACGGCCGGAAGGTTACATCCGGCCGCAGCAGCGCGTCAGCGGCACCCCCGGGTCACGCCGGGGGCCCTCCGTCCGGGACGCGTCGGCGATCCTCAGAGGCCGACCTCCAGGCGCCGAACCAGGCGTTCCGGCAGTCCGGCTTCGCGCATCAGGACCTGAACGGCCGCGATGGGATATTCCATGCGACGCCACTCCACGGTGTTGGCGTCCAGGTCCAGGATCATGGCGCAGGCACGCGGGTCGCCATCGCGCGGCTGGCCAACTCCACCGGGGTTGAGGATCATCCGGCGCTGGTCGAGCTGGACGCGCGATCCGTGCGACGGCGAGACCATTTCCAGGCGGCCGTCGCTCTCGCGGAACACCAGCGGAACGTGCGTGTGCCCGACCAGGCAGTGCCGCGTCTCGAAGGCTGAGAAGTTGCGCCGCGCGACCGGTGCCGAGTAGCAGTACTCCCAGAGCGGATCGCGTGGCGTGCCGTGGACCATCGTGAAGAGTCCTTCCTCGACGCGCTCCGGCAGCGCTTCGAGCCACGCGCGTGCCGGCGCGCCAAGCCGCTCGGAGGTCCATTCCACGGCTGCGCGTGCGTCCTCGTTGAAGATGTCCGTGTCGATCCGGCCGAGAGCAGCGGCGTCGTGGTTGCCGAGCACGCCGCGCGCGCCGCGTTCCTGGAGGCGTGCGATGACCTCGTCCGGTTGCGGCCCGTACCCGACCGTGTCACCGAGGATCCACAGCGCGTCGACGCTGCCCAGCGAATCGAGCACGGCGTCGAGCGCGGGCAGGTTGGCGTGGATGTCCGTCAGGACCGCGACCCGCATAGCGGCGAGCCTATCAGGGGCGGCGGCGTTCGGCGGGAGGCCGCGGAAAGCGCCCCGGCGTTCGCGCCACCTTGCGGATCGTGACCAGTCGGTGGCCGGGCAGGTCCCTCAGGCGGACCACCGCCACGTCGGGGCGAGACCCGCCCGCGGCCCTGATCAGCGGCGCGGCGTCGGCCAGTTCGCGGCGCAGCGCGCCACTGCCGTCGTCGCGCTTCCATGCGAGCAGCCGGCCACCCACCCGCAGCAATGGCAGGCCGAGCTCCGCGACCTCGGCCAGGGATCCGACGGCTCGGGCCGTGACCGCGTCCCAGGATTCGCGCTGGTCCGGCAGTGCCGCCAGTTGCTCGGCGCGTGCCAGCACGGCCCTGAGCTCCGATCCGTCCGGGCCACCCTCGCCACCGGCCCGCAGCGCTCCCATCGCGGCGTCCGCGGCCACCTCCAGGAAGCGCACCTTCTTCCCGACCGAGTCCACGAGGCCGGTGCGAGACCCCGGCAGGGCCACGCCGAGCGGAATGCCCGGGTATCCGCCGCCGCTGCCAAGGTCCAGGATCGACGGAGGGCGTGGATTCCGCCGCAGCAGCCCGAGCGCCGTGAGGCTGTCCACCACGTGGAGGCGCGCCACGTCCTCCTCGCTGCGGATCGCGGTCAGGTTGATGTGGCGATTCCAGGCCAGCAGCAGGCGAGCGTGGACCTCGATCGCGGCCAACTGCGCTCCGGTGAGCTCGATGACCAGGTCCGCGCAGCCCTCGCGGACGATCGACCAGAATCCGGCGCCAAGTTCAGGCAAGAGCCCGGGGTCCGTCGGGAGAGCGGCCCGTTCGACGGGGACTTCAGCCAGCTCTTGCGAGGCCTGCTGTGCGGCCTCATCTGCGCTCATGCGTCACCGGCCCGGAAAAGAAGCATCGGGAGCAACTCCTCCTCGCGAGCGGCGACGCGATACTCACGTCCCGCGCCACGGGCCCAAGTTACTCCCGACGCGACATGTTTCGGCACCGGCGACGTTTCGGTCTTCCGTCCCTCGTTCGGTTCGCGACGCCGATCTCTCAGCGTCCCTCGCGAAGGCCGTTACCCATACTCGGTCGTTGCCCGGGATCCCGGCACGGGAACCACGGAGGTGCAGGCCGCGGAGTCTCGACCGACGGGGCGGAGGCGTCAACGGGGTTATCCACCAGCTGCGCCCACAGCCGAGAGGTTGTGGACAAGCGACGTCTGCCACGGCGAGCGCAGGCCTTTGGGCGCTCCGATTTCTGGTCGAGGACTGGTCAGTCGGCCGAGGCGCGCGATGCCCGGACCGGGCGTCCCATGGTCCGGCGCACCACTTCCATGACTTCCTCGGTCAGGGCCGCCGAATCGCGTGACTTGATCGCTCCCACCAGGCAGCCCGCCACGTGGTCCTCCATCAGCAGCAGCGTGACCGAGTCCACCGCCGCTCGGAGTGCGGCCGTCTGCTGCATGATGTCGATGCAGTACTCGTCGCGCTCCACCATCCGGGTGATGCCGCGCACCTGCCCCTCGATGCGGGCAAGCCGTCTCAGCAATTGCGCCCGGTCCTTCTCATATCCGCGCCGTGGAGAACCCCCACGCCGCGTCGAGGCCGGCCCGGAGGCTGCCGTCGCAGGTTTGGCTGTCGATTCGCTGGTCATACTCCCTCGGAGTATACGTCGGCGCCGGCCTGTGATCCGCCGCCAGGAGTCGCAACGGATTTGACATGCGGCATCCGGCAGAGCGAGCGTCGGCGCGATGCGGCGGACGGCATAGTGGCGATGGAGATCCAAACCCCCTCCAGGATCTCTCGTCAGGTCGCCGGGTGACGGTGGCGACCGGCACTTAGAGACGGCTCGGGTACCCTCCCCGGGCCGTCTCCCTGTTTCCGCCGCTTTGCAGTGCTCTCAACGCTCGTCACGCTCGCCGCGCCTGCGCGATCGGGACGTACACTCGCCGGCGTGACCGATCTGGTGCCGCTGGCTCGTGCCTCAACGCTGTCCAGCCGTTACTACCTGGAGCCGGCGGTCCTCGACGACGAGAAGGTGCGCGTGTTCGGCCGCACCTGGCAGTTGGTCGCGCATTGGAGCGACCTTGCCCGTCCGGGAGACTTCATGCCCGTCACCGTCCTGGATGAACCGATCGTGCTGGTACACGGCACGGACGGCGTGCTGCGTGCGTTCTACAACGTGTGCCGGCATCGGGCCGGCCAGGTCGCGCTCACCCGCGGCAACCGCCGGAGTCTCCAGTGCCGCTACCACGGCTGGACGTATGGCCTGGATGGTGCCCTGCGGGCCGCGCCCGAGATGGAGGAGACGGAGGACTTCGACCCTGCCTGCTTTGGCCTCCAACCCGTGCGCGTGGAGCGCTGGGGGCCGTTCGTCTTCGTCAACCTTGACGACGCGGCGCCGGGGCTCGCCGAGGTACTGGCATCCATCCCGGTTGAGGTCGCGGCCGCAGGCTTCGACATCGCATCCATGGCCCGTGTGGAGCGCCGCGACTACGTTGTCGAATGCAACTGGAAGGTTTACGTCGACAACTATCTGGAGGGCTACCACATCCCCATCGCCCACCCGGCGCTCTTCCGCGAGATCGACTACGACGCCTACCGCATCGAGACACAGCGCTACTACTCCAAGCAGCACGCCCCCGTCCGAGAACTCAAGCCGGGCCAGGAACTGGGCCGGGACCGGCGCTACCTGCGCTCACCGGACGGCGAGGAAGACGCCCTCTACTACTGGCTCTTCCCCAACACCATGTTCAACTTCTACCCCGACAACATGAGCACCAACGTGATCCTGCCGCTTGGTCCGGAGCGGACCTTGACCATCTTCGAGTGGTATTTCGCGCAGCCCGGCACGGGCGGCGGGTGGGAATCGATGCAGCAGACGATCGCTTTCTCGGACGAGATCCAGCAGGAGGACATCGTGCTGTGCGAGCAGGTCCAGCGAGGCTTGCGCTCGCGCTCGTACGACGCGGGACGGTTCAGTGCCAAGCGTGAAAACGGCGTCTTCCATTTCCAGTCGCTGGTTCGGGAGTTCCTCGCCCGCTGAGGCTCAGAAGCCGGTCGGGCGTTCCCCAAGCAGTTCGCCGACGCCCCAGGAGATGACGAACAGCCCCGCCGCGGCCAGCCACAGCCCCGGCGCGCGATCCGGAAAGCCGATATGGCCGCCGCCGAGGAAGCTGACCACCTGGATCAGCAGTCCAACCACACCGACCCCGGTGAGTGCCAGGTAGCTGACCGGCCGATCCAGCGAATGACTGCCCGTCTTGGAGGCGTACGGCAGCGTCAGCAGGCCGAGCAGCAGGACGCAGGCAATGAAGACCAGGATCCCGGCGCCGTCGAAACCGTTGGCCTGGATCGGTGTCAGGACCACGCCCTCGCCGTACGTCACCCAGGGCAGCGCAACGCCGACCAGCGCGATCAATGCTCCGAGCAGCACCAGGAAGCGGGCACGCCCGATGCTCCGCCTCACATCCGTCTCCCGCTCATGCGGCCCTCAACGTCCTGTTCCCTCCAGCCAACCATGGGGCCACTCAGTCGCCGCTGTAAACCTCGGGCTTCAACACTCCGATGAACGGAAGGTTTCGGTAGAACTCAGCGTAATCCAGCCCGTAGCCGATCACGAATCGATCCGGGATCTCGAAGCCGCGATAGGCGATGTCGATCTCCACCAGGCGGCGAGCGGGCTTGTCCAGCAGCGCACAGATGGTGATGCTGCGTGGATTCTTGCCGCGGAGGTAGCGCAGCAGGTAGTTCAGGGTCAGGCCCGTGTCGATGATGTCCTCAACGATCACCACGTCCTTGCCCTCGATCGGGGAGCTGAGGTCCTTGAGGATGCGGACCAGGCCGGACGTCTCGGTGACCGCGCCGCCGTAGGAGGAGACCTCCATCAGGTCGATCTGGACCGGGACGGTGATCGAGCGCATGAGGTCCGCCATGAAAGGCAACGAGCCCTTCAGCACGCTCACCAGCGTCAGCGCTCGGCCGGCGTAGTCCTTCGACAGTTGCGCACCCAGTTCGGCCACCTTCTGCGCGATCTGCTCGCGGGTGAACAGGACTTCGTCGACGTCGTTGACCAGGTCTGTCGGTCGCATCCGCTACACCTGCACGCCGCTGACCGCGAGCTCGCCGCTGACCGGAGTCGCGGGTACGGGCAGCTCCGTTCGGACGGCTGCGATCGGGCTGCCGACCTGTCCCTCGATGCCGCTGAGGGATGCCGCGAGATCCAGGCGCCCGTACTTCAGCAGAAGCGCCCGGAAGTCCTTGCCGTAGAACAGCTTGATGCGCACCATCGGGTACAGCTCGCGGAGGCGCCGCAGCTTGCGGTTCTTCTTGCGCACCAGGCTCTGCCGCAGGGTGGTCAGCTCAAGGTAGAGGTCCATCTCGGGAAGGTAGAAGTCGGGCGCGAAGCTCTCGACCACCGCGCCGTCCAGGTTCCACAGGATGGGAAAGCTGCGCGGCTCGTACTGCCATTCCACCTGGTAGTAGTCGAGGATGCGGGCCAGCTCCGCCTCGCTGGCATGCGCGAAGCGGCTCGGCTGGGTCACCGGGCCCCCGGCCGGCTGGAAGGCGCGCGACGGCCGTCCAGCCTGGCGAGCAGCGTTGGCACGTCGCCCTCGAAGTCGGACAGCAACGCGTGCATGGACAGGACGTCGTCCGTGGTCACTGCCGGGGCGGGATCCGGGAAGCGGCCCGCCTCGTAGCGTTCGCCGGGCTCCGCGCGAGGGACGTCGTCCTCGTCAACCTCGATGGTGACGATAGCCACGGCCTGTGTGCCGCAATGCGTGCAGCCCAGGTCCACGAAGAAGAGGCCGTCTCGCTCCGCCAGGAGACGGATGCGGCCGCTCTCGTAGGGCTGTCCGCACGCCGCGCAGCCAAAGGCGGTGAGCTGCGTCCGAAGCCAGTCCGCACCGTCCATGGACATCGCATCGCAGTCTACCGGGAGTCGGCGGCTTTCCGTCGCAGCGATCCGCGAACCCGGCCGGGACCTGGTTCCCGGGCCGCGCCGGCCGGTCGGACCCCTAGTTCATCGCCGTGGCGGAGCCGACCGGTCCCTGCGTGCTGGTGCCCTCGACATCCAGCAGGTACCCGATGCCCTGGAACGTCTTGATGCGGCCGGCTTCACCGGGCGCGGCACCCAGCTTGCGGCGCACGCGGCTGACCCAGACGCGGAGGTATTGCAGGTCGTCGCGGTATTCGGGGCCCCAGACCTTGGTGAGCAACTCGGTGTGCAACACCACCTTGCCCGCGTTGGCCGCCAGGTGCTGGAGGAGCAGCCACTCGGTGCGCGAAAGCTGCACGAGCTCTCCGTTGCGCGTCACCATGCGCCGCTCGAGGTCGATCTCGACGTCGTCGAACTTGACCACGCCGGCCCCCGGCGTGGCGCCTGAGTAGCGGCGGATGACTGCCCGCACGCGTGCCGCCAGCTCGTCCGGGTGGAACGGCTTGGCCACGTAATCGTCCGCTCCGAGGTCCAGGCCCTTGGCCTTGTCCGCCGTGGAACCTTTGGCGGTCAACAGGATCACCGGCACGGGACGCCGCTCGCGAAGCTGGCGCATGACCTCGATGCCGTCCAGGTCCGGCATGACGATGTCCAGCAGCACCACGTCCGGTCGGTACTCCTCCGCCTTTCTGAGCGCTTCCTCGCCGCCACTGGCGACGATCACGCGGAAGCCTTCTTCGCCGAGGGAGATGGACACCAGCTTGGTGATGCGTGGCTCGTCATCGGCCACCAGAACCAGGGGTTGCGTCGTCAACTGAGCCCTCCGAACCGAATCAGCCGCATGCGCCCGGCGGATATCGCCCACGCCCCGGCGGCTGCTCCACGACGCGGATCACGCGCCGCCCCCGTTGATTGTGACAGCGGGGTGTGTGGCGGGCGCGTGTCAGATCCAGTGTCTCGTTGCAGCTTCGTGTCAGGCCCCGATCAGCCGCCGTGCGACGGGGCGTCCCTTGAGGTCTGAGCTTCCTTGGCGAGGATCTCCAGGGCAGCCGTGCGCAGGTCGCGGTAGGTGGCGTCGCATCGAGCCGGGCCGTCCTGGCGATCCGCGTGAGGCCCCACCAGGGCAGTGCGAATTCCCAGCGGGCGCGCCCAGCGATCGTCGCTCACCTGGTCCGTCAGCAGCCATGCCCCGGGGTCGCGTTCATCGATCGAACGGCGCCAGGCGGCGCCAAGATCCGCCGCATCCAGGGCGGTCGTGCCGCCGACGACCACAACCTCCCAGCCGCACTCGCGGAACGCCTTGATCGCTCCTGCGACTTCGGGCGCCAACTGGCCCTGGCGGTCCCTGCCGACGGCACTCACCTGCAGCAAGGCCTGCTGGATGTATGCGCGCGGTGTGCCGGGTACGACGTCCACCGTCACGTTCGTCCGCGGGCCGGCGCGCGTCTGTGCGCAGACTGTCCGCCGGAGCGACTCCGCATGGCTACCTCGGAGGCGGGTGCCTGGCGTTGGGGACCGGCCGGGCTATGGCTGTCGCCGAAGCGATGGCCTCCCCTCAGAGGGTGTCCGACCGGTCCGAAGCTATCGATCGCACACGCGATCGCGTCACCCTCGCAGCGTGCGCCATCACTCATGGGCGTCGCGCCAGCGACCCGGACGGCAGCGTTACAGGTGCGTGACGAGGACGGTTCGGCGGCTGGCGCCGCGGACCTGTTTCAACCTCTTGCAGCGTATGCCACCATCTGCCGCACAGTGGCGCCGGTGGGGAAGACTCGGCACCCAATGGTCAGGAGGAGAATGCTCATGTCTCGAGGACCCGGACGGCTCCTCACCACCCTCATCTCCGCCGGGCTTTTGCTGAGTGCCTGTGGCGCCGGCGTCGCCACAGTGGCGCCCACTGCCAACGTGACACTCGCTCCAACCGCCGCCCCAACCGTCGCGCCGGCCGTCCCGGCCAGCCCGACGGCGGCACCCGCAACGAGCGCGGCCGCGACGCCAACCCCGGTTCCCGCGACTCCCGAAGTCACCGCAACGCCCGAGATCACCCCGGAAGTGACTCCGTCGCCGAACGCCAACGACCTGCTGTCCATCATCAAGTCGCGCGGGTACATCGAGATGTCCACGGACCCGGACTACAAGCCCCAGTCGTTCCTCGACACTGACGGCAACTACACCGGCTTCGACATCGCGGTTGGCAGCGAGATCGCCAAACGTCTCGGAGTCCAGATCCAGTTCATTGCGCCCACCTGGGCCGCCATCACGGCCGGCTCCTGGTCCGGACGCTGGGACATGAGCGTCGGATCGATGACGGTCACCTCGGCACGCCAGAAGGTGCTCGACTTCACCCAGCCCTACTACTACACGCCCGCGCAGATGGCGGTCAAGACCGGCAGCGGCATCACGACGCTTGATGGTCTGGCCGGCAAGGTGATCTGCGTCGGCGAATCCACGACCTACCTGTACTGGCTCCAGGGGACGCTCGATTTCGGCACCGACTCGCCGCAGACCAAACCGCCCGCCGGGGCAACCGCGACCACGCTCTCCTCGGACGACAAGTGCCCGGAGGCCTGGAAGGCCGGCCGTGCCGACTTCGACGGCTGGCTCAGTTCAGGGACGACGGTCGACGGGGCAATCGCGGGTGGCCTGCCCGTCACCAAGGTCGGCGACCCGGTCTTCTACGAGCCGCTGGCCGTGGCGTTCGACAAGAGCGGCCCGGACGACGCCGCGTTCCTGGCGGCCGTCGACAAGATCGTCGGCGACATGCACGCGGATGGCACGCTGACCACCCTCTCGACAAAGTGGTTCGGGGCGGACCTGACCAACAAGGTCGGCGGCTGAGGACGGGCTCGCCGGCTCGCTGAAGCCATGGCTCCACGGCCGGGGCGACTCCGGCAGCGGAGGTTGCGTTAGGTGATCCCTCGCGGGACGCAGCACGCCGCTCTGTTGCCGGAACCTGCCTCGGTCGTGGAACAGATTCGGCTGGCGCGCAGCCGCGCCTCGCTGCGTTTCCGGCTGACCTTCGTCGCCGCGTGGGTCGTGCTGGTCGGAGGCTTCGTCTACCTGCTGGTCTCCGGCGGGAAGTTCGATGTCGGCTTCGTCTCGACCTGGTGGCGCTTCATCCTGGGCGGTGCCGGGATCACCATCCTGGTCGCCATCGTCTCGATCGTGCTGGCGGTGGTCTTCGCGGTGCTGGGCGCCCTTGGGCGATTGTCCAAGCACGCCACCGTCTATGCCGTGGCGACCTTGTACGTCTCGATCGTCCGCGGGACGCCACTCATCGTGCAGGTGATCTTCGTCTACCTGGCGTTGCCTCAGATCATTCCGGAGGCGGCCAAGGTTCCGGCCATCGAGCTCGGCATCTTCGCCTTGGCGTTCAACTACGGCGCCTACATGACCGAGATCTTCCGTGCCGGGATCCAGGC